>JBBAUC010000273.1:0-3545 GCA_040398485.1 Roseomonas sp. | reverse complement strand
TTCTGCTGCGTCTCGTCCACATTGGCGGAATAGGGGCCGTATGCGCCATCACTTTGGGCGCGGCTGATGGCGGAGTCTCTTTCGTTGCCGACACCGAAAACCAGATTATTCTCCGTAATACCGCCAAGCTCCGGCAAACGTAGCGTATTGTCCCAGGCAAGCCGTTCGCGGCGACCGCGATAATACTCATCGGTGGTTTCAATATCGGCACCGTCCGGCCAATTCGTATAACGCCGCCGATCCTGGCTTGCGGAAAGCGTAAAGCCGCTGGTCCAGTCTCCACCGAAAAGCTCGCTCGCGCTACGCAGAAACCCCATCCAGTTGCGATCATCCGCGCTGTAATTTGGATCATCGCGCGGGACATTGTCTTGACCGAAACGGTTTTCCCGCGTGATCACCAACCCATCCAACCGCGTCATGCCAAGCACATTCGCAGGCGCAGTTTCGCCAATATTCACGCCGCCGCGTGCGGTAATCGCTGCAGAACGCAGCCCATCCCGCTCCCCTTGATTGTTGTAGAAACGCGGCGCCACGGCGTTTGATCCGCGTGTCGAAAGGCTCTGCCCCGTCACGCCGTAATCCGTATTGCCGATGGTGCCCGCAACGCCCGCCACGCCGCGCGCGGTGTAATTGGTGCCGCCGGCAAGCTCCCCGTAAGGTTGCGCTTGGCGGTCTGTGGGTGCGCGGCGCGTGATCAGATTGATCACGCCACCAATGGCTGATGTTCCGTAAATGGCGGATACCGGGCCGCGCACGACTTCAATGCGATCGATATCGCCGAGCAGCGTATTGCCGAAATTGAAGGCGCCGCTTGGGTGGCTGGCATCGTTCATTGGCACGCCATCACGCAAAACCAGCACATGGTTGGAATTGGTGCCGCGCATGAAGCCCGATGTCACTTGCCCCATGCCGCCACTGGGGACGATGTTGAAGCCCGGCACGCTGACCAGCGCATCGGCCAGCGTGACATAGCCGCGTTCTTCGATGATCTGCCGATCTATCACCGTGGTCGCAGCCGGCAGGCGTTCCTGCGGCGTGGGTATCCTTGTGGCCGTCACAATGGTTTCGGGAATGCTGGCCGTTTGCGCCCAGGCAGGGGCAAGGGGGGCAAGCGCCAATAACGCGAGAATCCGGTGTTTCATCCGGCATTACTCCGAGCATAGGTGTCATCTCACCCCAAAGCCTTGCGGCCCTGGGGCATTTCCTACGCTGTTCGCAGACGGAGATGCGCGGGCGTGTCCGCACAGCTTTGGTCCGTTGCATCGGTGCACCCCGCCCGATACGCGCGAGACAACTATGCACCGGCCGGTCTCCTGGCTCGCGACCTGGAGATTTCTCTCCATCTGCCCGCCTTCTCGCATGTGCATGCAATGGCATTCGGGCCAGATATGGTCGCCTACAGTTGCGGGGGCAGCCGCGGATTGGCGGTGGGTTTCACCGTCTCTCGCGTTCCCGTTTAAGCCCTTTCGGGCCACCGAAGCATGAATGAAGGCTAGTCAGCCTGCGCTGATCTGTCCAGCCGCATTGACATTAAATCACGTAGCCGAGTGCCTCAATGCCAAACCAGGCAATGGCCACCAGCACGCCGGTCGCAAAAATATTGGCCAGGATCGTCACCAGAATGCCAATGCCAACCACTTTGCTGTCATTTTCAACCACGCCAAGCGACATCACGATGGTGCCAAAGGCCGGCGGGCCATTGGTGCCAGGCCCAGGCAAGATCAGCATCAGCGCGGCATAGGCCGCAAGCCAGCCGACGACCTTATCGGCGGTGTTATTGGTGAAGGGGCCAGGGCGTGGCCTGACATAGCGTTCCACCCGCGCCAGCATTTTTGAAGAACCGCTCGAAAGCCGCATCATATCGGTGCGCTTCAGGCTTTGCCGGGCGATGAAGCCAGGCAGCTTCGGTTTGCGAAAGCCAAGCCCCATTTGCACGCCGAGAATCAGCATCGGCGTGCCGAAAATGGAGGCCATGCCTGGCAAAAGACCTGGCAGGCAAAGCAGCAAAATCAAAAGACCGAAGGCGCGGTCGCCGAAAGCCTCGGCCATTTCGCCAAGGGTGATGCGCTCACCAGGGCAGCGTTCCACCACCTCCGCAATCAGGCGGGAAATGGGTGCGTGTTGGTGGTTCCCGGCAATCGGGGGCAGGGCGTCGTCCATGGCGGGTTTGGGCGTCCTGGGCTTGGGGGTTACCGGAGACAGTTACATAACGTTCTGCGGGCCGGGTTCAACTTACCTTTGGTTAAACTTGCCGAGAGCCGGGAACCACCCCGCCTGGGTGGCCCCGGAAAGCAGCGAGTTACCGCCCCTGGAAGGCAGGCTTGCGCTTTTCCATGAAGGCCTTGCGGCCTTCCTTGTAATCAGCGCTGTCAAAACAGGCGTTCAAATCAGCCTGGATCGCCGCCATGTCGCGATCCGCCCGGTCCTGCAATACCGCCTGCACCGTGCGCTTATTGGCGAAAAGCGACAGCGGCGCGTTCTGCGCGAGTGTGGCGGTCAGCTTGGCCACTTCCCCGGCCAGCGCATCCGCCGGCACCAGCTTGTTGATCAGGCCAACCCTTTCGGCTTCCTGCCCGTCAAACCGTTCGCCGCTCATCAGGATCATATTGGCATGCGCCGGGCCCACCAGGGAAACCAAATGCTTCACCATGTCAAAGCCGTAAGCGATGCCAAGCTTCGCGGCCGGAATGCCGAATTGGCTGCCTTCCGCCGCGATGCGGATATCGCAGGACATGGCAATGCCAAGCCCGCCGCCCATGCAAAAGCCGCGGATTTCTGCAATCACCGGCTTGGCATAGGTGGCAAGCTTCAAGCGCCCAACCGCTGTCTGCCGGCCATATTCCTTTTGCGCATCAGCATCCGAACGGATTTTATCGAATTGGCTGATATCAGCGCCTGAGACGAAAGCCTTGTCGCCTGCGCCGGTCAGCACCACGCAGCGGACAGATGCATCCGCCGTGAACACATCCAAAGCCTGACCCATGCCATCCCACATCGCAACCGACATGGCATTGCGTTTTTCGGGCTGGTTGAAGGTAATGCGCCCAATGCCATCCTTGATGTCGGCAAGAATTTTGCCGTCTGCGAATTCCATCTGATCTATCCCTCGCTGATCACGCCAAGCGCGCGCAATTGGTCAATTTCGGCGGCGCCATAGCCAGCCTGTTGCAGAATTTCGGCGGAATGTTCGCCAAGCCGGGGCGGGATGCGCCGGACGGAACTTTCCAGCCCTTCAAGATTGATCGCGGTACCCACAACATGGGTCAGGCCGCGCTTCGGCGTGGTCATGGGCGCTGACATGGCAAGATGTTGCACCTGCGGGTCAGCAAAGACCTGGTCCACCTTATTGATCGGCCCGCAGGGGATGCCGATGCGTTCCAGCAAATCAATCCAATATTCGCTGGGCTTGGTGCTGGTGACTTCGCCGATGGTTTGGTTCAAGCGCGCCCGGTCCGCGCTGCGGCCCTTCAGCGTCTTCCATTCCTCGACTTCCAGCCAATCCTTGCGGCCCAGCGCTTCGGCGAATTGCGCCCACATCTTGGCGG
>JBBAUC010000272.1:0-3561 GCA_040398485.1 Roseomonas sp. | reverse complement strand
AATCCCAAGCTGCTCGCGTTTTTGGAAGAAAAGATCAAGACCCTCGGCACCAGCGCCTGCCCACCCTATCACCTCGCGATTGTCATTGGTGGCACTAGCGCGGAAGCGACACTGAAAACCGTGAAGCTGGCCAGCACGAAATGGCTGGATGCGCTACCGAATTCGGGCGATCTGTCCGGCCATGCCTTTCGCGATACGCAACTGGAAGCGGAGGTGCATAAGCTCACGCAGAACCTTGGCATCGGCGCGCAATTCGGCGGCAAGTATTTCTGCCATGATGTGCGTGTGGTGCGCCTGGCACGGCATGGTGCGAGCCTGCCGATAGGCATTGGTGTTTCCTGTTCTGCGGATCGGCAAATAAAGGCGAAGATCACGCCTGAGGGCGTTTTCGTCGAGGATCTGGAACATGACCCGGCTAAGTATCTGCCAGAAACCACCACGGATATTCTGAATGGTGAGGTGGTGAAGATAGACCTCTCTCGCCCCATGAGCGACATCCGCGCCACGCTTTCCAAATACCCGGTGAAGACGCGGGTCAGCCTGACCGGCACCATGGTGGTGGCGCGTGACATTGCGCATGCGAAATTGCAGGAACGCATTGATGCGGGGCAGGGTCTGCCGCAATATATGAAGGATCACCCTGTTTATTATGCGGGTCCGGCCAAGACGCCGACGGGCATGGCCACCGGTTCCTTCGGCCCTACCACGGCGGGGCGGATGGATTCCTATGTGGAAGCTTTCCAGAGCGCCGGTGGTTCCATGGTGATGCTGGCCAAGGGCAATCGTTCCAAGGCCGTGTTGAATGCCTGCAAGAATTATGGCGGCTTCTATTTGGGTTCGGTTGGCGGCCCCGCCGCGCGGCTCGCGCAGGACTGCATCAAGAAGGTTGAAGTGCTGGAATACCCAGAACTTGGCATGGAAGCGGTCTGGCGGATTGAGGTTGAGGATTTCCCAGCCTTCATCGTCATGGATGACAAGGGCAATGATTTCTATGAGGGGTTGGAGTGAACCAAGCGCAGGACCGCCGCCTGCCGGCGCGTTTCACGCTGCCGGTGACGGGCTTCATCCTATCCGGGATCATGACCATCATGATTTCCGGCATCTCAACGCTGCTGGCTTTGGGGCCGGGGCCAGAATTTCTGGCGCGTTGGCCGATTGCCTGGCTTTCTTCCTGGGTCATCGCCTTCCCGACCGTGCTGGTGGTGCTGCCCATCGTGCGGCGGATTGTCGCGCGCATTGTCGCACCGCCGTGACAGGAGAAAACCGATGCTGGCACTGAGACCTAATTGCGAATGCTGCGGGCGCGATTTGCCGCCCGATAGCCGCGATGCGCTGATCTGTTCCTTTGAATGCACCTGGTGCGTGGATTGCGGGCGCACCAAACTGCCGGGCGGGCTTTGCCCGAATTGCGGCGGGGAATTGCTGCGTCGCCCGATCCGCCCGGCGGATAAGCTCGCAAAATTTCCAGCCTCCACCGAACGTAAATTCCGCCCGGAAAAATGCGGCGGGCCATTGACCGCGTGACAAGGACATAACGCCATGAATGAGCGCCGCTTGATCTCCTCCGGTTCCAAATTCGAGGCGGAGATTGGCTATTCCCGCGCGGTGGTGGATGGCGATTATGTCTGGGTGTCCGGCACCACGGGGTATGATTACGCCACCATGACCATCGCACCCGATGTGGTGGCGCAGGCCGAACAATGCTTCACCAATATCGGCCGCGCCTTGGCGGAAGCCGGCTGCACCTTGGATGATGTTGTGCGCGTACTGACCATTGTGCCGCGGCGCGAGGATTGGGAGCCCTGCTGGCCAGTCTTTCGCAAGCATTTCGGCAAGGCGCGCCCAGCTTCCACGCTGATTCATGCCGGGCTGCAGACCGATATCATGCGCATTGAAATCGAAGTAACGGCGCGTTTGCCGAAGAAAGGCTGAACATCATGCGTTTCGCCGTGGACCGCCTGGATCATCTGGTCATTACCTGCCGCGATGTGGAAATCTCTGCTTCCTGGTATCAGCGTGTGCTGGGGATGGAGCGGGAAGAATTCGGCCCGCATCGCCGCACGTCACTCCGCTTCGGTGGGCAGAAGATCAATCTGCGCCCGGTAAGTGCTACGCAGGAAGAATGGTTCACGGGGGCTGCCGGCGGCGTGCCGGGGACGGATGATTTGTGCTTTGTCGTCACCATGAAGTCGGATCAGGTGGTGGAATATCTGCGCGCCTGTGGTGTGACGGTGGAAGTTGGACCGGTTGCGAAAGCGGGTGCGCTTGGGCCGATCATGTCGGTTTATTGTCGCGATCCAGACGGGAACTTGATTGAGATCGCGAGTTATTCGGGCTGAACTGCGCAAGGGCTAGCCGCCCAACGCGCTCAAACCTCCACCACCACATATTCCGCTTCAACCTTCACCGGAAAAGTCTCTGCCTGATACGGCCCCTCCACCAATGCGGCCCCCGGTTCCACATGCGCCGGAAAGGCGCGCACCTTTGTCCGGCGCGGATCGAACCAGCTTTTCCCCGTGCGGATATCGAATTCCCAGTTATGCCAAGGGCAGCGCAGCATCTCTCCAGCACGGGAGAATTGATACTTCCCCGGTTCATCACTCAGCGTCAGGCCGCACAGGATGCCGCCCGAAAGCGCGCTCCCTTGATGCGGGCAGCGATCCAGCAGCGCGAAGAACTCACCGCCCAGATTGAACACCACAATCTTCTTGCCATCCGCTTCCACCAGCTTCCGGCCACCGGGCGGGATTTCATCCACCGCCCCAACAATATACCGCGCCATTATAGCCGATAGAAACCGCGCGCATTGCCGCCAAAAATAGCGGCGCGCTTTTCCACTGGAATGAAGGAAGGAATCGCAATGCGCGGATCGTCAAAATCCCAATGCGGATAATCGCTGGCATAGAGAATACGATCCCAGCCGATCCATTCCATCGCATCCAGCAAATGCTCACCCTTCGCCGGTTCTTCAATCGGTTGGGTCGAGACATAGACATGTTCACGCATATATTCGGAAGGTGCCCGCTTCAGATGCGGCACCTCATCACGCAGCCGCTTCCAGTTATTGTCCAGCCGCCAGCCGAGCGACGGCATCCACCCAAAGCCGCATTCAATCATCAAAATCTTCAGCGTGGGGAAGCGTTCAAACACGCCTTCCACCACGAAGGATGCCACTTGCGCCTGCGCGCTGGTCGCATGTTCCTGCACTTCTTCCACATAGAAGGAAGGCCAGCCGCCGTTGGTCATGGCATTGCCGGAAAAGCCGAAAGCGTGAATGCCAATCGGCAGGCCCACTTCCGCGGCTGCCTCATAAATCGGCCAATAGCGCTTGCGGCCCAAGGGTTCCGAGGTACGGCTCATCAGCAGCACCTGGCAGAAGCGGCCATCGCCGGCGCGCTTGCGGATTTCAGCGGCTGATGCCGCCGCATCCTCATAAGGCACCACGATGGAAGCGCGCAGCCGCGCATCATGATCCACCCAATGCGCCAATTGCCATTCATTCACAGCATAGGCGAGGGCCACCGAAAGATCATCATTCACATCGCCCTGGCCGGAAGGCTG
>JBBAUC010000271.1:2947-3575 GCA_040398485.1 Roseomonas sp. | reverse complement strand
CACGCGTTGCAGGCGAAGCCCATTGGGGCGCTGCCATTCCGCCAGCACGCGGCCCACCGGGTCGGGCAGTGCCGCCACGTCCTCAAGCCCCTTCGCCATGGCTTCAATGCGCGCGGCATTCAGCAGCAGCCGGTCACGAAAAGCCGGTGTCAGCCCAGGTGCGGCGGCGATGTCTTCAGCATTGGCGTCGATGATCTGCGCTTGATGTTCGCGCAAGGCGGCCGCCGACAAAAGCAACGCCTGATCCTTCACCGCGCTTGGCGCGCCAGCCAGCGCAATAGTCGCCGCACGCGCGGCGCGCGCGGCTTGTTCCAAGGCCTGGGTGGGATCGGGGGGCATGGCGTTCACGGGCAGAAGATCCTTTCTGGCCAATCATAAACCCAATCGGCCCCTCGCGGCTATTCGATCTTGATGCCGCTTTCGCGAATGATCGGTTCCCATTTGGTGCGCTCGGCAGCCCAGGCGGCAGCGAATTCCGCCGGCGTGGAGGGCATAGCTTCCAGACCATTGCGGTTCAGGATGCCAATGACATCCCTGTCTTCCAACGCGATCCGCATGGCATGGGCCAGCCTTTCAACAGCCGGTTCCGGCGTCCCGCGCGGGGCCACCACCGCATACCAGGACGGCA
>JBBAUC010000271.1:0-2937 GCA_040398485.1 Roseomonas sp. | reverse complement strand
AGGCAGGCCGGTTTCCGCGACCGTTGGGATGTTCGGCAGCAGCCGAGAGCGTTGCAGCGTTGGCACCGCAAGCCCGCGCAGCTTTCCGCTTTCAATATGCGTCATGACAGAAGGCGAGGTCGGGAAGCCGTAATCCAAGCGGCCCGAGATCATATCTGTCGCGACCAACCCGCCACCGCGATAGGAGACCTCAATCGTCTCAATCCCGGCCATTCTCGCGAAAAGCAGGCCCGCCAATTGGGGCGCGCTGCCAATGCCGCTATGGCCCCAAGAAAGCTCCCCGGGCCGCGCCTTGGCCGCGGCGATGATATCGGCCGCGGTGCGCCAGGGGCGCTCCGCCTGTACGGTCAAGATATTGAACAGGTCAACGGCGATTGAGATCGGCACCAGATCCCGCGCCGGGTCTATCGGCAGGCGCATCACCATGGGGCTGATCACCAAAGCGCCCAGGGTTGCCAGCAGGATCGTATAGCCATCAGCGGGGCTGCGGGCGACGATCTCGGTCGCTAGGTTGCTGCCCGCGCCGGGGCGGTTTTCCACAATCACCGGCTGGCCCAGCACTTCCGACATTTTGGGCGCGAAGGCGCGCGCCGAGATATCGGTGGCCCCACCGGGGGTGAAGCCCACCACCAGGCGGATCGGGCGATTGGGAAAGGGTGCCTGTGCCAGCGCGGGGGCGGCAAGCAAGGGGCTGGCCGCGATCAAAGCGCGGCGCGTTATGATATCTCTCGGCATGGCGGCGCCCATATCAGGCTTTGGCGGCGCTTGCATCCCCTTTCCGATTTTGTCCTGGGGCGCTACTGAACCCTTATGGAAGCCAGCTTCTCAGCGCAGCTCCTGCGCGCCACGCTTTTCGCCGCCCGCGCCCATGCCGGGCAGGTACGGAAGGGCGCGGCTGCTGAGCCCTATGTGAACCATGTGATTGAGGTTGCCGCGATCCTGGCCGAACATGGCGCGCCAGAGGAAGCCATCCTGGCCGGGCTGCTGCACGACACGGTTGAGGATACGGAGACCACTGACGCCGACCTTATGGCCGTTTTCGGCCCCCTCATTGCGGGCTTGGTGGCGGAAGCAACCGATGATACAGAAAAGCCTAAGGAAATCCGGAAAGCCTTGCAGATCAGCCAGGCGCCAAAGCATAGCGAAGCGGCCAAGCAGTTGAAATTAGCCGATAAGATTTCGAATCTGCGCTCCATCGCCGATAGCCCGCCGGCGAATTGGAACCATGCGCGCCGCATTGAATATGTCGGCTGGGCGGGGCGCGTGGCGGCGGGGCTGAAGGGGGTGAATCCTGGTCTGGATACCCTGTTTGACACAACCTATCGCGCCGCCTTGGCAAGGCTTGCGAGCGAAATGCCATGAAGCGGCGGCTGTTTTTGGCGAGTGCTGGCCTGCTGGCCGCGCCTTCCCTGGCGCAGGCACAGCAACGCGGTATTACGCTGCTGGTGCCTTTTGCGGAAGGCGGCAGCACGGATCAGGTGATGCGCGCGGTGGCGAAATACGCGAGCAAAGCGCTAGGCCAGGAAGTGCGGCTGGATAATAAGCCAAGCCGCACCGGGCTCAGGCTTTTGTCGCAGCTGCGCAGCGCGCCGCCAGATGGATCGGTGGTGATGCTGTTTCCGGTGGCGACGCTGCGCGCCCTGGTCGAACGCGGCGTGGATTTCAACATGGGGCGGGATGCCACGCCCATCATGTGCCTGGCGGGCGGCACTTATGGCGCGATTGCCAAGGCCGATCGCTTTCCAGCCGGCTGGCGCGATTTCTTGGCCGAAGCACGCCAGAAGCCAGGCCAGCTTTCCTTCGGCAGTGTCGGCGTGGGCTCGGTGGGCCATGTCACCATGGCGCGGTTGCTGGTGAAGGAAAATATCCAGGCTGTACATCTACCTTTCCGCGGTGCTGCCGATGGCGTTGAAGCGCTGATGGCGGGGGATCTGGATGTGATGGCCGGCGGTGCGCGGCTACACACGGCGGTGGATCAAGGCGAAGCACGTTGGCTGACATTGTGGTCGCCCACCCGCAATCCGCGCTGGCCGGATGTGCCGACCCTGGTCGAGCTTGGCTATGGGCTGACCGAAACCGCCCCCTTCGGGCTGATCGGCCCGCCCAATATGCCGGTGGCCGAACGCAAAAGGCTGGAAGAGGCGTTCACTGCGGCGCTGCGGTCGCCGCAGGTCCGCAGCGTCATGGCGCGGCTTGGCATGACCGAGGATTTACGTGATGGCACCGCCTATTCCGCCTATCTGGCGGCGGCGGCGGGTGAGGAAGCGGCACTCGGCCTTAGGCCGGAAGCGCGGCAGTGATCCAGGCCGCAGCGCCGGCGCTTATTCTTGCATCAGCTTCCACAGCGCGGCGCGCGGTGCTTGAAGGCGCTGGGCTGCGGTTTGAAACCCGCGTGGCTGGCGTGGATGAAGCCGCCATCAAGGAAGCCGCGCAGGTCGAGGGTATTGCCGCCGAAGATGCCGCGTTGATGCTGGCCGATGCCAAGGCAGCGCGCGTGGCTGCGCAAGCCCCCGATGCGCTGGTGATTGGCGCTGATCAATTGCTGGTCTGCGATGGCGCCTGGTTCGACAAGCCGCCCGATATGGCAGCGGCGCGCACCCATTTGCAGCGCCTGCGCGGACGCCAGCATGAATTGGTGACGGGGCTTGTGTGCCATCGCGGTGGGCAGCGCATCTGGCAGCATGTGGCGAAGCCGCGCTTGACCATGCGCGACTTCTCCGACGCCTTTCTGGAAGCCTATTTGGCCGCGGAGGGCGAGGCGTTGCTTTCTTCTGTTGGCGCCTATCGGCTGGAAGGCCATGGCGCGCAATTATTTGATCGGATTGAGGGCGATCAGCCGGCCATTCTGGGCCTGCCACTGCTGCCCTTACTTGGGTTTTTAAGGCAGCATGGGGTGTTGCTTTGGTAGGTCCCTCGGCAGGGAGATAACGCACTTCA
>JBBAUC010000270.1:0-3576 GCA_040398485.1 Roseomonas sp. | reverse complement strand
CATGGGCAAATCCGTGCGCTTCCGCGCCGCGGTGCAGGTGAATGAATACCTGCCCATCGCCGCCCGCGATATCATCCGCTTTGATGGCGCGCGCACCGCCTGGCAGCGCGCCTATGAACAGGCCGGCGTTGGCGTAGGCGACCTTTCCTTTGTCGAGACGCATGATTGCTTCACCATCGCCGAGCTCATTGAATACGAAGCCATGGGCTTGGCCGCCGAAGGCAAGGGCGGCAGGGCAGCACTGGAAGGCTGGACTTCAGCCGGCGGCAAGCTGCCGGTGAACCGTTCTGGCGGGCTGAAGGCCAAGGGCCACCCGATTGGTGCCACGGGGGTTTCCATGCATGTGCTGGCCGCGATGCAGCTTTGTGGCCAGGCTGGTGCCATGCAACTGCCGCGTGCGGATCTGGCGGGGGTCTTCAATATGGGCGGTGCGGCGGTGGCGAATTATGTCTCAATTCTGGAACGCGCAAGCTAAATTGGCCTGATTCTTCGGGGGAATTGCGCCGAAATCTCTGGCACGATTGATGCAATACTACCTTTGTCTGGTAGCGGGATATCCCGCTCCTGGCAGCTTAGCCTTCCTCAACCTTGCCTAAGGGCCACCCTGATGGGGTGGCCCTCTTTTTTTGGCAATTCTCTTTCGCATTTTGCAATGCATTTTCATTGCGGGGTGGACAAAGTAAGAACTGCAACCTATACGTGTATTTGTGCAGATAATGACACTTTCCACTCTTCCTTCACCTCCGTCGCTTATAGCGGACAAAGCCGCCTTGGCCTCCTTGGCCTTCCCTGAGGCGGAACCGTTCTGGAGTGAAGTGCATGAGACCGTGCTTGACCTGGTGCCCGGGCCCATGGGGCAAAGGCGCCTGTATTCACGCCCCAAGCGTCGGGCATTGGGGTGGCTTACCCTGATGGATAATCGCCTGACCTTCGATACCAGCCTGCAAATTGGCGCACTTGGCCAGGGCGCGCTTGGCCTGCTTGGCCTTGGGCGCGGCTCAGCCACGCGCTTTAATAGTCTTTCTGACCTGCTCGATAGCAGCCCAAGGCTGGAACCCAATGCCGCCGCAGCACTGGTGCAGGCCTGCGCCGCCGCCACCTGGGCGCCGATGGAAGATGAGCGGGAAGTGGTCCTGGATGGCGCGCCTGGCCTTGGCTTTACCATTCGCCACGCTGGTAGCGGCACCTGGGCGCTTGCTGTCCAAGGTCGAAATAACCTGCCGGGGGGCGGCGGGACGGACGGGATCACGGGGCTGGCTGATTTCGCCATGTTCTCCGCGCGTGTCGCCACGGCCCTGGTCAGGCCAGGCCGCCGTCCGGCGCGGATTGCCGTGCATGTGCTTGACCTTGATGGCCTCCGCCAGGTGACCAATAACCTTGGCCATGCCGCGCAGGAGGAATTGCTGCGCGCCGCGGCGTGGCGGCTTTCGGGGGCGATTCGCGGCACGGATCTGGTCGCGCGGCTCGCGGGCGATGAATTCGCCATTTTGCAGGCCGATGTCTCCACGGCGGCCCACGCTGAAGCCATGGCCAAACGCCTGACTGCCTTGCTGGGCCACCCCTATTTGGTCTCTGGGGAGACCGTGAGCGTGACGCCGCGGCTTGGCTTTGTGCTGGCGCCTGAAGATGGCAATGACGCGCCCTTGCTGCTGCGCTGCGCTGGGTTGGCCCGTTCAAGCATTGAGGCTGAAGGCGAAGCCGCTCCCCGATGGTGCCGCTTCAGCCCGGATATGGATGCCCGCGCCAAGGCCCAGCGTCATGCCGAATCCGCGCTGCGTCGCGCCGTTTGCGAACAACAATTTGAATTACATTATCAACCGCTTATTGCGCTACCCTCAGGACGTTTGACGGGTTTTGAGGCGCTGATTCGCTGGCGCCACCCCGAAACCGGGCTGGTGCCGCCCAATGATTTCCTGCCGCTTGCGGAAAAGCTAGGCCTGATGGGGCGGATTGGCGATTGGGTGATCCGGGAGGCCTGCCGGACCGCTGCGCGCTGGCCAAAAACCTTGTCCGTTGCGGTCAATATCGCCCCGGCACAATTCAAGGATGGTCGCTTGGTGGCAACCCTGCGCTCGGCGCTGGCGGAAAGCGGGCTGCAGCCCCAACGGCTTGAACTGGAAGTGACCGAAACGGTGCTGCTGCCCGCGAGTGGCGATGCCCCGACGCAACTGGCCGCCATCCGCGCCCTTGGCTGCCATATCGCCATGGATGATTTCGGCACGGGCTATTCCTCGCTCACCCAACTTCGTTCCTTTCCCTTTGATCGGCTGAAGGTGGATCGGTCCTTTATCCGTGATTTGCCGGAAAGCGCGCAAAGCCTCGCCATTCTGCGCTCCGTCATTGGGCTAGGGCGCAGCCTTGGCATTGCGGTGACGGCGGAAGGGGTGGAGACCGCTGATCAGATGCGGCTTTTGATACTGGAAGGCTGCAATAGCGCCCAGGGCTATCTTATTGGCAAACCAAAGGAAGCCGCTGCCTATGCCGAGCTGATTGCCCAGCCGCCGGAGGAAGGGCTTGGGGTAGCCTGAGGCGGCTTCAGCCCGGCAACAGAATGGTCGCCGCCGCCTGAGCGGCGATGCCTTCTCCGCGGCCAGTGAAACCTAGCCGTTCCGTGGTGGTCGCCTTCACGGAAACCGCCGCTACATCCATCCCGGCCAATTCGGCGATGCGTGCGCGCATGGCATCCGCATGGGGTGCGATTTTCGGCCTTTCGCAGATCAGCGTCACATCCACATGCACCAGCACGCCGCCGCGCGCCGCAACACGCCCTGCGGCATGGCGCAGGAAAGCGGCGCTATCGGCATCCTTCCAATCAGCCTGGGATGGCGGAAACCAGCGGCCAATATCGCCTTCCGCCAGCGCCCCATAAATCGCGTCACACAGCGCATGCAGCCCAACATCCGCATCAGAATGTCCATCAAGGCCAAGTTCATGTGGCACGGTAATGCCGCACAGGATCAAGGGGCGCCTCGCCACTAGGCGATGCACATCGAAGCCCGTGCCGGTGCGCGGAATCATGCGGGCCATCATCTCAGCTTCCACGCGGGCAAGGTCCTCGGGCCAGGTTATTTTCACATTACGCTCGCTGCCCGGGACAATGGCAACCGCCTGCCCAAGCGCTTCTAGCAGGGATGCATCATCCGTGACCGCACCAGCGCGGGCTGCATGGGCGGTGCGCAAAGCTTCAAACCGAAAGGCTTGCGGGGTTTGGGCGCGGAATAGCCCCTCACGCGGCACGGTGGCCTCGATCACCCCGTCCGCCACGCGCTTTAATGTATCGGCCACTGGCTGGGCGGGGATGGCACCGGCCTGGGCCTTAAGCGCGGTGAGCAGGGCAGGGATGGTGCCGCGCGGGATCACAGGCCGGGCGGCGTCATGCACCAGGACATAATCCGGCGCCTCGGCGGCAATCGCGTCAAGCCCGGCGCGCACACTTTCTTCCCGTGTCGCACCACCGGCAACCACCGGTAAGCAGGGCAGGCCTTCTAGCAGGGCGGCGACAAAAGCTTCCTCACCGGCCGGGGCCACGGGTTGCAGGGCGGCCACCAGCCCCTCGGCAAAAAGCGCCTCGGCCGC
>JBBAUC010000269.1:0-3587 GCA_040398485.1 Roseomonas sp. | reverse complement strand
GACATCTCGCCCGCCAGCGGGCTGCCGGTTTCGGCCATTTTCGCCTTGATCAGCGAATGCCCGGTCTTCCACATCAAGGGCTTTCCGCCCGCCTTGGCGATTTCATCGAACAGCACCTGAGATGCCTTCACATCCGCGATGATGGTCGCCCCAGGTTTCGCTTTCAGCACATCACGCGCCAGCACGATCATCAATTGATCGCCGAACAGCACATGGCCTTCATTATCAACAATGCCGATGCGGTCCCCATCGCCGTCAAAGGCAATGCCAAGATCAGCGCCTTCACGCGCCACGGCCGCGATCAATTGTTCCAGGTTCTTAGGCACTGTCGGGTCCGGGTGATGGTTCGGGAAGCGCCCATCCACATCGGCATTGATCAGCATGTGGTGCCCCGGCAGCCGCGCGGCCAGCACTTTTGCGATTGGCCCGGCCGAGCCATTGCCCGGATCCCACACCACTTTCAGCGCGCGATCCCCGCCATCCCAATCCTGTAATACGCGGTCCGCATAGCGCGTTGCGATATCCACGGCGCGGTCGCTGCCCACGGCTTCCGGCACCACATCGCCCGCCTTCGCCATGCGGCCAATTTCCTGAATCTGCGCGCCATAGAAAGGCTTCTTGCCGATCATCATCTTGAAGCCATTGTAGTCGGGCGGGTTATGGCTGCCGGTCACCATCGCCGCACCATCGGCTTCCAAAGCATAGGCAGCAAAATACAGCATGGGTGTCGCGCAAAGCCCAATGCGCACCACTTCCAAGCCGCAGGCGCGCAAGCCTGCGACCAACTGCGCTTCCATCTCGGGCGAATGCAGCCGGCCATCATAGCCAACGGCCACACGCTTGCCGCCGCCACGGCTGACCACGCTGCCAAAGCAGCGCCCAATCGCGAAGGCATCTTCCGGGTTCAGGGTTTTGCCGACAATGCCGCGAATATCATATTCGCGGAGCACGGTTGGGTCGAAGCGATGATTGAATCCGGTCATGATGAAATCTCTCAGGGGCGGCCAATGGATGAATAAATGAAGCCGGCAGCGCGCATCGCCGCAGGCTCCCAGATATTGCGAAGATCCAGCACAATACTGCCCTTCATGGCGGATTTCAGGCGATCCGGCGCAAGCGCCCGAAATTCATTCCATTCCGTCAGCACCACCAACGCATCCGCCCCCGCCGCAGCATCCAGCGGGCTTTCGGCATAATGCACGGCCTGGGGCAGCACCTGGCGCGCATGGCCAAACTGCGGGTCAAAGGCGCGGAGCACCACCCCCGCCGCCGCCAGCTTGGGCAGGATCACCAAGGATGGCGCATCGCGCATGTCATCGGTTTCGGGCTTGAAGGTCAGCCCCAGCACCGCCACCACCTTGCCGGCTGGGTTCGGGCCAAGGGCGGCCAGGATGCGATCGGCCATTTGCGGCTTGCGCGCCTCATTCACCGCAATGGTAGCCTCCACCAGCCGCAAAGGAGCGCCGGCATCCTGCGCGGTATGGGCCAGGGCCAATGTGTCCTTGGGGAAGCAGGAACCGCCATAGCCCGGTCCGGGATGGAGGAATTTGCGCCCAATCCGTCCATCAAGGCCCATGCCGCGCGCCACATCATGCACATCGGCGCCGACCTTTTCACAAAGGTCAGCGATTTCATTGATGAAGGTGATCTTGGTCGCCAGGAAGGCATTGGCGGCGTATTTGATCAACTCCGCGGTTTCAAGGCTGGTGGCCAGTACTGGCGTTTCAATCAGATAGAGCGGGCGATAGAGCCGCTTCAGGACGGCGAGCCCCTGATCATCCTCAACCCCAATGACCACGCGGTCTGGGCGCATGAAATCGCCAATCGCGCTGCCTTCACGGAGAAACTCAGGGTTGGACGCAACGCTGATGGCAAGTTCTGGCCGCACGCGCTGCACAATGGCGCGCACTTCCCGCCCGGTGCCAACCGGCACGGTGGATTTCGTCACCAGCACCAGGGGGCCGGTGGCGGCGCGCGCCACTTCCTCGGCCGCGGCATAAACATAGGAAAGATCAGCATGGCCATCGCCGCGCCTGGTTGGCGTGCCAACCGCCAGGAAAACGGCATCCGCCCCGGCGATGGCGGTCTTCAAATCCGTGGTGAAGCCAAGCCGGCCGGCAGCGACATTTTCCGCAACCAGCTTATCAAGGCCCGGTTCATAGATCGGCATGCGCCCTTCATGCAGCGCGGTGATCTTGGCGGGATCAACATCCATCACCGTTACATCCACGCCGAATTCGGCGAAGCAGGCGCCGGATACCAGGCCGACATAGCCGGCCCCGATCATGGCGATGCGCATGGTGTTCTCCTTCGCTTTGAAGCGTGCCTGCAATGGCGCGGCAAGCCATGGCTGGCAAGGGGTTCAGCGGGCGTCAAAGCCCTCTCCGCCATGGGGCAGCAGGGGGCGCAGGCTTTCCAGATCACGCTCGGCCCGGCAGACCAGATAGCGCGGCGCCGCCCCATCCGCGTCCAAGGGCAGCGCTGTCAGGCCGATGTCACTGTAAATACGCAGTAATTCCGGGCCAACACGCCAGAAGGCGGGGTCAACCTGGGCGGCTTCGCAAAGGTCGCGGAAGCGCCAAATGGCGGAAACCCTGTCCCGAGCCTCGCCCGCCGGATCGCCCAGCGCCAGCCAAACCCCATCCCGCTTGAGAAAGGCGAAGCCCGCGCGACCCGCTTCGCCAAATACCGCCCCATCGGCGGCCGTAAGCGCAGGCGCCATGGCGCCCAGGGCCAGAAGTCTTTCCCGTGCCGCTTCCGTATAGGTCAGCATGGGCGGGCGCGCCGGCAGCAGCAGCCGAAACGCCGCGACCAGCAGCAGCAGCGCGGCCAGCGCCACCGTAAAACGGAGCGAATCCGGCGCATCCGCCGCCAGCACCACCCCCCACCAGGATCGGTCGGCGAGGTTGCTCTGATAGGCCACCGTCGCAAGCGTCAGCCCGCAAATCGCCCCGGCGGCGAGTGCGCCGACCCCATCGGCCGAAACAGCCTCCCCGATCAGCCGCGCATGGCGATAAAAGGCGCCGCGCGCCGTGGTCAGCAACAGCGGCACCAGCAGAAAAGCCGCGATCAGCCAAAGCGGTTCGCCACGCAGCACCAGGATCAGCGCGCCGTTCAGCAGCAGAAAAAGTGAGCCCCACCAGGCCAGCACCAGCCGCCGCACCAGCCCATAAGCGGCGGCGAGTAGCAGGGAGCCAACGACGGAGGCGGCAAAATGGCTCGCGGCGTCTTCCAGGAAATCCGGCACGGGCCCAAGCAGGCTTGGCTTGGGCGGCAGCGCGCCGATGAAAATCAGCACCAAAGCGGCGAGCCCAGTAAGGCCCGCCAGCGCCGGCACTTCAAAGGAAACCGCTATGCCACGATCCGGCGCCAACCGCCCCACCAGCTTGCGGCGCTGGCTGACCTCAAACCCCGCAAACAGCGCACCGGCCAGGAAAAGAGGAATGATGTAATAGAACAGCCGGAACAGCAGCAGCGCGCCAACCACCACGGGGGTGGGCATGAAGCCCGCCAGCGCAAACAGAATGGCGCCATCAAAAACGCCAATGCCGCCCGGCACATTGGCCGCAAGCCCCGCCATATAGGCA
>JBBAUC010000268.1:0-3622 GCA_040398485.1 Roseomonas sp. | reverse complement strand
AGAGTGAGAATGGCGAAATCGCACGGTTGCAGGTGGTGCGCGTCGAAAAGCCGCAGAATCTGAGGGGTGAGGGTAATCGCCTGTTCGACGCCAACAACGAGGCGCCGGTCCCAGTCCAGCGCCCCAAGGTGGTGCAGGGCGCACTGGAAGGCAGCAATATCTCGCCGATCTTGGAAATGACTCGCCTGACGGCGGAAATGCGCGAATTCCAATACGCCAGCAACTTCACCGAACGCGAAGGTGAACGCATCACTAACGCGGTAGAGCGCATCATGCGCCGCCGTTCTTGAAATTGAATAGGGAATAGCCGCCATGCGTTCTTTGCAAATCGCTGCCACGGGCATGCAAGCCCAGCAGACCAATATCGAAGTCATTTCGAACAATATCGCCAATATCTCGACCACCGGCTTCAAGCGGCGCCGCGCTGAATTCCAGGATTTGATTTATCAGAATCTGCGCCGTACCGGATCACAAAGCGCCGATACCGGCACGCTGCTGCCTTCCGGCGCGCAGCTTGGTCTTGGTGTGCGTACGGCGGCGATCTATCGCATCAGCGAACAAGGAAATCTGCAACAGACAGAGAACCGCTTCGATATCGCGATCCGCGGCAATGGCTATTTCCAGGTGCTGATGCCTTCCGGCGAAACGGCCTATACGCGTGATGGCACCTTCGGGCTTTCAGCCGAAGGCACGATCGTGACCGCGGAAGGCTTCACGGTTCAGCCGGCCATCACCATTCCGCCGGCGGCGCGTGATGTGACCATCAATGCCACGGGCGAAGTGTTGGCGAAGATTGATGGCCAGGTGCAGCCGCAGAATGTCGGTCAGATTCAGCTTGCGATCTTCGCCAATGAAGGCGGCTTGGAAGCCATTGGTGAAAACCTATTCCTGGCCACACCCGGTTCTGGCGATGCACAGCAGGCAGCACCTGGCCAGGCCGGCTATGGGCAAGTGCTGCAGGGTTTCATTGAAACTTCCAATGTCAATGTCGTGCAGGAAATCACGGCACTGATCACCGCGCAGCGCGCCTATGAAATGAATTCCCGAGTGATCTCGGCGAGCGATGAAATGCTCTCCACCCTCACAAGGCTTAAGTGATGAATAGGCGCCTTCTTTTTGCGCTGCCTGTCGGGCTGCTTGCGCTGCCGGGCAAGGCGCGCGCGCAGACGGTGGCGGTGCGGTCACATACATTGGTCGAAGATCAGGTGCTTCGCATTTCCGACATCTTTGAAGGGTCGTCGCGTGGCGATGTGGTGGTTGGCGCCGCACCCAACCCTGGCCAGCGATTTGTCATCGAAGCATCGCAGCTTGCCGGCATTGCGCGCCGCTTCAATGTTGAATGGCGCCCAATGTCCGGTTCGGAGCGGAGCGTGATTGAACGCCCCGGTCAGGCGCTATCGCGCGAAGCCGCGATTGAGGTCTTGCGCGCGGAGTTGCTGGGGCTTGGCCTGCCAGCCGATGCAGAGCTTGAACTTGCGGCCTTCTCGCCCCCTATTTTGCCGTTGAACGCGCTGCCAAGGCTTTCTGCTGAAGGTGGTAACTACGAAAACGCTTCCAATCGCTTCGCTGCCACATTGATTGTGATGGCCGATGGCATGCCTAGCATTCGGATGCGCGTGACGGGCCGGGCTATTGCCACCGCGCCAGCCATTGTCGCCACGCGGCGGCTTGCGGTTGGTGACGTTGTGGGGCCTCAGGACGCCAAGCTGGTCCAGTTGCGCGCCGAGCGCGTACGCCCAGGCACGGCGCAGCGCCTGGAAGATGTAATTGGCATGCAAGTGCGCCGCCCGATCGGCACGGAATTGCCCTTCATGGGCGCGGATCTGATGGTCCCGCACATTATCGCCAAGAATGAAGTCGTGATGATGATGGTGGAAGGCCCTGGCCTTTCACTGACCACGCAAGGCCGAGCGATGGAATCGGCGGCTCGCGGTGGTCGGCTGAGTGTGATGAACCTCTCCTCCCGCACTGTGGTGGAGGCGGAGGCGATTGGGCCGGGTCGTGTACGGGTGCGTCTTGGCGCAAGCCCGCTCCGCACCGTTGATAGGAGTTGATGATGCGCTTACCCATTCTTTTGCTTGCTGCGGCAAGTCTTTCCGCCTGTAGCGGTGCTGAAAGGCTCTCGCGCCTTGGCCAGGGGCCGGAATTGGCGGGTATTGAAACCCCGACTTCCGATCCACGCTGGCGCCCGGTGACAATGCCGATGCCGAACCCAAGCGAGCCGCCTTTGCAGAATAATAGCCTGTGGCGCCAGGGAAGCCGGACCTTTTTGCGTGATCAGCGTGCGGCCTCCGTGGGCGATCTGGTGACGGTCCTGGTATCCATTCAGGATGAAGCGGATATGGAAAATTCCACCAAACGCAATCGCGACAATAGCGAAAGCATGGGTATCCCCAATCTCCTGGGTCTTGAATCATCCTATGCTCGGCTGTTCCCAAGCGGCTTTGATCCAAACAAGATGGTGTCAGCGAACTCCAGCAGTGATGTCAACGGCACTGGCACGCTGAAGCGTTCCGAGCAGATCAATCTGCGCGTCGCTGCCACGGTTTCACAGGTGCTGCCCAATGGTAATCTTGTGGTGGTCGGTCGCCAGCAAGTGCGCGTCAATCAGGAACTACGCGACCTGCAGGTGGGCGGGATCATTCGCCCACAGGATATAGGATCCGACAATACTGTCCGGCATGACCGCTTGGCGGAAGCACGCATTGCCTATGGTGGGCGGGGCACGATCAGCGATGTGCAGCGCCCGCGCTATGGGCAGGAAGTGCTGGATATCATTCTACCATTCTGATGATCTGACGGCGTGATCCGCAGCAACGGATCACGCACGTCACGGGGAATGTTCAAGGTGCGGTGTTACCGTTCCGCGTGTTTGCGCTCGTAATGCTTGCGATACTTCTGTGTCACCAGATCTGTCTTCACCACGACCGAGACATCAGTCGTGTTGAACTGTTTATCCAGCACCGCGCCATCGCCGACAAAGCCACCCAAACGCAAATAGCCTTTCACGAGCGGCGGCAGCGCGGTGAGTGTGGCGCGCTTGTCGATGCTTTCCGGGTCCTTCCGGCGCATTTCCACAAAACGCTCCGGCAGGGCGCGCGGGCGTAATTCCTCGGGCGCCAGGTGGAAGGCGTGCAGATAGGTCAGTTGATCAGCTAGCGCATCCAGATCCGTGCCGGGCAGGGAAGCGCAGCCGAACATCAGCGCGATGTCATGGCGAAACACATAAGCCGCGATGCCATCCCAAAGTAGTTGCAGCGTGCCACGGCTGCGATAGGCGGCATCCACGCAGGAACGGCCTAATTCCAACACCGGCGCCGGATAGACCACCAGGCGAGAGACGTCATATTCGCTTGCGGAATACCAGCGGCCAAGTTTTTCGGCACCCTCACGCTGGATCAGGCGATAGGTGCCGACGACTGATTGGGCGCCTTCACCCCGGTCATGATCCACCACCAGCAGATGATCCGCGACAGGGTCGAAATCGTCACGGTCACGATGGCTGGCGGCCGTGGCGGCATCGGGCCGGGCGCCCATTTCCTGATAAAAGACGCGGTAGCGTAGCGCCTGCACCGCATCCAATTCATCGGCGCTGGTAGCAAGGCGCACACCCAAATTGCCG
>JBBAUC010000267.1:0-3628 GCA_040398485.1 Roseomonas sp. | reverse complement strand
CGGCGCATCCGTGGCGATGGCAGTCGCGATCAGCCCATCAATCGCACTATCATCAGTAAGATCGGCCGGATGCGCCACGGCGCAACCAGGCGGCAGCGCCTTGGTCAGCGCCGCCAGCGCGGTGACATCGTGATCAGCCAGCAGCAATTGCGCGCCCTCTGCCGCGAAGGCGCTGGCAAGCCCCCGGCCATACACGCCGGCCGCGCCGGTGATGACCACTTTCTGCCCCGCAAAGCGCATGTCGCCGTTCCCCCCTTTAGCGGGATGCAGGATGCGCCGATGCGGGCGGCTCGCCAAGTCTCTGGGGATTGCCGAATGGGGCAGAGCAGTGCCAGCATCCCCGTCAAGAGAAAAGCTTGGGGAAACGTCTCCTGCGTTGCCGTTGGGCGCGCGCGGATGGGCGCTTCCCCGCATTTGCGAAGGGGTATGCCATGCTGACCGTGACCAATAATGATGCCGTGCTGGGTGCCAGCGTCACCGGTGTCGATTTATCGAAGCCGCTGTCGGATAAGGATTTTGCCGGCATTCTGCGGGCACTTGGCGAAAGGGGTGTTCTGCGCTTTCCGGGCCAATTGCTGGAACCGGCGGCGCTGCGCGATTTTTCTCTGCGCTTCGGCAGCATCCAAACCACGCTGACCGGCAAATTCCAGGATGCCAATGTGCCGGAAGTGGGCATTCTCTCAAACATCGTTGAAAACGGGCAGCCGATTGGGCTCGCGGATGCCGGGCAGGATTGGCACACGGATATGTCCTATCGCGACACGATGGGCTTCGTGAATGTGCTGAACGCGCATCAGGTGCCGCATCGCGATGGCAAGCCGCTGGGCAATACTGTTTTCGCCAATATGCACGCGGCCTATGAAACCCTGGACCCGGCGCTGAAGGAAAAGCTCGCCAACGCTACGGCGACGCATGACTTCAACAAATTCTGGGACAATATGTGCAAGCGCCCCGGCAGCACCCGCCCGCCGCTCACCGCCGAACAGCGCGCCAAGCGCCCGCCTTCCGTGCACCCGGTTTTCATGACGCATCCGATCACGGGGCGGAAGGTGCTTTATTGCAATCCTGGCTATGCGATCCGCATCAATGAGCTTTCGGAAGCCGAAAGTGATGTGGTGCTTGAAGCGCTGTTTGCGCATCAATTGGAAGCGCGCTTCCTGCATACCCATGTCTGGAGTGTCGGTGATGTGCTGATTTGGGATAATATTGGCACGCTGCATAACGCGCTGCCGGATTACGGGCCCAATGAACACCGCCTGATGAAGCGTTGCCAGGTCATGGCGGACCGCGTGTTCCAATCTGATTTCATCCAGCGCGCGCTGGCAGCCTAAGGGGGCCTAATCATGCGCTGGATTCGCTTCACCGCCGAAGACCGCACCCGCTATGGCATTCTGGAAGGCGACCGCATTCTGGAAGTCTCCGGCAGCCCTTTCGATGGCTATGAAAAAACCAGCCGCGAGCATGATCTTGCCGCGGTGAAGATTGAAGTGCCGGTGATGCCGCGCACCTTCTACTGCGCCGGGCTGAATTATGTTGAACACGTGAAGGAAGGGGCAGCCAAGCGCGGTGAAGTGCCGAATATTCCGGCCAAACCGGATATGGGCTACCGCGCCAGCAATGCGCTGATCGCGCATAATGAGACCGTGATCATCCCCGCCGATGCGACCGAGAAGATTCATTATGAAGGCGAGCTTGTCGCGATAGTGGGTAAGAAGGCCAAGAACCTGTCAGAGGCCGAGGCGCTAAGCTGCATCATGGGTTGGACCATCGGCAATGATGTCAGTGAACGTACCTGGCAAAAAAGCGACCGCACTTTCTGGCGTTCCAAGAATACCGATACCTTCAAGCCCATGGGCCCCTGGATTGAAACTGATTTTGATATGGAAGCGGCACGCACCAATGTGCGGCTGAATGGGGAAATCACCACCACGTTTGAAACCGGCCATATGCTATTTTCCACCGCGGTCTTCATCGCGGCGATGACGCGCTATCTGACACTTTATCCTGGTGACGTGATCTGGATGGGCACGGATGGCGTTTCACCGGATGTGAAATCCGGCGATGTGGTGGATATTGAAATCACCGGCATTGGCCATTTGACCAATCCCTTCCTGCGCGCCAGCGCATCATAAGGGGCAGCACCATGGATGTCGCCGCCGATAAGGTCCGCGCGCAGATTGAAGCCATTCTACTGTCTTGGGGGATGGAACCAGACTTGGCCGCCACCACCACGGAAGCCATGACGGAAACCGATTTATTCGGCGTGGATAGCCACGGCATTTCCATGCTGATGACTTATGAAAAACGCTGGCAGGAAGGCAAGCTGAAGATCAATGCGCGGCCCATAATTGAACGCCGCACCGCCTGCACCGCGCTGATTGATGCGGGCGCGGGGCTTGGGCATCCGGTTTCCAGTTATGGCATGAATCTGGCCGTGGATATGGCGAAGGAGGCCGGGCTTGGCGTGGTGGGTGTGCGCAATTCGCATCACTTCGGTGCGGCCGGCGTTTATGCGCGTATCGCGGCGCGGCGTGGCGCGATTGGCCTGGTCACCAGCGCGACACGTGGTGTCACCATGGTGCCAACGCGTGGTGCCAAGCCCGTGCTTGGCACCAACCCCATCGCATTTGCAGCGCCGGCCGGGCGCAACCTGCCTTTCGTCCTGGATATGGCCACCACCACCACGGCGGCGGGCAAGGTGAAGGTCTATGATTTGAATGAACGCGCCATGCCTGCCGGTTGGGTGGTGGATGGCGCCGGCAAGCCCATCACCGATGCCAAGCGTGGCATGAAGATTTTGCATGAAGAACCAGAGGGCGGTTTGTCACCGCTTGGTGGATCGCCAGAAATGGCCAGCCATAAGGGCTATGGCCTGGCGATGATGGTGCATATTCTGGGCGGCACTTTGGTCGGTTCTTCCTTCTCCCCCATTCGCAACCGCGCGCAAAAGCCGGATGATCCCGATGATATCGGACATTTCTTCATGGCGATTGACCCTGGTGCCTTCCGTGCGCCGGGTGAATTCGAAGCCGATCTGGATGCGGTGATTGATGAATTGCATGCGACTCCAGCGGCGGATCCTGCAAAGCCCATACTGGTGGCCGGCGATCCGGAAGAAGCGGAACGTCAGCGCCGCTTGCAGCATGGCATCCCTATTCCACCCGCTTTGGATCAACATATCCGTGCGATCTGCGCCCGTTCCGGCGCAGCATATCTGTTGAGCTGAGGAAGCACCGCCATGAAGCGCCTGCTGCTTGCTGCCCTTGTCGCTTCCATGCCGGCTGCGGCGCAGAATCTGCGCATGGGGGTGGGCGCGCAGATCACCTCAGCCGATCCACATTTCCATAATATCTCGCCCAATAACGCCTATGCCTCCATGGTTTTCGACAATTTGTTGGAAACGGATTCCAAGGCGCGGCTGATAGGTTCCTTGGCAGAATCCTGGAAGCCGGTGGGCGACGATGCTTGGGAATTCACGCTGCGCCGCGGTGTGCGCTTTCACAATGGATCGGACTTCACCGCCGAAGATGTAGCCTTCACGCTGGAACGCATTCCGCTGGTGGTGAATCGCCCTGGTTCCTTCCGCACCTACACCCAGGCGATCACGGGCGTGGAGCTCATTGATTCC
>JBBAUC010000266.1:0-3674 GCA_040398485.1 Roseomonas sp. | reverse complement strand
AGGTGCTTTTTCTGGATGTCCCAGCCTTCCTTTTCATAAAGCGCGACAAAGTCAGCGACCTTATTCGGCAGGCAGGTATAGATGCGGAGGTCAATGATCATGGCGGGGGCTCCTTCAAGGGTGAGGGCGCCAGCTTAAGCGTACCCGGCCCAGGGGCGCTACTGCCCATGTCTTGCTCCCGGCGCCGGTTCTTGCGACCGTGCCCCCCATGGAACAGCATGCGATCACTACCGTTGCGGCGCTTGAGGCCCTGTATGATCAGGTGCTGGAAACCGCCGCGAATAAATCCACCGATAGGCTGGATGCGCCGACGCGCGCCTTCATTGCCGCCTGCCCCTTTGTGCTGCTGGGCACGCAGGGTGCGCGGGGGAACCACATCACGCCGCGCGGCGATGCGCCTGGCTTTGTCCAGGCGCTGGATGACCACCACGTCATGCTGCCTGATCGCAAGGGCAATAACCGGCTTGATGGGCTGCGCGATATTCTGGAAGACAACCAGGTATCACTGCTGTTCCTGATCCCCGGCGTGAATGAAACGCTGCGCCTACATGGCACGGCCACGATTTCAACCGATCCGGAATTGCGCGCGCAGTCGGTGGCGCAAGGCAAGGAACCGGCCACGGTGCTGATCATCAAAATCCGTGAAGTTTTCGTCCAATGCCCGAAATCGCTGATGCGATCAGCCTTATGGGGCGGGCAGGCGCGCCCGGCCGAGGCGCCAAGCCTGGGGCAGTTGATCTCCGCCCATAAGAAGGGCGCGGTTGATGCGGTGGCCTATGATCTGGCGGCGCCGGCGCGGATGAAGGCTAATCTTTACTGAAGGCCGGGCGAAGGCGTCGCGCCTTCAACGATCCGTCAGGCGCAATTCAATGCGCCGATTCCGCGCCAGCGCCTGGGGTGAATCGCCCGCATCAATCGGCTGCGCATCGCCAAAGCTGGTGGCCGCCACGCGATTGGCAGGCAGGCCCTCCGCGATCAGGATTTGCGCGACCGCAATAGCGCGTGCTGCGGCCAATTCCCAATTGCTGGCAAAGCGCGCGCTGCGAATAGGTGTGCGATCCGCATGGCCATCCACGCGCATCACCCAGGCAACATCAGCGGGGATAAGCGGCGTCACTTCCGAAAGCACCCCTGCCAAATCGCGCAATTGCCTGAGACCAGCGTCCGACAATTCCGCGCTGCCCGGGGCGAAAAGCACCTCACCCTGAAAGACAAAGCGGTCCCCCACAATGCGCACTTCAGGCCTTTCGCCCAAAACATCGCGGAGCCTGCCGAAGAAATCACTGCGATAGCGCTGCAATTCCTCAACCCGTGCCGCGAGTGCCGCATTAAGGCGCTGGCCCAGCAGCGCGATTTGCGCATTACGATCCCGCCCTTCCGCTTCCGCCAGATCAAGCGCGCGTGACAGCCTGGCCAATTCAGCGCGCAGCGCTTCCGTCTGGCGCGTCAGCAGTGCCACTTGCGCGGCAGCACTTTCTGCCAAGCGCGCGCGTTCGCCTGATTCTGCTTCCGCCCGCTCTCGCCCACGTTGTTCCTGTGCGGCGCGGCGTTCCAATTCATCGCGCAGTGCTGTCAGCGCCCTGATCTGTTCGGAAAGCCGCGCCATTTCCGAAAGCCGCTGCGTGACGGTTTCACGCTCGACCAGGACTTGCCGATCCAAATTCTGTGCTTCGCGCCTTAGTGCTTCCAGCGCCGCCTGTGCCGCAGCCAATTCTGTCTGGCTGCCGCGCAAATCTCGTTGCAGCCGCGCGGCATCGGCGCCCGTGCGTTCGGCGCGCCCCAAAGCTTCGGCCATTTGCCGTTCCATGGCGCCGGCGCGGTCCGCGGCACTGCGCGCTGCCAATTCCAAATCCGAAAGCCGCGCGCCCAGCCTATCGCGTTCCCCGCGCAGCCCATCGCGTTCGCTGGTGAGCCTTTCGCGTTCTTCGCGGAGCAACGCCAGGGATTGCATGGCCGCGTCACGCGCTGCTGCCGTGCCGCGCAAATCATCGCCCAGCCGGCCAAGCTGCTGGCGCAATTGTTCCCCTTGTGCCGCTTCCAGCGACAGCAATTCCGCCAATTCAGCAACACGGAGGTTGAGCTGATCCATCGCCTTTTCGCGTGAACTGAGCGCGACCGAAAGAAAGCCCTGCGCCAGCACAAACACCAGCAGCACGAAGATAATGACCATCAGCAGGGTGGACAGCGCATCCACATAGCCTGGCCAGACATCCAGATTACCGCCGCGCCCGCGCCGCCTTTCGGAAGACCCCGCCATGTTGGCTCAGCGCCCCCTATGTCTCACCGCGGTTGCTCTTCCGCGATGGCGGCAATAGTGCGGGTCAGGATCTTGATCTCATTGCGGATGTCATTGGTGGATTGCGCGCGGCCCTGCCCCGTTTCTTCAACCAGACGCGCCATATAGATTTCCAGATTGCGCAAATGCCCGCGCATCGCTTCTGTCTCACTCCGATCCGCCTGGCTTTCCGCGAGCCGCGTCATGGCCGGCGCCAGCCCATCCTGCGCATCGGCAATACGGCGCATCAGCGTGTTATTGGCGCGCATCTGTTCGGTCAGCACGGTCATGCGTTCGGTCAGCGTCATCAGCGCCTGAGATGTGGCGGCACGCCCATCCTCGCCACGCGCGATGGTGGATTGCAGGGTTTCGAGATTCTCCGCGGTCTGCTCAAGCAATGCCTGGACATAGGCGGGCACGCTGCCCTCCCCTTCCTGGCCCAAGATGCCGGAAGAAAGCCGCGTTAGCCCGGCCAGCCATTCTTCCAGATCATTGAAAAAACGGTTCTGTGCCTGCCCCGCCGTCAAGTCCAAAAACCCAACCACCAAAGCGCCGGCAAGGCCAAGCATGGAGGCGGAAAACGCCGTGCCCATCCCCTGCAAGGGCTTGGCAAGGCCGGTTTTCAATTGGTCAAACAAGACATTCAAATCACCCGAACCAACCGACATATTGCCAATCACATCCGCAATGGACGCAATGGTCAGCAGCAGCCCCCAGAAAGTGCCAAGCAGGCCCAGGAAAATCAGCAAGCCGGTGACGTAGCGCGAAAGCTCACGCCGTTCATCAAGCCGCGATTGCAGCCCATCCAACACGCTCCGCATCGCGGAGGCTGAGAGCGAAACCCGGTCATTCCGCCGGCCTGACAGCATGGAAACCATCGGCGCCAGCAAGCGCGGCTGACGGGCGGAAAGCCCATCCTTGGGGGCGCGGAAGCCTTCCACCCAGGCCACTTCGCGCCTGAGCGAGAGCACTTGGTCGAAGCACATGGCAATGCCAAACAGCAGCACGGCCAGGATCACGCCATTCAGCAGCGGATTGGCCTGAAAGGCATGGATCAAATCCGGCGCCAGCATGGCGGCAATGCCACCAACCGCTACCAGGAAAATCACCATACGCCAGAGATAGATCGTTGGCTGGGTCATGATCGCCGTGCCTCCGCATTCGGGCTTGCCACGCCGGGGGGCAGGATGTCCACCGCATCTTGCGGGGCGGACAGGCGGCCAAGCGGGCGCAGGTCAATCCTTGTCGGCGTCAGCCCGCCCGCGACCAGGGCTGACTTCACCGCCTGGGCGCGCGCGAGGCTGAGCCGCCTTGCAGCCGAGACATCATCCGCCGGGCCGGCCACCTGGGCTTCCACCGTGATCCTGCCTTGGGGCAGGGCGGCCAGGTCGCGGCCAAG
>JBBAUC010000265.1:0-3718 GCA_040398485.1 Roseomonas sp. | reverse complement strand
GCCAAAAGGCAGGCGCCGCGATGGTGATAGACAACGCCTTTTGGCTTGCCCGTGGTGCCGGATGTATAATTCAGCGTAATCGCATCCCATTCATCGCCTGGCATCGCCCAAGCGAAATTAGCGCTGCCTTCAGCGATGAAGCTTTCATATTCCTGCCCGCCCAGGCTTTCGCCATGCGCGGCCTCCGGCGCCAGCGCATCATGCACTTCAATTACCATTGGCTTCGCCGTGCATTCGGCCAAGGCTGCACGCAGCACTGGCATGAATTCACGGTCCACAATCACGGCCTTGGCCTCACCGTGATCGAGGATATAGGCCACGGTCGGCGCATCCAGCCGCGTATTGATGGCGTTCAGCACGGCACCGGCCATGGGCACGCCGTAATGGCATTCCAGCATTTCCGGGATATTCGGCAGAATGGTCGCGACCGTATCGCCACGCTTAATGCCGCGCTTGGTCAAAGCATGGGCAAGCTGCACGCAACGATTGCGCAGGCTGGCGTAATCGCGCTGGATACTGCCATGCACCACGGCAGGATAATCCGGATAAACCTGCGCGGCGCGTTCCAGAAACAACAGCGGCGTCAGCGGCTGATGATTGGCCGCATTGCGATCCAGCGCGGTTTCGTATTTTCCAGCCGACATATTCTTCACCTGTCTTCCCAATGCGGATGGCGCTTTTCCAGGAAGGCGCCAATGCCTTCCGCCGCGTCGCGCGCCATCAGATTTTCCGTCATCACCGAAGCCACTTCCTGGTATGCTTCCGCCAGAGGCAATTCGATTTGCCGATTGAAGCCGCGCTTGCCCATGCGCACCGTAATCGCTGAATGGGCAGCGATACGTGCGGCCAAGCCAAGCGCGGTTTCCATCAGCGCGTCCCGCGGTGCCAAGCGGTTCACCAGGCCCAGGCGCTGCGCCTCATCCGCCGGCACCATCTCACCCAGCAGCAGCATTTCCATCGCGGCCTTGCGCGGTACCGCGCGCGCCAAAGCAACCGCCGGCGTGGAACAGAACAGCCCTATATCCACACCGGGCGTACAAAACCGCGCATCCTCCGCCGCCACCGCCAAATCACAGCTTGCGACCAATTGGCAGCCGGCAGCAGTCGCCACCCCTTGCACAGCTGCAATCACCGGCTGCGGCAGGCCGACAATCCCCTGCATCACCCGCGCGCAAGCCGCCATAGCATCGGCGTAAAAGCCACGCCCGCCATCCGCATCGGCGCGATGCGAGGTGATTTCGCGTAAATCATGCCCCGCGCAAAACACGGTGCCGGCACCCGCCAGCACCACCACGCGTGTGGTGCTATCTGCGGCGATCTCCGCCAGCATTTCCTCCAGCGCCTGCAATAGCGCACGCGAAAGGCTATTGCGCTGGGCGGGTCGGTTCAGCGTGATCACGCAGATGCCGCCCGGGCGATCTTCCCGCAGCAGGATGGGGGCGTTTTGCAGATCTGTCTTGGACATGGCGGAATATTCCTGCCCCGGGCGGGGGATTACAAGGGCCAGGAAGCGGTATAGCCTGACCCCAGCATGAATGACCAAGAGGAAAACGCGGGCGCTGAAACCTCCGCAGCGCTGGAAGCCAGGCTTGCCGCGGTCAAGGCCAAGCGCGGCTATTTGCTGCCGCATCACGGGTTATTGGCGCTGGCCTTCCCCCGCCTGCTGGAAGGCTATGACGCCGCCTATTCCGCCATGGCTTTGGATGATCGCGTGCTTTCGCATCACGACCGCGAATTCGTCTGGCTTGCTGTGCTGGCGGCCACCGATGAAGCGCTGGCGACGCATCACATCGCCAAATTCCGCGCCGCCGGCGGCGATGATGCGCTGATAGGTGCCGCTTTTGCCACCACGGCTTTGGCAATTGGCGCCGAGGCGTTTGATTTCGCCGCGCATCGCTGGGGCGCGCAATTGGCGCCCTTTGATCCGCGCGCTGCCTATCTGGATGCCGTGGCGGCCATCGCCCCTGCCGCGCCACGCCGGCTTGTGCATTTGGCGCAATGCGCTGTGCAGGTCTGCCGCGCGCGCTGGCGGGTGCTGGAATGGCAGATCGAAGCCGCCTATGCGGACAATGTGCCGGAGGATGAAATCGCTGAGGCCATCACGCTTGCGATGTTCCCCGGTTCCATCCCGCGTTTCGTGGAAGCCTGCGGCGTTTGGCGCGGCATGATTGCGGCAGGCCGCGTGGCGGCATCGGAACGCTACAAAGCCTGGGCGGCACTAACCGGCCAGGGCGGCTTTGACGAAGTACTCGCGAAAACTTCCAAGGATAAATGAGGAAACCAATGGCTTGGACAGCAAAATACATTATCCAGAACGGCAAGAAGATTGCCTTTGATGAAGCGCGCGTGCATCCCTTTTCGGTGGGCCATGCTTATGGCGGCACGGTGTTTGAAGGCATCCGCGCCTATATGAACCCAGCCACCAAGCAGCTTTCGGTCTTTCGGCTGGAAGAACATTTGGTCCGCTTGGATCAGGGCATGAAATTTATGCGCTTCGACAATCCGCCATCGCGCGATGAAATGCGCCAGGCGGTGCTGGATGCGGTGCGTGCCAATGAACCGGATGATGATGCCTATATTCGCATCCAGGTGCATATCGAAAGCCTGGGGTCCATGGCTTCCACGGGCAGCGTCGGCTGGGCCTGCGGTGCCATGCCGCGCGAACGCAATGCCAAGCGCAGCAGCGGGCTTGCCGTGCATGTTTCTTCCTGGACGCGTATTTCAGACACCACCATGCCACCGCGCATCAAGGCGACAGCGAATTACCATGCCGGGCGCATCGCCATGTTGCAGGCCAAGGCGGATGGCTATGACAATGCGCTGCTCATGACCCGCGCCGGCAAGATAAGTGAGGGCACCGGCGCCTGCCTGTTCATGGTGCGAGATGGCAAGTTGATTACGCCGTCACGTGAAAACGACATTCTGGAAAGCGTCACGCGCGATACCGTGATCCACCTCGCCGCCGAACATGGCCTGAGCGTGGAACAAGGCATCATTGACCGGACCGAGCTTTACATCGCCGATGAGTTGTTCTTCTGCGGCACCGGCCAGGAATTACTGCCAATCACAAGTGTGGACAGACTACCGGTTGGTGATGGCAAGCCAGGTGCGATCACCATGCGTTTGCAGGCGGCGTATGAAAGCGTCGTGCGCGGCACCACCAATGCACATGCGGAATGGCGCACGCCGGTTTGAACCACTGTTTAGTCGCGCCCCTCATCAGGAATGACGATCCTGGTGCCGCAAGCCTTACAATGCACCGCATCCGGATCATGGCGTTGCAGCCCGCAGCTTGGGCAAGGAAAGCGCACCTTGCGCGGGCGGAGCATCGCCTGCGCCAGGCGCAGAAACAGCGTTACGCCGCAGATCATGATAAAAACGGAAAGCAATTTGCCGAATTTACCTTCCAGCGTGACGTCACCAAAACCTGTCGTAGTCAGCGTTGCCACGGTGAAATATAGTGCATCGGCGTAATCAGAAATATTCGGATTGATGCCGTGCTGGCTTTCATAAACAATCGCGGTCATCACAAAGACGAATACAGCCAAATGCATGCCGGCAATGACTGCTTCTTCATGCTTGCGGAAGAAGGGCATATCCTGTCGAAGTTCTGTCAAGGTGCGATAGGTGTGCAATAGCCTGAGCGTACGCAGCACCCGCAGGAAGCCAAAACCCTCCCCAGTCAGCGGCGCCAGAAAAGACAGGATGGCGACGAGAT
>JBBAUC010000264.1:0-3744 GCA_040398485.1 Roseomonas sp. | reverse complement strand
GCAAACGCCACGTCGCTGTGTCAATCACGTTCAGGAAGTTACCGAGCCCATTCACCGCAACCAAGCGGGTGCCATCTGGGCTCCAGGCCATGCTTGAAACAGACCAGGAAAACGCATCGCCCTGACTGCGCAAATCAACGCTGGCAATTTGCTTCAGCCTCACCCTGCCGGGATATGTCGTACCGCGCGGGCTGGTCAGCGGATTGAGTAAACTCGAAGCGCCCGCCGGGCGCACCGCGCCCGCACTTGCCAGCGCCGCCCCCATACCAGCCACCCCAACTCCGCGCCGGGTCAGGCTTACCATATCGCTCACCCCTGCAAGGCTCTGCCCTGGCAGGAAGGCATCACCTCAACCCCAAGCGCGGGCGGGGACATAAACCTCGCCCGCCATCAACCGCCGCGCGGTGCGTAGCGTGCCGCCCGAAATCACTTCCCGCGAACCATCCGCCGCACGCCGCGTGGTGATCACCGCTTCCATGCTGCCTGTCGGGTGTTCCAGCACAATCATCTCCCGATCCGCGCCGGTGATTTGCGCCACAGCTTCCGCCACCGTGCCCGGCAACACGCAAGCACTCGCGATGCAAATGCCGCCCGTCACCGCCATCGCTTCATGGCAGGCGAGCGGCGTGAAATAGCGCGCCGCGACTCCGCCCTGGCCACCGGCGGGTTCAGCAATAATCGCGAATTTCGGCATGACGCGCCCTTCGGCATCGCCCATGCCCATGGCCAGGCTCGCCTTGCGGCGAATGGCTTCAATCCGCGCCATGAATGCCTTGTCGGCATCCAATTCCTTGGCGGTCTCACGGGCGGTTTTGCCGAAATCCCGCGCGCGCGCGATGACCACGGGCATGCAGATATCAAGGCAAGTCACTTCCACACCATCAATCACATCAATGGCGTTCCCGGTTGGCATCAGCTTGCCAGTCGCTCCCCCAACCGCATCAGCAAAATTCAGCACGATGGGGGCGGCGGTGCCGGGCACGCCGGCAATCGCGGTATCGCCCTCATAATTCACGCGCTTGCCAGGCGTTTGCACCACGGCTTCAATCAGCGCGCCGGTATTCACGGCTCGGATCATCACGCGGGTTTCGCCTTCTTCCGCTGGCACCAGGCCGCTTTCAATCGCGAAAGGCCCAACACCCGCCAGCATATTCCCGCAAGTCGGCCCCCAATCCACAAAGGCGCGATCCACGGAAACCTGCGCGAATAAATAATCCACCTGCTGCGCTTCACCGGCTGCCGCGCGGGATACGATGCAGACCTTGCTGGTGAGCGTGGTGGCGCCGCCAATGCCATCAATCTGGCGCGCATCTGGTGAGCCCATGGCAGCCAGCAATACGCGGCCCATGGCATCACGATCTTCGGGCAAATCTTCCCGCCGAAAGTAAGGGCCGCGGCTGGTGCCGCCACGCATCAGCGTGCAGGGAATGGCTTTCTGCATAATTTTATCCGTCACCGTAAAGGCCAGGGAAGTTCAAAGAAATACTGCAATAGCCCCTGCGGGAAATCCAGGGTCAGCAATTTCGCCACCATGATCAAGCCAATGGTCGCGATGGAGGTCAGGAACAAGGTCATCCGCCAGGTGCAGCCCGCCGCATAGCGCAGGAAGGACAGGAAGAAGATCGTATTGGCCAACAGGAAGCCGACCAAAGCGGAAAGCCCAACCAGCCCGATCACCCAGCCAAGATGCGCCCAGAAGCTGCCATCCTCGGGCTTCGCCTTGGCTTCCGCATCATGGAATAGCGAACCGCCCACGCGCCCGAAATTCAGCCGCAACACAACGGGCACGCTAATCAGCAGCATGGCGCCGGCAATCATCATCGGGAAGACCGCGCCCAGGAAGCTGTGGCGCATCGCGTCAATGAAGACCGCGGCGAAAATCGCCACCGGAATCACGGCGAATATCGCCTGAGGCTGGCGCCTTCCCGTATCGGTGCTGCCGCCATCTTCTTCCGTATCGGCCAGCCGGCGCTTGCGAATACCAAGCCAGGCAAACACCACGATCAGCGCTGCAATGATCATCACGCCAGGCCGCGTCAGGAAATCCCAGCCGTAGAATTGTACGGCCTGATACAAATAGGTTTCCATCGGCAAAGCCAGCACAAACCCAACCACGAAGGGCGGGCGCGGCCAGCCGAAGCGGCGCATCAGCAAGCCCAGCAAGCCCACGCCCAACAGCAGCAGCAAATCCGCCAATTCGCGGTTATTGTTGAAGGCGCCGAAGCAAACCACCATCATCATGAAGGGCGCCAGCAGCCCAAAGCGCACCGTGGTCAGCCGCGCAATCAAGGGCGATGTGGCAAAGCACAGCAACGTCCCCATCACATTGGCAATCGCGAGCGACCAGATGATCGCATAGGTCAAATCAAGCCGAGAGCCCACCATCGCCGGCCCGGCTTCAATGCCAAGCAGCGTCATGCCGCCCAAAAACACCGCCATGGACCCGGAAGAAGGAATGCCGAAAAACAGTGTGGGCACCAAAGCGCCACCTTCACGCGCATTATTGGAAGCTTCAACGGCAATCACGCCGCGCACATCACCCTTGCCGAATTGGCCGTTCTTTTCGGTCTGAATCGCGTGCCCATAAACAATCCAATCGGTCACGCTGCCGCCAAGCCCAGGGATCGCGCCCAGCACGGACCCAATCGAAGATGTTCGCAGCAACAACCACCAATGGCGCATGATATCACGCACACCATCAATCCAACCGCGCCCCAAATCTGCCGAGCGCGAAATCGTCCCACCACCGCGGGCCAGATCAATAATCTCCGGCAGGGCGAAAATCGCCAGCACCAACACGGGCAGCGGCAGGCCATCGGAAAGATAGATCAGCCCGAAATCGAGCCGATATTCCGCCGTCGCCGGTGCTGTGCCCACCATGCCAAGCGCCAAACCCATGCCGCAAGCAATCAAGCCCTTGGCGAAGCTTTTGCCTGCCAGTACGCCCACCATGGAAAGCCCAAGCAGCGCCAGCATGAATAACTCCGCAGTGCCAAGCGCCAGAATCAAGGGCCGCGCAATCAGCACCGCGCCAGTCAAAATCACCGCGCCAATCAGCCCGCCAATCATGGAAGCAAGGAAGGATGCCGATAGCGCGCGCGCGGCTTCTCCTCGTCGGGCCATGGGGAAGCCATCCAGGATCGTCGCCTGGCTTGCCGATGATCCCGGTATGCCCATCAGGATGGAGCTGAAAGTATCCGCCGTTGCCGCCACCGCAACCAGGCCAACCAGCATGGCAAGGGCCGAGACCTGATCCAGCCCGTAAATGAAGGGCATCACCAGCGAAAGCCCGGCCAAGCCGCCAAGCGCGGGCAGCACGCCAATCGCGTAACCAATCAAAACGCCCAGCGCCATGTATCCCAAACGCTCAGGACTCGCGAGCGCGGTCAGCGCCATCAGCAGCGCGTCAAGCATGCAGCCTTACTCCCTTTACTGCGCTGCCTTTAAGCTGATCAGCCGAGCCGATGGTTGAAGCGGCGCAGCAACCATTCCTTGATCCATTCGCGCGTCGCTTCACTAATCACGGTGCCGGCGGCATAGGCTTTCTCGGCGGCTTCGCCCACTACCTCATCATATTCGCCAATCACGGTGCCGCGCTTTTCCTTGTATTCCGGATCGGCAAAGATACGCGTGAAGGCCGTGCGATACAGGTCTTGCATGGCGCGCGGTGTTTCCTTCGGCACCACCACAAATTTCTGCGCGGCAAAGCCCGCGACGAACAAAGTGCGATAGGCCTCCCAGGCC
>JBBAUC010000263.1:0-3801 GCA_040398485.1 Roseomonas sp. | reverse complement strand
CCTGGCCAGCAGCACCCATTCTGGTCGAAGACATTGCCGATAAGCATGATGCCTTCGCGGCGGCGGCAGAAAACGGTGCAGGGCTGATCAAATCCGGCACCTCATCGCTTGAAATGGCGGTGGCCGGCGTGCCGCATATCGTTGCCTATCGCGTCAATCCCATCACGGCGGCGATAGCGCGGCGGCTGGTCAAGGTGCCGCATGCCTCGCTGGTTAATCTGTTATGCGCGCGGGAAGTGGTGCCGGAACGCATTCAAGAAACCTGTACGCCAGAAGAACTAACCGCCGCACTACTGCCGCTGTTGCGCGACGATGCGGCGGTGGCAGCGCAGCGCCAGGGTTTTGCGGAAACCCTGGCCAAACTGCGCGCCCCGGAAGGCTCTCCATCCGACGCCGCAGCAGCAGCGGTACTCGCCGCGCTGCCTTAAATCCCCTCAGGGCTGCATATGCGCCCCACCGCACTGCACCCAATTCTGCCCAGTAATAAAGGAAGCCCCATCGGACAGCAGGAAGCAGATCAAGGGCGCCACTTCCGATGGCAGAGCCACGCGATTGAGCGGAATACGCGCCAGCGTGCGTTCGCGGAAACGCTCTGAACGGATAACCTCGGTCATCGGCGTTTCCACCGTACCGAAGCCAACGCTATTCACGCGAATGCCATACCGCGCCCATTCGCTCGCCGCTGTCATGGTCACGCCGAAAAGCCCAGCCTTGGCGGCGGAATAATTCACCTGCCCAATGCTGCCACGTTTGCCGGCGGTCGAGGAAATATTGACGATGGCTCCGGGGCGTTCATCACCGGCGCGCGCACGTTCGATCATGTGCTTGCCCACCGCCTGCTGCATCAAATGGCAGGCGGTAAGGTTCACATTGATCACTTCCTGCCATTGGCGGAGCGTCATTTTCTCGATCATCGCGGGGCGCGTGATGCCGGCGCAATTCACCAGCCCATGCACGGCGCCGAAACGCGCCACGGCATCGGCGACGCATTGCGGGCCAAATTCTTCCTCACTCACATCGCCTTCAATGGCCATGGTGTGATCCCCGGCGAGGTCTTCCGCCACCTGCATCAGGGTTTCGCGGTTGCGTTCCACCATCACCAGGTTGCCGCCAAGCCCCAGCACCAATTCGGATATGGCGCGGCCAATCCCCTGCCCCGCGCCGGTTACGATGATGGTCTTGCCCGTGAGTGCCATCGGATTCATCATTGTCGTTTCCTTCCTTATTTTGTCTGCAAAAACTGTTATTCAGTTCAACCGCAAGCCGCGGATCAATTCCGGGCTCGGCTTCGCCTCACCGCGTTCCACGCGCTTGACGATATCGGTCAGCGCCGCATTGGCCGGCGCATCAATGCCAATCGTCGCGCCCTTATCCACGACAAAGCCGTTCAGATATTCAATTTCTGTCCGCCGGCCCTTCACCATATCCTGGCCCATGGATGGCCGATGCGCGCCACCACCACCCTTGGATGTTTCAGCCAGCCGATGCTCATCATAGCTCTGGCGCGCCGCCGCATCGCCTTCACCAGCGCGGGCGATGATTTCGGGATCCAGGTGGAAAACCTCCTCCAGATCATAACCCAGCGCCTGCCCAATCCTGATCGCCTCAGACCCCAAGCGCGCCGCAAAACCGCGAATGGCATCATCGGCCACCATGTCGCGCGTGGTCAGCCCGGTGCAGGCGGAAAGCCCATTGCCCATGACATTGGCAACCAGCTTGGACCAGCGTTCGCCCCAAAGATTGCTGGTGGTTAAGGCACTATCCGTCAGCCCAACCAGCTTCGTGATATGTTCCGCGCGCGGCGAGATCCGCCCATGCGGTTCGCCCACGCGAAACACCGTATGCGATGTTCCGCTTTTGCCCGCTGCGCGGCGTACATGGCCAGGCTCCGCCAATTCCACCGTGATCAGGCTGGCAATCGCGCCCAGCACGCGGCCCCAGCCGACAATACCCGCGATCTCTTCCTCATTGATGCAATTTTGCAGTGATACGACGTAGCCATTGGGCGCAAGATACTGCGCAATCATCGTCGTCGCCCAAGCCGTGTCATAAGATTTCATGCACATGAAGGCGATATCAATCGGCTTTTCTTTTGCCAGGGACTGCACTTCCGTCAAATGCAGCGCGCGCGGCTTCACCGTGAATTCCGGCACATCGCGCAAATGCGTGATCTTGAGGCCCGTCTTGCGCATCGCCTCCACATGTTCGGGCCAGGGGTCAATGAAGGTCACATCCTCCCCCGCCTGGACCATATGCGCGCCGGCGTAACCGCCAACCGCACCCGCACCGAAAATCGCTATTCTTGGCTTCATCGCGTTTCCCCACTTCAAGCAGGCGCGATGCTCCGCCCGGAATCGCGCGGCGGCAAGAGGGGGTCAGCCTTGCGCCCGAATAGCGTCCTCAATCGCGAGCGCCCATTTCAAAGCGCGCCGCCCCGTAGCCCCATCCACCACCACCGGCCCGCGCCCCTGGCAGGCAGCGACAAAAGCCCCCTGCTCGGCTTCCAGACTGTCATGATCCGTCCAGGTGGCGCGATCCACGCCATGGCCGGGCATGGTCTCGACCGCCTCCGCCCCGCCGCGCCGCAGCACCGCAAGTGACCGCGTGAGGAAATCCACCGCCATTTCGCCTTCCGTCCCAAGCACGCGCAGCCGCCTTTCCATGGCGAGCGAGACTCGGGAAGCCGTGAGGGAAGCCGCCCGCCCGCCCGAAAACCGCAGCCGCGCCACGGCGAAATCCGGATGGTCGGATGCTATGGCCGCCCCTACCGCCTCCACTGCTTCAGGCTCGCCGCCGGCCAATTCCATGACCAGGTCCAGATCATGGATCATCAGGTCCAGCACCACGGAGACATCCAGGCTGCGCGGGCGGAAGGGCGCGGCGCGCACCGCTTCAAAAGACAGCGCCCGCCCGCCGGAAGGCGTCGCCATCACGGTCCGAAACGCCGCCGAGAAGCGTTCGATATGCCCGACTTGCAGCACCCGACCCTGCCGGGCCGCGAGCGCAATCAGCCGATCCGCCTGATCCAGGCTGGCGGCAATGGGCTTTTCGATGAAGACATGGCGCCCGGCCTCAAGCGCCTGTTCGGCCAGCGCATAGTGAAAGCGCGTGGGGGCGGCGATGATCAGGGCGTCCGCCGCCGCAATCACGGTTTCGGGCGCCAAGGCCGGGGCGCCGACCTCCCCGGCGATTTGGGCCGCCCTATCGAATGAGGCATCATGCAGGCCAATCAGCCGGATTGCGGGGTTGGCGGCGGCCTTGAGCGCATGGAATCGGCCAAAATGGCCAACCCCCAAAATGCCAAGGCGAAGCGGGGCGGGGTTCACATTCATGCTTAGAAGCTACACCTAACCGGGGCGGGCTTGCATCCCCTGAGGTGCGTCGCCATTGTCCGCCCGCTCAACCAGGGGATTCCACCAGCCCATGCTTCATTTCGCGCGCTGGAAACAGGCTGTCATTCTCGGCGTTTGTCTGCTCGGGGTGCTTCTGTGCCTGCCGAACCTCATGCCGCGTTCGGCCTTTCCATCTTGGATGGAACCCCGCCAGATCAGCCTCGGCCTCGATTTGCGCGGCGGGTCCTATCTGTTGCTGGAAGTGGATTTGAACACTGTTGTGCGGGAAAGGCTGGAATCCGCGGTGGATGGCGTGCGCGGCAAGCTCCGCACCGCCAATATCCGCTATGTGAATCTGGCCGCCGATGGGCCAAACCGCCGCATGGGTTTCCGTGTGCTGGACCCGGCGCAGGTCAGCGCCGCGGCGGCGGCTTTGCGCGAATTGGCCGAACCCGTGACACTCCCCACC
>JBBAUC010000262.1:0-3818 GCA_040398485.1 Roseomonas sp. | reverse complement strand
ATTGTGCGCATCCCACCGGCACTGCGGACGGGCATTCAGGTGGTGAGCATCGCCCTTGCCTGGGATGACCCGGCGGCGATTGATGCATTGCTGGACAAGGCTATAGCCGCAAAAGCTTGAAAAACCGTCCGGACGGTATAGTTATGGGGCATGGATGGTCCTACCCCTGCTGTTGATGCACCGACACGCATTCTGGATGCGGCTGAAAACCTCATCATCGCCCGCGGTGTCGCCGCGCTGACGCTGGAAGCCGCCGCGCGCGAAGCCGGCGTTTCCAAGGGCGGCTTGCTGTATCACTTTGCCTCCAAGGAAGCGCTGTTGGAAGCGCTGCTTGGCCGGCTTTCCGCCTTCATCGCGCAGGAATTCGCGGCTTGCGTGGCTGCCCAGCCGGAAGGGCCGGGGCGCGTTGCACGTTCCATGCTGGAATGGGGCTTTGGCGAGGGCGAAATGGCTTGCAATGAACGCCATCAGCGGGCCGGCGCGGTCTTTCTGGCCGCCTTTCACCACGACCCAGCGCTTTTGGCACCGATGCGCGCCGTGATTGCGGAAATGCGCGCGGCCGTTGCTGCCGATGGCCTACCGCCCGGCCATGGCGCGGCCATCATGGCCGCCGGCGATGGGTTATTCATGGCGCGGCTATTCAGTCTTTACGCCGCAAGCACAGCCGAATTGGCGGAAATGCGCGCGGCACTTTCTGGACTTTTGGGGGCGCGGCCATGACCAGGCGCGGCAAGATCATCGCTGGGCTTTTGTTGCTTGGCATTGGCGGTGCAGCCTTCTGGCAATTGCGTCCCAGCACGCCGCCCCCCGCAAGCCCCGCGCCTGCCGCCGCCACTGGCCCGATTGGTGTTGGCGCGCTTGGGCGCGTGGAACCGGCATCACGCATCCGCCGGCTCAATCAGCCGGGCGGTATGGCGGTGACGCGGCTTGATCGCCTGCTGGTCGCCGAAGGCGCGGAAGTGGCGCAGGGTCAATTGCTGGCCGAATTCGCTGATACCGCCATGAAGGATGCCGCCGCCGCCCAGAGCGAGGCCGCCGTGGCGGAGGCCGAGGCCAGTCTGGCCCGGCTGCGCGCTGCCGGCCGCCCCTCAGAGATTGAGGCGCAGCGCGCGCGAATTGAAGCCATCACCGCGCAGGAAGAAATTGCGCTACGCGATGCTGCGCGCGCGGAACGCCTGGTGCCTACCGGTGCGGGCGCCGCAGCGACAGCGGATCGCAGCCGCGCCATTGCCATAAGGCTGGCCGCCGAAAAGCGCGAAGCCATGGCGGCCTTGGATACGCTGCTGTCTTCCCGGCCTGAAGATATCGCGCTTGCCGAAGCACGCCTTGCCGGTGTGCGTGCGGCGGCGTCCAAGGCGCGCGCAGATGCTGAATTGGCCCGCGTACGTGCGCCCATCGCCGGCACCATTCTACGCATTTTCGTCCGCCCTGGCGACCAGGTTGGCGCGGATGGCGTCTTGGAAATGGCCGATCTTTCCAAGCTTGAAGTGGTGGCCGATGTTTATGAGACCGATCTACCGCGCGTGCGCCTGGGTGCTGCGGCGGAAGTGGTTGTGCCCGGCGAAGCGCAGCGTTTCGCCGCGCAGGTAAACGCCATCGGCTGGACCGTGCGACGCCAAACCCAAGCCAGCAATGACCCGGTGGCGGCGGTGGATGCGCGCACCGTCGAAGTGCGCCTGACGCTGGATGAAGCCGGCGCGGCAGCCTTGCGGCGGCGGTCCAATATGCAGGTCCAGGTGGCGATTCGGCCGTGAATGCGCTGACGGAAAATCTGCGCGCGCCGCAGGGGACTTCCGCGTCGGCGCCGCCCGGCAAGGGCCGAGTTTCGCTGCTTGATTGGTTCTTGCTGCCCGCGCGGCTGGCGACACGTCAGCTTTTTTTTGAACGCGCGCGGCTGCTTTCGGCCATTGCCGGGGTGATGTTCGCTGCATTGCTGGTCTTCATGCAGCTTGGGTTTCGCGCTGCGCTGTTTGATAGCGCCACCCGACTTTACGCCGCCATGCAGGCGGAAATTTTTCTGATGAATCCGCTGACCATGGCAAGCTTCCGGCCGGAAGCCATGCCGCGCATTCGTGCCCATCAGGCCCTTGCTTTGCCCGAAGTGGCGCAGGCCGTGCCGGTCTATTTAACGCAAGCCGCCTGGCGCAGCCCGGAAACCGGCGCCAAGCGCGCCATTCAAATGATCGGCTTTGACGTTGAAGCCGGCGCCATGCGCTTTCAGGGCCTCGATAAGATATCTGATGCGTTGCGGCAGGTGGATGCGGCGGGTTTTGACGTGCGTTCCCGCCCGGAATTTGGCGATGTTGCCAAGAAACTTGCCGAAGGCGGGCCATTTGAGGTGCAGATCGGCAATCGCATGATGCGCATTGTGGGCACGGTTGAAATCGGCCCTTCCTTCGGCGCCGATGGAAATCTGGTGATGAGCGAGGTGAATTTTCGCCGCGTGGTGCGCGGGCGCGATCCGGCAAATGTTGACCTGATTGCCATTCGCCTTGTGCCGGGTGCCGATGTTCAAGCCACCAAGGCCAGGCTCAAGGCGCTATTGCCCGGCGATGTGATGGTGCTGACGCAGCCGGAATTGGTGGCGCATGAACGCCATTACTGGGAAACCGCGACCGCCATTGGCTTCATCTTCGGCTTTGGCAGCATCATGGGCCTGATTGTCGGCATGGTGATTGTCTATCAGATTCTGTTCAGCGATATCGCCAATCACTTGCGCGAATACGCAACGCTGAAGGCGATTGGCTATTCCAATTTCTATCTGGCGCGGGTTGTCATGGCATCAGCGCTGATCCTGGCGGTGCTTGGGTTTGTGCCGGGCTTTCTTGCCTCCATCTGGATGTATGATTTTGTCGGCGCCGCCACCTTCCTGCCGCTTGGCATGACATGGGATAGGACCGTCACGGTGTTTTTGATGATCTTTGGCATGTGCGCGCTGGCGGGATTGCTCGCTATGCGGAAGCTCCGTGATGCCAATCCTGCGGATATGTTTTCCTGATGCAGGCTGAACCTATTCGGATTGAGGCGCTGAATTACGCCTATGGTGAAGGCGAATTGCGCCGCCCCGTGCTGCGCGATGTAGCCTTGCAGGTTGGCGTGGGGGAAGTGCTGTTGCTCACCGGCCCATCTGGTTCCGGCAAGACCACTTTGCTGACGCTGATCGGTGCTTTGCGTGCCATGCAGGAAGGGTCCTGCGAAGTCCTGGGGCGGGAATTATTCGGCGCCTCGGAACGGGCGCGGGTTTCGCTCCGCCAACGCATTGGCTTCATTTTTCAGAACCATAATCTGCTGGGCGCGCTCTCGGCACGGCAGAATGTGGCCATGGCTTTGGAAGTGGCGCCGCGCCTTTCGGAAACCGAACGCCTGGCGCGCGCGGGAGAGATGCTGGTGGCGGTGGGCCTGGCTGAGCATGTGGATCGCCTGCCCGGCAAGCTTTCGGGCGGGCAGCGCCAACGTGTTGCCATTGCCCGCGCTTTGGCCGCGCAGCCCGGCCTTGTTTTGGCCGACGAACCGACGGCGGCCTTGGATAAGGTCTCAGGCGCAGAGGTTGCGCATCTGCTGCGCGATTTGGCGAAATCCCGCGGCGTGCCGATTTTGATGGTGACGCATGACCCGCGCATCCTGGACATCGCGGACCGTGTGGTGACGATGGAAGACGGTAGAATTGTGGAGCAATCGTAATTTTTCGACCCGCCCTCGCACAGTTTTGATTGACACAAACCGGATGCGGCGGTGAATTGGCGACACTTCAACAGGAAAGAGGCCCCCCATGCGTAAATTCGGCTTGAAAGCCGCGCTCGCTGCGCTTTTCGCGACCT
>JBBAUC010000261.1:0-3822 GCA_040398485.1 Roseomonas sp. | reverse complement strand
GTTTCTGGTCTCGGGCGGCGGGTCTTCGCTGACCACCCTGCCGGCCCCTGGCCTTACGCTGGAGGAGCTGATTGCGGTGAATAAGGCGCTGCTGGCCTCTGGCGCCACCATCCATGAAATGAACTGCATCCGCCGGCATCTTTCCGCCTTTTCCGGTGGGCGCTTGGCCGCTGCCGCCCATCCGGCGCGGGTGGTGACGCTGGCGATTTCCGATGTGCCGGGGGATGACCCGAGTGTGATTGCCTCCGGCCCCACCGTGCCGGACCCGTCCAGCTTCGCCGATGCGCGCGCCTTGGTCGCGCATTATGGGATGCAGTTGCCGGCAGCCGTGATGGCGCATCTGGAAGCAGGGGCGGAAGAAAGCCCGAAACCCGGCGACCCGCGCCTTGGCACGCCGGATTATCGCTTCATCGCGACCCCCGCCATGGCCTTGGAAGCTGCGGCCACCGCCGCACGCGGGCTGGGCCTGACGCCGCTGATCCTGGGTGATGCTTTGGAAGGCGAGGCGCGCGAATTGGGCACCGCAATCGCCGGCATTGCCCGTTCCGCCGCAGCCCATGGCCACCCTTTGCCCGGCCCGGCCATTCTGCTTTCCGGCGGTGAGACCACGGTCACCATCCGCAACCCCAAGCCAGGCCGGGGCGGGCGGAATGGGGAATGCCTGCTCGGCTGCGCGCTCGCCTTGGCTGGCACCCCTGGCATTTGGGCGCTGATGGGCGACACGGATGGCATTGACGGGTCGGAAGACAATGCCGGCGCCATCGCCACCCCCGATACCCTCGCCCGCGCCCGCGCCGCCGGGCTTGATCCCCGCGCGCTACTCGCTGGGCATGACAGCTACCGCCTGTTCCAGACGCTGGGCGATCTGGTGGTGACGGGGCCGACGCTGACCAATGTGAATGATTTTCGGGCCTTGCTGATAGCTTAACTTTTATAAATTAAGGCGCGCTGGTTTTGGGTGGTATTTTAACTTAATTTTGCTAAGATACCTCCATGCGCGACCCAAACCTTGAAGCCCTCCTCGCCCGGCGCGGCACGGTCAAGCAGATCGCCGCCGCCTTGGGCATTTCCACCGCCGCCGTTTCCCAATGGAAGCGTATTCCGGAAGATCGTGTTCCGGAAATCGCCAAGGCGCTCAACTTACCGCCAGAAAGCCTGCGGCCTGATCTGGCCCCCACCCCACCCCATTCTGAACCAATGATAGGAGCGCCCCGCATGGTGGCCCGCCCCGTTCTGCGCCGCCGGCGCCGCACCAAAATCATCGCAACGCTCGGCCCCGCCAGCAGCAGCGCGGAGATGATCGAAAAGCTCCACCGCGCCGGCGCCGATATCTTCCGCCTTAACTTTTCCCATGGCAGCCATGAGGATCACGCCGCGCGCATCGCCACCATCCGCGCCGTGGAAGCCAAGGTGGGCCGGCCCATCGGGATTCTGGCGGATGTGCAGGGGCCGAAACTCCGCGTTGGGCGCTTTCAAGCCGGGCGGGTGCAATTGCAAACCGGCCAGAGCTTTCGCCTGGATTTGAACCCTACCCCCGGCGATGTCAGCCGCGTGAACCTGCCCCATCCGGAAATCATCAGCGCCGCCGAAATCGGCACCTCCCTGCTGCTGGATGATGGCAAGCTGCGCTTGCGCGTGACGCATAAGCGCCCCGACCATCTGGAAACCCAGGTGGTGGTGGGCGGCCCGCTTTCAGACCGCAAAGGCGTGAATGTGCCCGATGTGGCCCTGCCCATCCCGGCGCTGACGGAAAAGGACCGCACGGACCTCGCCTTCGTGCTGGATCAGGGCGTTGAGTATATCGGGCTATCTTTTGTGCAGCGCCCGGAAGATGTGGCGGAGGCCAAGGAAATCACCGCCGGGCGCGCCTGGATCATGGTGAAAATGGAAAAGCCCCAGGCTTTGGAAAATCTGGACGCCATCATGGCTTTGACCGATTGCGTCATGGTCGCACGCGGCGATCTGGGCGTGGAATTGCCGCCGGAGGAAGTGCCGCTCGCGCAAAAACGCATCGTGCGCGCCGCCCGCGCGCTTGGCAAACCTGTTGTGGTGGCCACGCAAATGCTGGAAAGCATGATCACCGCACCAAGCCCAACGCGCGCCGAGGTTTCGGATGTTGGCACTGCGGTGTTTGATGGTGCGGATGCGGTGATGCTCTCGGCCGAAACAGCCGCCGGGCAATACCCCTATGAAGCGGTGAATATGATGGACCGCATTGTGGCGCGCGTGGAACAGGACCCTGATTGGCGCCGCCTGACCGATGCCGCGCGCCCGCCGCCTGAGCATTCCAGCGCCGGCGCCATCGCCACCGCTGCGCGCCAGGTGGCCGAGACGATCGAGGCCGAGGTGATTGCGACCTTCAGCTCCACCGGGTCCACCACGTTGCGGGTTGCGCGCGAAAGGCCGCACTGTCCCATCCTGGGGCTGACCACCAGCGCGGGCGTGGCACGGCGCATGGCGCTGATCTGGGGTGTGCATCCGCTGGAGGTGAATGAAATCCATTCCATGACGGAAATGGTCGCGCGCGCTACACGCGCCGCTCAGCATGAAGGCTTTGCAAAAAGCGGGGATGAGGTGGTGGTGACCGCCGGGGTGCCCTTTGGGACGCCGGGGACGACGAATGCGCTGCGCGTGGCGATTGTGAAGTAAGGCCTGGTACGCGACGCCGCCAAGACACAAAAAAGGCGAGACCCTTGATTAAGGGTCTCGCCAATCGTCGCGAAAAAACTCAGCGCAGCGGCAAAGCGTACATCAAGCCACCCGGCGTGGTCCAAAGATGGTTCGGGCCGCGCGGCAATTGCACCTGGCTCTTGTCGCCCATGGTACGCTCATAAAGCTCCCCATAATTACCGATGGCGCGAACAACGTTGTAGGCCCAGGCAGGATCAAGCTTCAGCGATTGGCCGAGTTCCGGCGTTACGCCAAGCAGGCGGCGCGTATTCGGGTTGGTGCTGGTGCGGCGCCGTTCTTCCGCATTGGCCTGGTTGATGCCCTGTTCCTCGGCTTCGATGATGGAATAGGTGTACCAACGCACAATATCGTACCATTGGTCATCACCACGGCGAAGATAGGCGCCATAAGGTTCCTTGGAGAACCGTTCCGACAGGATGGTCCAATCCGCAGGTCGCGGCATAGCAGACCGCACGCCGGCAAGCTGGGATGCATCCGTGCCGAAACTGTCGCAGCGGCCGGCCTGCAAGGCAGCGACCGCTTGGTCGGTGCGTTCAAACACGACCGGTTGGAAAGGCGTATTGATGCTGCGGAAGTAATCCGCCGTTACCTGTTCATTCGTTGTGCCCTGAATCAGGCAAATCGTTGCGCCGCGCATTTCGGCAACTTTATTGATGCCCGCATCCGCCTTCACCATGAAACCATGGCCATCATAGAAATAGGTCACGGCATGACGCAGGCCGAGCGTGGTGTCGCGCAGCATGGTCTGGGTAGAGGTACGGAACAGCACATCCACCTCCCCCGCGCCCAACGCCGTAAAACGCGTGGAAGATGAAAGCGGCACGAAGCGCACTTTTGACGCATCGTTGAAAATCGCCACCGCCAAACCGCGGCAGAGATCCACATCGAAGCCCTGCCATACACCCCGGCTATCGGGCAGGGCGAAGCCCGCGACACCATTATGAATGCCGCAAACCAGCGTGCCGCGTGCCTTGATGGCATCAAGCGTGGGACTGGCGGAGGATTGGGCGAAGCTGGGCGCGGCGAAGGTCGCGAAAAGCGCAGCGAGCGCGGCTTTCAAGCCGAATTTACGCATGGGGGCCTCTTTCCTGTTGAAGTGACTCCAATTCACCGCCGCATCCGGGTCGTGTC
>JBBAUC010000260.1:0-3829 GCA_040398485.1 Roseomonas sp. | reverse complement strand
TGCAAAAATGCGCCGCACCGGCGTTTGTGGCTCGACGGAAACCCTGCTGATTGATGCCGCCATCGCGCCCGCGCTTTTGCCGGCGCTGATTGCAGATTTGCGTGCGCTTGGCTGCGATTTCCGCGCTGATGACGCGGCGCGCGCCATTGTGCCGGGCCTCACGCTCGCAACCGATGAAGACTATGGCACTGAATGGCTGGATGCGATCCTGTCGGTGAAAGTGGTCTCCGGTGTTGACGATGCGCTGGCGCATATCCGCCGCTTCGGCAGTGAGCATACGGAAGCGATCATCACCGAAGATGCCGGGGCCGCACAGCGATTTCTGGATGGCATTGCTTCCGCAGTTGGGCTTTGGAATGCGTCCACGCAATTCTGCGATGGTAGCGAATTCGGCTTTGGCGCGGAGATTGGTATCGCGACCGGGCGGCTGCATGCGCGCGGGCCCGTGGGGCTCGAACAGCTTTGTACCTATCGCTACAAGATATTCGGCACGGGGCAGGTCCGGCCGTGATGCTGCGGCAGTTTTTCGCGGCGCTGCTGGGGGGCTTGGCGCTGGCGCCCGCTGCTAAGGCCGCTTGCCCGGATGATGCGGCGATTGCGCGCTTTGCCGGGCAGGTCTTGCAGCGCCAATCACCAACGCCTTTCGCTGCGCTATCGCCCGCTGATGGGCGCTGCGTGCAGCAAAGGCTTGTAGCACTTTTCGCGCAACCCTTGGGCGATGTGGTGGGCTTCAAGCTTGGCCTGACCAACCCTGCCATCCAGCAGCGCTTCGGGATTGATCACCCCATCCGCGGTTCGATTTTCCACGCCACCTTGCGCGCATCTTCGGGCACCGAGATCGAAGCGCGCTTCGCCGCCGTGCCGGTGCTGGAAGCGGATATGCTGGTGCGTATCGGCATGGGCGGCGTTGAGACCGCGCTCAATCATCACGCTGCGCTGATCCGCCATATTGATCAGGTGATTCCCTTCATTGAATTGCCCGATCTGGTCTATGCGCCCGATTATCGTCCAAGCCTGGGGGATCTGCTCGCGGTCAATGTCGGCGCGCGGCTTGGCGTTGTTGGCCGACCCATTGCCGTGACGCCAAGCGCGGAATTCGCCGCGGCCTTGGGGCGCATGAGCATTTCACTCCATCAGGATGGGCGGGAGGTTTCGCGCGCGCCAAGTGCGGCCATTCTCGGCCATCCCTTGAATGCGCTCGCCTGGATCGCGCGGGATTTGGCGCGGGAAGGGCGGCCCTTGCGAGAGGGGGACATGATCTCGCTCGGCTCCTTCTCCCCGCCGCAGCCGGTGGTGGCCGGCCAGGTCTGGACCGCGCGCTATGAGGGTCTGGGTGAGGCGCAGGATGTGGTGGTGCGCTTCCGGTGACGCGGGCGCTTCGCTGAAGCCGTGCCCCCTGCTATAATATCCTCCAGATTTGTTAGCGACCAAAGAAAGACTGGAAGCATGCCCGATACCTCCCCGCTCCACAGCGCAAGCAATCCGCTTTCCGTCGAATATTTTGATGTGCTGATTGTTGGTGCCGGCATTTCCGGGATTGGCGCCGCCTATCACCTCACCACCCAATGCCCAGACAAGCGCTTTGTCGTGCTTGAGAATGAGGAAAGCTTCGGCGGCACCTGGTGGACGCATAAATATCCCGGCATCCGTTCGGATAGTGACCTTCACACCTTCGGCTATCGGTTCAAGCCCTGGCGCGGCGCGCCTATCGCCACTGCCGAGGAAATCCTACGCTATATGGGCGAAGTGATCGCCGAAAATGATCTGTCGCGGCACATCCGCTATCGTCACCATATCACGCATGCAAGCTGGGATAGCCAGACCAAGCTTTGGACCTTGGAAGTCCTGGAAAGGAACAATGGACTTCCCCGCCGCTTCACCTGCAAATTTCTCTATATGTGCCAGGGCTATTACCGCCAGTATCAGGGCTATATGCCTGAATGGCCGAATATGGCGGCCTATCAGGGCCGGCTGGTGCATTCCGAGGAATGGCCGGAAGGGCTGGACTATGCGGATAAGCGCGTTCTGGTGATTGGGTCGGGGGCCAGTGCGGCAACCATCATTCCAGCCATGGCGGCTAAAGCTGCCCATGTTGTGATGCTGCAGCGATCCCCCACTTATTTCCGCGTGGGCCGTAACGCGATTGAGATCGCGGAGGAATTGCGCGCGCTTAGCATTTCAGAAGATTGGATTCACGAAATCACGCGCCGTAAAATCCTTTTCGAGCAAGCCAAATTCGCCAAACAGACCTTCACGCAACCGGAAAAGGTCAAGGAAGCGCTTTTAGATGGTATTCGCGGCATTGTCGGGCCGGATTACGATATAGCGACCCATTTCACCCCGAAATATCGCCCCTGGCGGCAACGCATGGCCTTTGTGCCCAATGGCGATCTGTTCCATGGCATCGCCAGCGGCAAGGCCAGCGTGGTGACGGACGAGATCGAGAGATTTTCGGAAAAGGGTGTTGTGACCAAATCCGGTCAGGAAATTGAGGCGGATATCATTGTTGCTGCTACTGGTTTCAACCTTAATGTTCTTGGTGATATCGCCTTTGAAATTGATGGAAAGCCGCTCGATTTTCATGAAACAGTGACCTATCGCGGTATGATGTTCACCGGCACTCCCAATATGGTTTGGGTCTTCGGCTATTTCCGCGCCTCATGGACGTTGCGCGCTGATTTGGTGGGTGATTTTGTCTGCAAATTGCTGAAGCATATGGATGCGAAGGGAAAGGCGCAGGTCGAAGTGGCGCTGAGGGAAGAAGACCATAACATGCCCATCCTGCCGTGGATTGACCCGGAAAATTTCAATCCCGGCTATCTGATGCGGGGGTTGCATCTGCTGCCGCAACGCGGCGACAAGCCCGAATGGATGCATAATCAGGATTATTGGGCCGAAAAAGATGAATTCCCCAAAATAGACCTGAACGACGCTGCATTTGTTTACAAATAACCGGCTGCCGGGACGTGGTAGGCCAATTCACCTTGGCGCTTAACATGCTTATCCTGGTCGCATGACTCCATCCCGTTTCGGCGATGGCCGCCGGCGCCGCATCGGCCTTTTGGGCGGGTCCTTCAACCCGGCCCATGCCGGGCATATCCATGTCGCGCGCCAGGCCATGCGGGCGCTCGGGCTGGATCAGGTCTGGCTGATGGTCTCCCCCGGCAATCCGCTGAAGCCCCGCGCGGGCATGGCGCCGCTGGCTGAGCGCCTGGCGGGTGCGCGGCGCATTGCCGATGGCAGGCGGGTGATTGCGACCGATATCGAAAGCGGGCTCGGCACGCGCTTCACGGCCGATACGCTGGCAAAGCTGCACCGGCGCTTTCCCCGCGCGGTGTTCGTGTTTCTGATCGGCGCGGATAATCTGGTGCAGCTGCCCCGCTGGAAATTATGGCGCCGCATCGCCACTTCTACCCCCTTGGCGGTGCTGCCCCGCCCTGGTTGGACACGCCAGGCGCTGCATGGAGCGGCGGCGTCCGTGCTGCGCCACCAGCGTTGCCGGCCCGGCGCGTTGCTTGCCGACCCGAAGCGGGCTACGAAACACGCCAATTGGTGTTTCGTTTCCGCCCGGGAACACGCCGCCTCCGCCACCGCAATAAGGGCGGCAGCGCTGCACCCGTGACACTTGGTTAAAAAAGACAGGAGGCGGCCATAGCCCGCAAGCCCACCCCGGCTGAAGAAAGCCCAAAGCGGCGCGTCGCCGCCGAGCCAAAACCCAAAGCCGCGACCAAGGCCAAGGCGAACGCCAAGCCGAAAGCTGCGGCCGTGCCCAAGGCGAAGGCTGCGCCGAAAACCGCTGCCGCCAAGCCGGCGCCGAAGCGTGCTGCAG
>JBBAUC010000259.1:0-3852 GCA_040398485.1 Roseomonas sp. | reverse complement strand
AGGAATACACTTAGGAAACGCCCAGGCATTGTTCAAACAAACCGATACAGATCTGGCGTACCGGAAGACCCGGTGACGGGCGCGGCGCATGTGCAGCTTGTGCCCTTCTGGGCCGCGCGACTGGGGCGCAAAACCCTTGTGTGCCGGCAAGCGAGTGCGCGCGGCGGCACGCTATGGTGCGAATGGCGCGGCGATCGCGTGCGCATGGCAGGCGATGCCGTGCTTTACGCCAAGGGCGAAATCCATCTGCCGGATCCGATTTAGCCCTTGGTTTTTTGGCGTTACTTCTTTTCGCGGATCAGGGGTTACCCCCCAATCTCCCCGCCATCCTTCTTCACAATGGCAATCACGGCAGGACGCGGCGGCACACCTTCGGCGAAATCCGGCCAGCGCGTGGACGGACGTTCAAAGGTGGAACCGGAATCCTCCCCCGGATGCTGGATCGCCAAGAAGATCGTCTTGTTGTCCGGCGTGAAGCAGGGTCCACACACCTCAGCCCCCGTCGGCGCCTGGTAGAAAAGCCGCGTCAGCGCGCGCCCATGGCCGGATGTATCGGCGGCATATAGCGCATCCGCCACACCGGCAGCGCCCGGCGCGCCATCGGTCGCAATCCAGATGCGCCCCTTGCTGTCGAAGGCGCAATTATCGGGGCAGGAAAGCCAGCCACGATCAGATATCGCGCGATGATAGCGCGTGCCGGCATCAATCCCCGGTGCGCCTGCCATCAGGAATAGCCCCCAGCGCATTTCACGTGCGGCGTGATCAACCTGTGGCGTACCGGCGCCCGGCGGGATTATTTCCACCACATGGCCATGCTGATTATTGGCGCGCGGATTGGCGGCATTCAACTGATCTGCGCGGCGATTGCTGTTATTCGTCAGCAGCACATAAACGCGGCCGGTGGCGGGGTTGGGCTCCACATCCTCTGGCCGGTCCATGGGCGTCGCACCCAAAAGGCTGGCGGCCTGGCGGGTATGGATCAGCACATCCGATTGGGCGTGGAAGCCATTGGCCGGCGTCAGCGGCCCTTGGCCCTGCACCAGATCAAGCCATTCCACCTTGCCATCATCATGGAATTTGGCGACCGAAAGCACGCCTTCATCCAGCAGATCGCGATTGGCGGCGCGATCAGTGGGATTCCAGGGACGCGCGGTGACGAAGCGATAGACGAAATCAAACCGCTCATCATCGCCCATATAAATCACCACGCGGCCATCGGCATTGATCGCGTGATGGCAGCCTTCATGCTTGAAGCGGCCAAGGGCCGTACGCTTCACCGGCACTGCATTCGGATCATAGGGATCGAATTCGACAATCCAGCCGAAGCGGAAGGCCTCATTCGGTTCTTTCTCCACATTGAAACGATCAATGTGATTGGGCCAGGAATAGGAAGCCTGATTGCGGATGCCATAGCGGCGGAAGCTTTCGGCATGCGGGGTCTTCGCGATATCGCCACCGAAATAGAGGTTGAAGTTTTCCTCAGCGGTCGTCACCGTGCCCCAGGGCGTATTCCCGCCGGCGCAATTATTCAGCGTGCCGAGCACCAATCGCCCGGTGGGGTCAGCCTTGGTCTTCAGCAGATCATGCCCGGCGGCGGGGCCGGAAATCCGCATCGGGGTCGCGGCGGTGATGCGGCGATTGAAGCGGCTTTCCTTGGCATAGCCCCAGCGGCCATTTTCCTTGCGGATTTCCACTACTGCAAGCCCATGGGCCATGATTTCGGCCTGCGCCTGTTCGGCACTCACGCGCTGGCGGGAAGCACTCCCAGTCCCAAGACCAGCCCACATCAGATTGGGGTTGGTGTATTCGTGGTTCACCACCAAAAGCCCGTGATCGCTGCCCTTGCTGCCCAGCGGCAGGGGGAGGAAGTCGACGTAATCATTATTGTAGCCGAATTGCGCGGCCTGCGTCGCCGGCGTGGTCTTGCCCGCTTCGAAAGCCGGCGCTCCCGGCAGCATGGGATCACCCCAGCGGATGACGGTTTGCACTTCATAGCCTTCGGCCACGGATTCACGCTGCGCCAGGGCGCGGGCGGGTTCGCTGAAGGTCAGGGTGGAAGGTCCACCTGAAACCGGCACGGAAGATTGCGCGGCGGCATCGCGCGGCAGGCCGGCGGAAAGGGCGGTCAAGGCAGCGGCGGAGCCCAGCAGGGCGCGGCGGCCATAGCGCTGCTCAATAATCTCGCCGATTGGTGAATTGGGCGCGGGGTTGCTGCCGATATTCTCGCAATCATCAAAGGCTTCGAAGGTTTCGATTTGGTTTTGATGCTGATCCATTTTGCTCTCGATCCCGTCATAGCACGTCGCGTGGAGGCGACACGATTAAGGGTTATAACTGGGTGCGCCGGCTTCGACCAGAAAGATGGGAATTGTGAAGCTTTGGCGACACTGCCGCTTATCCCCGGCTCAACGCCACCAGCCCGCCGCGTGGAGGCTCGCCATCGCGGAAATGCGGCCAGCGACTGCGCGGAGCGGTGAAACTTGCGCCAAGGCCGGCACCGGGATGCGCCACGCCAGCGACCCAGGTCGCAGCCCCCGGCACAGCCGCCACACCACCGAGCGCGGCACCGATTGGCACGGCATAGGCAAGGCGTGGCTCGCCGCGCGCCGCGCCATCCAGTGGCAACACGTAAAGCGCATCGGGCAAGGCGCTATCGCGCAGCGGCTGCGCTGTGCCTACCAACAAATTCCCCGCCCCATCATGGGCAAGACTGCTGGGCGAGGCTGGCCAGGCGGGGACCATCACGGTTTCTCGCCCCGGGCGCAGGGCTGGCGGCAGGCGGCCTTCCATCAGGTTTTCCACAATGGCGGTATCGCCGGCGGGGTCGCGGGCGGCGAACAGAATTTCTACAATGGCGCCCGCTGGATTTCGAGGAATCTCCCGCAGCGCCAGCCAAAGCCGCGCGCCATTCGGGTCCAGCGCCAGCGCCATGGGGCGGCCAAGGCTGGTGGCACCCCGCGCCACCGCCGCGCCAAAGGGTTCCGCATCGGCGGGCAGCGCAATCCAGCGCAGCGCGCCTGCTTCAAACCGCGCGGCGTAAAGCGTGCCTTGGTCCAAGGCATTGGGTTCCTGCGCCGGCCCATCGGAGACAAAGCGCCAGAGCAAACCACCTTCGCGCCCATCGGCCATGAACACCACGGCGCGGCCATCCGCCGCCTGCGCCGCCGCCACATCACGCGCGCCAAGCCTGCCCAAGGCGCTGCGCTTCACCGGCACGGATTGCGGTTCAAAGGGGTCGAGTTCCACCACATGGCCCGTCTGCGCCGCCGCCACACCAGGCAGGCGACGTGCCCAGGCGGCGCCTTCGCCTTCGCTCAGCAGCAGGCTGCCCCAGGGGGTCGCCGCGCCGCCCGTCACCCCAAAAACACCACGCGCCGGCCCGCCCGCGCCACCCATGCGACAGAGTGTGCGTGCATGCAGGCGGCGCATCTGAAAACCACCATCTGTGACCATCCAAACGCCGCCGCGGCGCTGGATACTGATCAGGCTCGCGCCCTGCATGGCGCCGGCAATCTCTGGCCGGTCCCGCCCATCGGCAAAGGCCATAGCGGGGTCGAGGGTCGGGTGGCCCACCGCCAGCACAGCGCGCGGAATGCCATCCTCGACACGCGGAGACGCCATCGCAGACACCACGCGCGTATCCCAGCCGAATTGCCCCTCGGCCGCCGCAAGATTTGGGGAAAGCGGCGCAAAGGGCGGCGCGTCATAGGCAACGCGATCGCCCCATTGCATCAGCAAATCGCGCCTGATGCCGGCGCTTGGCGCATCATCCAGGCGCTGCGCGATCCCGGGCGCGCCCTGCGCGAAGGCACGCGCGGCAGGGAAGGCCGCCGCACCCGCAAGCAGGGCACG
>JBBAUC010000258.1:0-3859 GCA_040398485.1 Roseomonas sp. | reverse complement strand
AAGGGCGTTTTCGTCATTGCGCCCACCCCCTTCCTGCCCGATGGCGCGCTTGATCTGGCCAGTGCGGATCGCATGACCGATGCCTTTCTGGCCGCGGGTGCCAGTGGCCTGACGCTGCTGGGCGTCATGGGTGAAGCGCCGAAGCTTGATCAGGAAGAAGCCATCAGCTTCGTCGCGCGCGTGATCAACCGCGTGGCGGGGCGCGTGCCGGTGGTGGTGGGCGCCTCGGCGCCTGGTTTTGCCAGTATGCGCGCTGTGGCGCAGGGCGCGCTTGATCTGGGTGCTGCGGGCATCATGGTGGCGCCAGCACCTGGCCTTAAGGGCGATGATGCGGTGCTGTCCTACATCATGCAGGCCATGGATACGGTGGGCGATGCGCCTTTTGTTTTGCAGGATTTCCCGCAACTGACCGGCATTCATATCAGCGCTGCCATGGTGGCGCGCGCTGCGGCTGACCCGCGCCTGGTGATGCTGAAGGCCGAAGATTATCCCGGGCTTGATAAGCTTTCCGCCATCCGGAAGATGGAATCGGAAGGCAAGATGCCGCGCATCAGCATCCTGGGCGGCAATGGTGGTCAATTCCTGCCGGAGGAACTCTCGCGCGGCGCGGATGGCATCATGACCGGCTATGCCTTCCCGGAAATGCTGGCCGAGGTGATTGCGCTGATGGCGGCAGGCAAGCGCGACGCCGCGCAGGATGCGTTTGATTTGCACCTGCCTTTGATCCGCAGCGAATTGCAGCCCGGCCTTGGCCTTGCCATCCGCAAGCACATACTGGCGCGGCGCGGCATCATTGCCCATGCGGCTTTGCGCGCGCCCGGCCCCAAGCTTTCGCCGGAAACCACGGCCGAGATTGATTACCTGCTGGCCCGCCTGCAAGCGCGCGGCGGCGCCAAACTTCCCTGACAACCACAAGTTTTACACACAGGAGGATACCCCATGCCCAAAATCGCCATCGCCGTTGAATTCAAGATCAAGGAAGGCCAGCACGCGGCCTTTGACGCGATCATCCGCGAACATGCCCGCCTGACGCTGCGGGAAGAACCAGGCTGTGAGCGCTTTGATGTGCTGCAACCGCTCGACAAGGATGGGGCGCATGACAAAAGCCGCATCATGCTATGCGAAGTTTATCAGGACCGCGCGGCAGTTGATGTGCACACCAAGAACCCGCGCCTTGCCAAAGTGCGCGATGCATATGCGGCGCTTATCGAAGGCCGCACGCTCACGCTTTGTGAGATGTGAGGCGCCTTCACTGTTCTCAGGCTTCGTCAAGCCGCGCAGCAAGGGCAAGATCCTCCGGGCTCATATCATGGGCCAGGAGGATCGGCACCAGTCGATGGGAAGCATAAAGCTCCCCTAATGCCTTCCAGTCCCGTATGACGCTTGCATAAATCCAGCGATAGTATTGCAGGTTGGCGACATGCGCCCGCGCGGCTTCCGCGCCAATCAGGCTGCTGAGTGCCTCAATTTCCAGCCAATTCACGATCAGGTGCAGATGCGTTGAGGCAAGCGTATCAGCGCCTTCGCCGCGCCCGATGGGCGGATCAGGATAGCGTTGTTCGAGTGCTGTCCACACACTACGCCACTTGTCGGTATGCTTGTGGGAATACCAGGTCACATACCAATGCATCTGCTCGTGGAGATAGTTTGCCAGCAAGGCAGTCTCGGTGAACAAGGCAGTATGCAGCCTGATTACCGGGTGGCTGTAAGGAAGCATCGTCGGCGCTATGCTGACCTCCTTGCAATATTCGTAAGGGCCAAGCGCGTATTTTGTGCGAAGCGCGATCAGCATTTCCCGCACCGCAATCGCGTTGCGTTCAGCATGCGACAGGTCAATCCCTATCCGAAGATCGGTCATTGCGCGAAAGGCAAAGGCCCGAACGCCTACCCCGCCAACGCCGCCTTCACCGCCGCCAGCGCTTCTGCGGCATTGGCTGCATCCGGCCCGCCGGCCTGCGCCATATCGGGCCGCCCGCCACCGCCCTTGCCCCCCACCGCGGCCGAGGCCGCGCGCACCAGCGCCACTGCATCGGCGCGGCCCTTGGCGGCCTCGGCCACCGCAACCACAATACTCGCCTTGCCTTCCGCCGTGCTGATTAGCGCAACCACATCGGCGCTGCCGCCCTTCAGAATGGCCTCAGCCAGGCCCTTCAAATCGCGCGGCGGGACTTCGCCCAGATCACGCAGCGAAAGCCGTAGCCCGGCCACTTCCTCAATCTCCGCCCCGCCGCCACCGGTCGCGAGCTTCTTGCGCAGCTCCGCCACATCGCGTTCCAGCTTGCGCCGTTCTTCAACCAGTGCGGCGATACGCCCGGCCAATTCGCCAGGCTGCGCCTTCAAGACAGCCGCCGCCGCCGTCAGGCTTTCTTCCATTTCATTGATGTAAGCCAGCGCCGCATCGCCCGTGACGGCTTCCACGCGCCGCACGCCGGCGCTGACGGCGCCCTCGGCAATAATCTTGAACAGGCCGATATCGCCGGTGCGCCGCACATGCGTGCCGCCGCAAAGTTCCAGCGAATAGACGCCGTGTTTGTCGGTCGCCGCCGGGTCATGGCCCATGCCGACCACGCGCACTTCTTCACCGTATTTTTCACCGAACAAGGCCATGGCGCCGGCTTCCACCGCCGCTTCCGGTGTCATCAACCGCGTGATCACCTCGGCATTTTCGCGAATGCGGGCATTCACCTCCGCCTCCACCCAAGCGAGTTCTTCGGCGTCCATGGGCTTGTTGTGGGAGACATCAAAACGCAGCCGATCCGGTGCATTCAAGCTGCCCTTCTGCGCGACATGCGTACCAAGCCGCCGGCGCAAAGCCTCATGCAGCAAATGCGTCGCCGAATGATGCGCGCGGATATTGGACCGCCGCGCATGATCCACCGTGGCACTGATGGCCATGCCGGGCTTGGCTTCGCCATGCACAACCTTGCCCAGATGCACGAAAAGATTGCCGAGCTTCTTTTGCGTATCGCGGATTTCAATCCGGCAGGCATCGCCCGCGACAATCACCCCCGTATCGCCCACCTGGCCGCCGCTTTCGGCATAAAATGGCGTCTGGTTCAGCAGCACCGCCACTTCCGCACCAACCGCGGCATGATCCACCACCTTGCCATCCACCACCAGCGCGGTGATCTCACCCTCCGCGACTTCAGTGGAATAGCCAAGGAATTCGCTGGCGCCGATCTTTTCCTGCACATCGAACCAGAGGCTCTCGGTCGCCGCTTCCCCGCTGCCGGCCCAAGCCGCACGGGCGCGGCGCTTCTGTTCGGCCATGGCAGCGTTGAAGCCTTCCACATCCACCGCGCGGCCTTCACCGCGCAAAGCATCTTGCGTCAGGTCCAAGGGGAAGCCGAAAGTATCATACAAGCGGAAGGCGATGTCGCCCGGCAGGGTCTGCTTCGATCCAAGCTTGCCGGTTTCCTCGGCCAGTAGATGCAAGCCACGTTCAAGCAGGGACCGGAAGCGCGTTTCCTCAAGTCGCAGCGTCTCAGCAATCAGCCCCTCAGCGCGCACCAATTCCGGATAGGCCGTGCCCATCTGCCGTATCAGTGAAGGCAGGATGCGATGCATCAAGGGCTCACGCGATCCCATCATATGCGCGTGGCGCATGGCGCGGCGCAGGATGCGGCGCAGCACATAGCCGCGGCCTTCATTGGAAGGCAGCACGCCATCGGCAAGCAGAAACGCGCCGGCGCGCAAATGGTCTGCCACCACGCGGTGGCTGGACCGGAACGGCCCATCCGGGTCCTGGCCGGTGGCTTCCGCACTGGCTAGGATAATCGCGCGCAAAGTGTCTGTGTCGTAATTGTCGTGCTTGCCTTGCAGAATGGCGGCGAAGCGTTCCAGCCCCATGCCGGTATCG
>JBBAUC010000257.1:0-3946 GCA_040398485.1 Roseomonas sp. | reverse complement strand
TCCGAGACGGTCAGCAGCTTGAATGCATTGGCTGCGGGCTTTGCATTGATGCCTGTGATTCTGTCATGGGCAAGCTGGGGCGCCCGAAGGGGTTGGTCGCTTTTGAAACGCTAGCGAATCTATCTGCCAGCGCGTCTGCTGCCGCCGCGCTTGCTCCGGGGCCACAACGCCAACAGGTGGGTATGGAAGCGCGTCGCGTCCCGCGCTTCATCCGCCCGCGCACCATTATGTATGGCGCGGCGCTTTCTGTCGTGGCGCTGGTGATGCTGGGCGCCTTCCTGATGCGCTCCACGCTTGATGTCACGGTGCTGCCCGATCGCGCGCCGCTTTTCGTGCGCTTGGCGGATGGCGGCATCCGCAATGCCTATACGGTGAAGATCGTGAACAAAACCCATGATGAGTCGCCACTCAGTCTGCGGCTTGAAGGGCCGGCGGGCTTGCGCATGGTCGTTCAGGATGTGGAAGCACAGGGCGAAGGGCATTACCCATTGGCGCGCCGCGCTGATGGCATCACGCAATACCGCGTTTTTGTCACCGCCCCGCCCATGGCGCAACTGGCAGAATCAACCCCCATTACCTTTCGCCTGCTTGATGGTGCGGGCAACCTGGCAACCAGCCAAAGCAGCGCTTTTCTGGGACCGAAACCATGAGCACGACCATGCAACGCGATTATGACCCGAAGCGCGGACGTTGGATCCCCTGGGTATTCGTGGGTGGCATGGCGCTGGTGGTGGCGGTGAATGCCGTGTTTGTATGGTTCGCGTTTTCCACCTTCGCGGGTGTTACTGTGCCGCGCGCTTATGAACGCGGCCGCGGCTATGACCAGGTGCTGACGGAAGCTGCGCGCCAGGATGCGCTGGGCTGGCGCGGAGACATCACCTTGGAAGCCGGCGTGCTGCGCCTTGCCATGCAGGATGCTGCGCAACAACCACTCCATGGCCGGGTTGAAGGTGTGATGTCGCGCCCCCTGGAAGGCGTTGAAGTTCCGCTCGGCTTTGCGGCCACTGGCCATGGGCGTTTCGCGGCGCGGTTGGAACCACTCCGCGCCGGGCAATGGGAAGCGCGGCTTACGTTTTTCGATGAAGCCGGCACGGCTTTTGACCTACGCAAGCGCTTCATCCTGCCATGACCGATCTCAAGCGCCCCTTGATTGCTGAAGCACCACAAAGCGCTGCCGCCTGCGCCCATTGTGGTGCTGTGCTGGTGCCTGGCCAGGGGCGGTTTTGCTGCACGGGGTGTGAGGCAGCTTACAGCCTGGTGCGGGGCCTTGGGCTGGATGCGTTTTATCGCCGGCGCGAAAGCGCAGATGGTGAGCTGCGTCCGGAAATCACCGCGCCCAGTTTTGACGCGCTGCCGCTGATTCGCGAAGATGCTGATGGTGTGAAATCGCTCGAACTCATGATTTCGGGCCTTTCCTGCGGCGCCTGTGTTTGGTTGGTGGAACAGGCGCTGGCTGCCGAGCCTGATGTGATCAAGGCACGGGTTTCCTTCTCCACGCGCCGGCTTGATATGCGTTGGCGCGGTGCCGCAGCGCGCGGCAATGATTTGATCGCGCTGCTGTCTCGCCTCGGCTTTCGCGTGGCGCCCTATACGCCCGCTTGCCTGCGCGCCTCTGAGGATGTCGAAGGCCGCGCATTGATCCGCGCGCTTGGCATCGCTGCCTTTGGCGCGATGAATGTCATGCTCGTTTCCATCGCCGTCTGGGTGGGCGAGGATATGGGCGCCCATACGCGCGAATTCATGCATTGGCTGGCGGCGCTGATCGGCCTGCCGACGGTGCTGGTCGCGGGCATGCCTTTCTATCGTTCCGCTACCCAGGCTTTGCGCGCAGGGCGCGTCAATATGGATATGGCGGTCTCGCTCGGCGTGCTGGCAACGGCGGGGATGAGTCTGGTCGAGACCTTTCGCAACGGCCCCTATACTTGGTTTGATGGCGCAACGGCGTTGCTGGCACTTCTGCTCGCGGGCCGCGTGCTGGATCGCGCCGCGCGGAAGAAGGCGCGGCAGGCAGTGGCGGAATTGCTGGCACTTCAGGATGGCATGGTGGCGCTGATCGCTGCCGATGGCACAACCCGCTTGGTGCCGGCGACATCCGTGAAAGCGGGCCAATGCGTGCAAATCGCGGCGGGTGAGACCTTGCGTCTGGATGGGCAGGCCAGTGTTGATACCCTGCTGGATACGGCAGCAATAACCGGTGAAAGCCTGCCGCGCAGTTTCGCGGCGGGTGTCGCTGTGCCTGCGGGTGCGGTGAATATGGGCGCGCCCTTCACACTGGAGGTAACAGCCCCGGTGCGCGATGGCTCCCTCGCCGCCATGGCGCGGCTGTTGGAAGCGGCAGAACAATCCAAGGGGCGCTTTGTTTCCGTAGCGGATCGTGCGGCGCGGTTTTATGTGCCGATTGCCCATGCCATTGCCGTCGCAACTTTCCTGCTGTGGTGGCTGGGCTTTGGCGCGCTGTGGCAGGAAGCCTTGGTGAATGCGGTTTGCGTGCTGCTGATCACTTGCCCCTGCGGCTTGGCGATTGCGGTGCCGGCTGTGCAGGTGGTGGCGAATGGCGCCTTATTCAAACGTGGCGTTCTGGTTGCCTCACCAACTGCGCTGGAACGCTTGGCCACGGCGGATTGCGCGGTGCTGGACAAGACCGGCACCCTGACCGAAGGCCGCCCGGTGCTGATCCCAGAAGGCCAGGACCCGCAAACATTGCGCGCGGCGGCGGGCATGGCGCGCGCATCGCGCCATCCCTTGGCCAAGGCACTGGTGCGCGCTTGCCCTGAAGCGCCCTTGATGCAAGGCATGGTCGAAATCCCGGGGCAGGGGCTGGAAGCCGGCGCGGCGCGTTTGGGCTCGCCAGCGTTTTGCGATGTGGCAGGTGTCAGCGATGGCATGGTGCTGGTGTTTCGTGCGGGCGCTGACGCCACGCAGGTGATCTTCCGCTTCGCTGATCGGCTGCGCGCGGATGCGCCGCAAGCGGTTGCTAATCTGAAGGCGCTTGGTCTGCCAGTGGAATTGCTTTCCGGCGATGGCCCGGGCGCGGTTGCCTCCGCCGCCATCGCTTCCGGCATTGAAACCTGGCGGGCCGAGGCTGATCCACACGCCAAGGCCGCTTATATCGAAAGCCTGAAGGCCGCAGGCCGCAAGCCGCTGATGGTGGGTGATGGCATCAATGATGCCGCCGCATTGGCCGCCGCGCATGTCTCCGCCAGCCCTGCGGGCGCCACGGACCTTGCGCAAACCACCGCCGATGTCGTCTTGCAACGCGAAGGATTGGCGGTGTTGCCGGAAGCGATCCGCATCGCGCGACGGGCGCAGATTCTGGCGCGGCAGAATATTGGCTTTTCGCTTGCCTATAACGCCGTTGCCGTGCCCGCCGCCATTGCCGGGCTGGTCAATCCGCTGATCGCAGCGCTGGTCATGGCTTCATCATCCCTCATTGTCATCGGCAATGCTTTGCGCGCGGGGAGGGCTTAACATGGAAGCATTGATCCTGCTGGTGCCGGTTTCTCTGCTGCTCGGCGCTCTTGGCCTGATTGGTTTTCTATGGGCGCTGCGTTCACGCCAATATGATGATCTGGAAGGCGCCGCCGCCCGGATCCTGTTTGACGATCAACCTGGAAAGGACCCACCGCCATGACCGGTGCCCGCGTTTTCTTCTTCGCCCTTTATGGCCTGCTTGCGCTGCTCGGCCTGTTCACCGCCGCGGCGGCGCAGGATATCGGCATGAGCATTTTCGGCTTCGGGCTGATCGGCTTTGGCTTGCTGTGCGTCTTCCACACCATCAAGTCGCATTTTGATCAAGCCGAAGCCCAGCACTAAGCCCTGATTTGGTGATCGGCATTCGCCACGCCATACCAATGGTTCATGAATGACCGGAGGAAGGTACGTCATGCCTCATGACCTGCCCCGGGATTTTTCATCCAGCTGCGACTAGAGTCCGACCCAAGGAAGG
>JBBAUC010000256.1:2161-3966 GCA_040398485.1 Roseomonas sp. | reverse complement strand
GGCAGCGGCCGAAATCCGCCCGGAAGCCTATGCCTGGGTGGACCCCAAGGTGCTTGGGGCCGATGCGCTGGGGGTTGCGGCTCTGGCGCGAATTATTGGCCTGATTGGTGGCGCCGCTTGGCCGGTGCGCATCGAGGCCACGGCGGCGTTGATGGCGCGCGGTGGCGGCAGCTTGGCCGGCACCTGGATGCGGCCCGGCGCGGGCGGGCGCTGGTTGGTGGTGCGCGACCCCGGCCTGATTGCCCCGGCCCAGCCCTTAAAGCCGCCCTTTTTATGGGATGGGCGCTTTCTGGTCACCGGCCCAGATCGCCCGGGCTGGACCTGTGGCGCCTTGGGCGCAGCCGCCGCTGATTTCCGGGCGGGCACCTCGATCCCTCTGCCCGCGCTGCGTGCCCTGCCAGCGCTTTGGGATGAAAAGGGAAAGCTGGCGGTCCTGCCCGGGCTGATCTATGCTTCAGGCGCGGAGGCGGCAGCTTGGCGCATCACCTTCGCCCCGCGTGGCGGGGGGCTGCCCTTGGGCTGACCCTGCTTTTGCGGATGGAAGTTTTCACGCGGGTCATTCAAGATGCGTGAAGCCTCACTATGTATGGTAGCGGAGGGGCGGTGGATTGCGCCGCCTGGCTCCTGAAGATGGAAGGGTCCCGGTGAATAATTTCAGCCGAAACATGGCTTTATGGGTGATCGTGGCGCTGCTTTTGGTGGCGTTGTTCAACCTGTTCCAACCGAGCGGCTCCAGCCGCCCTAGCTCCTCTCAAGTCGCCTATTCCGACTTTTTGAATGAGGTGCAGGCCGGTCATGTGCGCGATGTCACCATCCAGGGCCGCACCTTGACTGGCCAGCTCAGCGATGGGCGCCAATTCACGACCTATACGCCGGAAGACCCGGCCATGATTTCGCGCCTGACCGAAAAGGGCGTGCGCGTGGTGGCCCGGCCTGAGGAGTCCGAGGTCAATCCGCTGCTGCATTATCTGGCTTCCTGGTTCCCGATGCTGCTGCTGATTGGTGTGTGGATTTTCTTCATGCGCCAGATGCAGGGCGGCGGTGGGCGTGCGATGGGTTTTGGCAAATCCCGCGCCAAGCTGCTGACGGAAAAGCAGGGCCGTGTGACCTTTGATGATGTCGCCGGCATTGATGAAGCCAAGGCGGAGCTTGAGGAAATTGTCGAATTCCTGCGCGATCCGCAGAAATTCCAGCGCTTGGGCGGTAAGATCCCGAAGGGCGTGCTGCTGGTGGGCCCGCCGGGTACCGGCAAAACCTTGCTGGCGCGTTCCATCGCTGGCGAAGCCAATGTGCCCTTCTTCACGATTTCCGGTTCGGATTTTGTGGAAATGTTCGTGGGTGTCGGCGCATCGCGCGTGCGTGACATGTTCGAACAGGGCAAGAAGAACGCGCCTTGCATCATCTTCATTGACGAAATTGACGCGGTCGGGCGCCATCGCGGCGCTGGGCTTGGCGGCGGCAATGATGAACGCGAACAGACGCTCAATCAGATGCTCGTCGAAATGGATGGGTTTGAAAGCAATGAAGGCGTGATCCTGATTGCGGCCACCAACCGCCCGGATGTGCTGGACCCTGCGCTGCTGCGCCCCGGCCGTTTCGATCGGCAGGTTGTGGTACCCAATCCGGATGTGAATGGGCGCGAGAAAATCCTGCGTGTGCATATGCGCAAGGTGCCGCTGGCTTCCGATGTGGACCCCAAGGTGATTGCGCGCGGCACGCCGGGTTTCTCGGGCGCTGATCTTGCGAACCTTGTGAATGAAGCTGCCTTGTTGGCTGCGCGCACTGGGCGACGCACCGTGGGCATG
>JBBAUC010000256.1:0-2151 GCA_040398485.1 Roseomonas sp. | reverse complement strand
GGTGCCGAACGCCGCAGCCTTGTCATGTCAGAAGCTGAAAAGCGGATGACCGCCTATCACGAAGCTGGCCATGCATTGGTTGCGATTAATGAACCGGAATGTGATCCTGTGCATAAGGAAACCATCATCCCGCGTGGCCGCGCGCTTGGCTTGGTAATGTCGCTACCGGAAGGGGACCGCTATTCCAAGCATAAGTCCAAGCTGAAATCCGAACTCGCCATGGCGATGGGCGGGCGCGTGGCGGAAGAATTGGTTTTCGGCTCGGATAAGGTCAGCAATGGTGCTTCTGGCGATATCAAAATGGCGACCAATCAGGCGCGCATTATGGTGACCGAATGGGGCATGAGTGAGAAACTCGGCATGATCGCCTATGGCGATAATAGCCAGGAGGTTTTCCTCGGCCATTCCGTGACGCAGACCAAGAATGTCTCGGAAGAAACCGCGCGTATGATTGATTCCGAAATCCGCGGCATTATTGATGGCGCCTATGCGCGGGCCACCGCCATCCTGTCAGAACATATGGATCAGCTGCATTTGCTCGCGAATGGCTTGCTGGAACATGAAACGCTGAGCGGCGATGAAATCCGCCAGGTGATCAAAGGTGAACCCGTGGTGCGCAATCGCCCGGATGAGCCGGTGAACCAGGGCCGCGGCAGTGTGCCGACCGCGGGGCGGCCGACCATGCGCCCCGGCGGGCTTTCCCCGGGCGCGGCACCTGCTACCTGAACCGTGGCGTCAGAACGTTGGCTGCATCCGCTGGGCCTGTTGTCAGGCCCAGCCGCTTTTCGGGCCATTGGTGAAGGCCAGGCGCTCCCCTTGCAGGGTGGCGATCTGGCCTTTTCCTTGGCGCGGCTGATCGAAGATGGGCGCGAAGTAGCAACCCTGCCCGTGGCGATGCTCCCGGAAGAATGGGGCGATCAGATTGAAGCCATCACCGCTAGACCTTTGCCCTTTGCTGGGCTGGTAAGCCAACGCCCCCTGGTAATGGGTATTCTCAACATCACGCCAGATAGTTTTTCCGATGGCGGGCGGCATTTTGATGCGGCCGCCGCGATTGCCGCCGGCCACGCCATGCTGGAAGCCGGCGCCGATATTCTGGATATTGGCGGCGAATCAACGCGCCCGGGCGCGGAGCCTGTTTCACCGGACGCGGAAATCGCCCGCGTCATCCCCGTGGTGCGGGAATTGGCCAAGGCAGCGCCGGTCAGCATTGATACGCGCCATGCGGCGACCATGCAGGCCGCCTTGGAAGCCGGCGCTGAAATCATCAATGATGTCACGGCGCTGAGGCACGATCCGGCGGCGGTGGATTTCCTTGCACGCAACCAGGCGCCGCTCGTGCTGATGCATATGCCGGGCACTGACCCGCGCAGCATGCAGGCGCAGGCTGACTACGCCGATGTGGTGCTGGAAGTGGCGCGCTTTCTGCGAGACCGCGTAGCAACACTTGAAGCGCTTGGCATTGCACGCGCGCGCATCGCGATTGATCCCGGCATCGGCTTTGGCAAGACCATGGCGCATAATCTCGCCTTGATCGAAGCTCTACCGATCCTGGCGCAGATTGGCTGCCCCATGATGCTGGGTGCATCGCGCAAGCGCTTCATCGGCACCTTATCTGGCGTGGAACAAGCGGAAGCGCGGCTTGCCGGCAGCCTGGCCGTTGCTTTGGCAGGTGCCGCGCGGGGTGCCGCCATTCTGCGCGTGCATGATGTGGCGGAAACCATCCAGGCGCTTGCCGTCTGGCAGGCTTGCGCGAATGGCCGGGCTGGATAACGAATCACCCCCATGAAGCACATGCATCTTGGCGCCTTCATGCGCCCCGTCAGCATTCATACCGCCTGGTGGCGCCATCCTGATTCAGCGCCCGAGGCGAATTTCAGCTTGAAGCATTTGGTTCACTGCATCCAAACCCTCGAACGCGGCAAATTCGACGCTTTCTTCATGGCCGATCATCTGGCCGTGCTGAACATGCCGATCGAAGCGCTGAAGCGCAGCGGCACCGTCACATCCTTTGAGCCCTTCACGCTTTTATCCGCACTCGCGATGGTAACGGAAAGGATCGGGCTGATCGCGACAGCCTCCACCACCTATGATGCGCCCTATCATATCGCGCGGCGATTTGCGTCGCTGGATCACATCAGCGCCGGGCGC
>JBBAUC010000255.1:0-4013 GCA_040398485.1 Roseomonas sp. | reverse complement strand
GCTTATGAAAAAGCGCTATGCGATCTACATGTGGAATTGGTGAAGCTACAGGAATGGGCCAAGAAAACAGGCGCGAAAGTCTGTATCCTTTTCGAAGGCCGTGACGGCGCAGGCAAGGGTGGTACAATCAAAGCCATCACGGAACGCGTGAGCCCGCGTGTCTTTCGCGTTGTTGCGCTACCGGCACCAACGGAACGTGAAAAATCTCAGCTTTATATTCAGCGCTACATTCAGCATTTGCCGGCCGCTGGTGAAATAGTGATCTTTGATCGGTCCTGGTACAATCGCGCCGGTGTCGAAAAAGTGATGGGATTTTGCTCGGATGAGGCGGTAAAACGCTTTCTGGAAATGGCGCCCGCGGTGGAACGCGTCTTCATCGAATCCGGTATCATTCTGCTGAAATATTGGCTGGAAGTCAGCCCGGAAGAGCAGACCCGGCGTCTTGAAAGCCGCATTCAGGATGGACGAAAGCTTTGGAAGCTCTCACCCATGGATTTGAAATCCTATAGCCGTTGGTATGATTATTCACGCGCGCGCGATGCCATGTTTCAGGCAACGGATACTGCCTGGGCGCCGTGGTATGTGGCGATGTCTGATGACAAGAAGCGCGCGCGGCTCAATATCATCAGGCATATACTGAACCATATTCCCTATGAGGCGCCAAAGCCAGAAAAGATCAAGCTGCCGAAGCGCCAGAGTGCTGGTGATTATCGGGAGCCTGATTATCCCTTCAAGATTATCCAGGACATGCTGGCGGTGGGGGCAGCATCGCCCACCAAGCGATTACGGCCGCAAAATTGATATTGATCAAGTTGCGGCGCGCTATTCATGCCTATCCTTTCCTCCCTAGGATGGATAGGAGGCTTCGATGAAACTCTGTGATATTCTTGTACATGTTGATCAATCGCCGCGTGCGCAGATGCGGCTTGATATCGCGGCCGAGCTGGCGCGCCAGCATGGGGCGCATCTGACAGCGCTGCAGGTGATTGATGTCGCAATGCCCGTGATGGCGCTGGGCGATGGCGGCGGCGGTGCGGTGATCGCGGAGTTAATGGAACAGATGCGCCAATCGGCGCTGGCTGCCGGCGTGAAGCTGAAAGCGGCTTTTGAAACGGCGCTGGCACGTGAGGGCATTATGGGCGAATGGCGCCAGGTGGAAGGCACCACGCCGGAAATCCTGGCCCTGCATGGCCGTTACGCTGACCTGTTGGTGCTTGGCCAGGATGATCCGGAAAGCGACAATGCCGGGCTTCTGGAAGCGGTGGTGTTCGATTCCGGGCGGCCTGTATTGGCCATTCCCTTCGCCGGCAATTTCAAATCCATCGGCAAGCGCGTGCTGGTTGGTTGGAATGCCAGCCGTGAAGCTTCTCGCGCGCTGCATGATGCCTTGCCGCTGATTGCCAAGGCAGAAACCGCGACTGTCTTCCTGGCCAATCCTAAGCGAGGCCTGGATGGGCATGGTGAAGAACCAGGCGCTGATATCGCGCGGCATTTGGCGCGCCATGGGATCAAGGCGGAAATTGCCAAGGCGATTGCGGATGATGTGCCGGATTCAGCGCTGCTGCTTAATCACGCGAGCGATATGGGTGCGGATTTGCTGGTGATGGGTGCCTATGGTCATTCGCGCTTGCGTGAATTCATCTTGGGCGGCATGACGCGCAGCGTGCTCCGCGAAATGACGGTGCCGGTGCTGCTTTCCCACTAAAACTCAAGCCAGCCGGCGAAAAATCACGGAAAGATTATTCGCCGGCATCGCTTCCATTACCGGCGCGGCGTAACCTGCCGCGCTGGCGATCTCAGCAACGGCCTCAAGGTCACGCACACCCCATCGCGCATCCTGGGCGCGTAGGCTTGCATCGAATTCCGCATTGCTGGGTGAGGTTTGCGTCCCGCCCTGCTTGAAGGGGCCGTAGAGAAACAGGATCCCATCGCGCGGTAAAACCCGCGCTGCGCCGCGTATAAGCGCTACTGTCGCTTCCCACGGCGCGATATGGATCATGTTGATGCACAACACAGCATCGGCCTTCGGCACGGGCCAGGCATCAGCCATCACATCCAGCGCCAAGGGCGGCAGAAGATTGGCAAGCTGCGCTTCGGCGCGCCAGGCCGCGATGCTGGCAAGGGCCGCCGCATCAGGGTCAGTCGGCTGAAAGGTCAGTGCCGGGAAATGCGCGGCGAAATGCAGCGCGTGCTCACCAGAACCACTCGCGATTTCGAGTACCAGACCTGTTGCGGGCAAATGGCGCGCCAAGGCTTCCGTGATGGCGGTCTTGTTGCGTGCTACCGCTGGCGCAAAGCGCCGCGCATCTTCTGACATCAACTCAGGCCACCTGGGCGCGAAACCGTGCCAGCGTCCCGCCGCGCAACACAGCGCTTGGCAGGCGCCGATCCAGGATGCGTTCCGCTAGCCTGCCCACTTCCACCAGCGCTTCCAGATCAATGCCGGTTGCAATGCCAAGTTCCGCGCAGAGCAGCGCCAATTCCTCGGTCGAGATATTGCCGGGCGCGCCTGGCTGGCCGGCAAAGGGGCAACCGCCCAGGCCGCCCACGGCGGCATCGAAGCGCGCCACACCCATCCGCAGCCCCGCCATGGCATTGGCAATGCCAAGCCCGCGCGTGTCGTGCAGATGGAGCGCCAACCGCAATTCGGGCCAGCGGTTCCGAACTTCACCCACCACGGCTTCGATTTGGCGCGGGTTGGCCCAACCCATGGTATCCGCCAGAGTCAAGTCCTGAATGGAGACGCCGGCTTCCGCCGCAATCGCCAGCCCATCCGCCACGGCTGCCATCACCCGCGCGGGAGAAACATCACCCGCGTAATTGCAGCCAAAGGCCGCTTGCAGCCCAATGCGCGTTACCGGCACGCCGGCTGCGATATGTGCGGCGGTTTGTTTGCGCATGGCTTCAATCTGCCCGGCGCGATCGCGGTTCAGGTTCTTCAGCGAAAAAGCCTCAGACGCGGCAAGGCTGATGGACCCAAAAAGATGCAAGCGATCCTTGAAGGCAAGCGCGCGATCCAACCCCGCCGCATTGAACCACAGCGCGGTGTAATGAATATCGGGTTTGGGCGTGAAGCCCGCGACCACCGCTTCCGCATCGGCCCAGCCAGGCACAAGTTTCGGTGAGACAAAAGACGCCACCTGAATATGCCGCAACCCGGTTGCGGAAAGCGCATCAATCAGCGCGATCTTGTCGGCACTTGGGATGGGGTTTTTCTCAATCTGAAAGCCCTCACGCGGGCCTTCCTCGGCAATATCCACCTGGCGCGGCAAATCGGACATGGGCTGCTTCCTTCTTTGCCCATAGCCTATCGCAGCATCACGCGGCCGTGAATGCTTAGGCGCTCAGGCCGCGTCCTGCCCCTCGCCAGTGCCAAGGGCGGTCAGCGCGCCTTCATTCAGTATTTCAATGCCGCTGTGGCCATGCAGGCAAATCAGATTACGCCGCCGGAAAACGGAAATGGCGCGGCTCACGGTTTCCAGCGTCAGGCCCAGGAATTCACCGATATCCGCGCGGGTTGCCGGAAGGTCGAAGACTGGCCCCTTATGGCCCCGACGGCGCTGCGCATCCACAAGTGAGAGCAGAAAGGCGGCCACGCGTTCTTCCGCTGTGAAGCGGCCAAGCGCCATGATGTGTTCTTGGCTTTGCGCCAATTCCCGTGAGCAAAGGTCCAGAAAGCGCCGTTCCAGCAACGGGTAGCGGCGGAGTAATTGTTCCAGTCGACGCCTTTCCATGCGGCAGATCATACCATCGGTCAGCATTTCGGCACCGAAGGCGTGTTCTTCCGAAGGCGTGAAGCCCAGAATATCGCCAGAGAAGCGAAAGCCAATTGCGGCCTGCCGACCATCCGGCAGCACGCGCATCAACCGCGCCGTGCCTTCCGTCAGCGTATAGACATAGCGCGCTGCATCACCTTGGTGGAAAATCGGCGCACGCGCTTCCAGCGACACCCTTTCGCTATCTGTGGCCATGTCATCCAGTGTGGCTGCGTCCAAAGGCGCGCAAAGCCCAAG
>JBBAUC010000254.1:0-4025 GCA_040398485.1 Roseomonas sp. | reverse complement strand
CGCGCTGCGCCAAGCAGCCATGGCAGTGCTACAGCATGCCGGTCATGAGGTTGATCATCTTGATCTTTCTGCTGAGGGTTTCGACCCCGTCTTGGGTCGCGCGGAGCGCCTAGGTTATTATGAGGTGCCTGCCAATCGCGCGCCGGTGGAAGCCTATGTGACGCGGCTACCCTTCATCCTCCCAGCACTTTCCACTGCCGAGGCGCGCAACCAGCACCGCGATATGCTGCGGCACCTCGGCGTGGCGCGGGATACGCTTTGGATTGCGGAAATCACCGACAGCGTGGCCAAGCGGAACTGCCGCGCCATCTGGGGTGCGATGAACGCCCCCGGCGAAGACGCCGCCATTAGCCGGGATTGCCTGCCCCTGGCGTCGCGGGGGTTTAGGATGGTGGAGAGGGTGTGAACGGGCCACTGCAGTTGGTCTGAATTGCTGCTGGATGCCTCTACAAAAACGCAGCCTAACCTTTCCCAGATCTGGGCCAGTTTGTCCTGACGCGGTGATCACCTGACAGAGGCCGCCGACTGAACCGGGCGCGGACCGTGGGGAAGCGGGTTTGATGGCGTTGCGTCAAATCCCCCATGGACTGCCATTCCCGCGACACCTGGGCTAGGCTCTCCCCATCCAAGCTTAACAGCTGATGAAAAACCATGCCCTGCCCAGCTTCGAGGCACACGCGCTTAGGCAGGAGACGGTGCGCCCGACAAATGGCCGGGAATTCTGCGGCAGGCCCGACCAGCACAACCATGAGTTGTTTCCATACCTTGGGGTTTCGCCAATGCACCATGACCCTTGGTCCATTAAAAAGGTAGTGATTAAAATTCTCTTGATAAACGGGATCAATGCTGACAGATCTTCAGTGACCAAAAAAGCTGAGTAAAGCAAAGGTAAAAACCTCAGATGACGCCGCAATAGGGCTGGTCAGGAAACGGGCTTGAGGCCCAGGCCGGCACCTTGGGTTAAATTTTTGGTTCATGGGTTCAGTACAATAGCCGTGCCTTCGCCGTAACTAACTCATTTTGAAAGAAATCCTGCTCATGTCTGGCACACCTGGCGATGATTTTCTGATAGTCGGCGACGGCAATGGTCAGTTCGTCAATGGCGAAGCCGGGAATGACACGCTGGTCGGGGGCGGGGGCAGTTCTCAGGCCCTCCGTGGCGGCGACGATGCCGATAGCCTGCAGGGCGGGAACGGCGCTTATCAGTATCTCTATGGCGGAGATGGCAATGACACGCTGGTCGCGGGCGGGGGCTACGGTCAGTACCTCTCTAGCGGCGATGATGCCGATAGCCTGCTGGGCGGCACCAACGATGACTACCTGGAAGGCGGCGACGGCAATGACACGCTAGTTGGTGGCGATGGGAATGATTGGGCCATCTACGCCTATGCCACTGGCGCGGTCACGGTTGATCTGGCTGCAGGCACGTCATCCGGCGGCGGCGGCAATGACAGCCTGACGGGGATTGAATATGTCCACGGTAGTTATTTCGCCGATAGCCTGCAGGGCGGGAACGGCTCTAGTCAGCTCCTCCGTGGCGAAGCCGGGAATGACACGCTGGTCGCGGGCGGGGGCAACGATCAGAGCCATTATGGCGAAGACGGTGCCGATAGCTTGGTCGGCGGGAACGGCGCTAATCAGCAGCTCTATGGCGATGCCGGGAATGACACGCTGGTCGCGGGCGATGCTGCAGGCCAGGAACTTTATGGCGTCAACGATGCCGATAGCCTGGTCGGCGGGAACGGCGATAGTCAAAGACTCTATGGCGGAGCCGGGAATGACACGCTGGTCGCGGGCGCGGGCGACTTTCAGAGCCTCTATGGCGACGACTACTTCGGCTTGGTTGTTGGCGGTAACGATAGCCTGCTGGGCGGGACCGCCGGCCAGGGCCTCTATGGCGGCGCCGGCGATGACACGCTTGTCGCGGGCGTGGGTAATTTTCAGGGTCTCTATGGCGGCAACGATGCCGATAGCCTGCTAGGCGGGAACGGCTATCAGCAGGGCCTCAATGGCGATGCCGGGAATGACACGTTGGTCGCGGGCGAGGGTGATTCTCAGAGCCTCTTTGGCGGTGAAGATGCCGATAGCTTGCAGGGCGGGAACGGCGTTGGTCAGCTCCTCTGGGGCGTAGACGGGAATGACACACTGCGTGCTGGTGATGGCAATAATCAGACTCTGTATGCCGACTTGGGCCTCTTCATCGGCGCCCCCCCTGGTCGCTACGGTGATGATAGCCTGGTCGCCGGCAATGGCAGTAACCAGCGGCTCTATGGCGAAGCCGGCAATGACACGCTGGTTGCTGGTGATTATGCGGCGTCATCGGTTGACCAGGCCACGCGGCTGTATGGCGGCGGCGGCGATGACCGCCTGGTCGGCGGCAGCGGCGCTTACCAGTATCTCTATGGCGAAGACGGCAATGACACGCTGATTGCTGGAAACAATGTCGATGCTCACGGTCTATACGGCGGCAACGGTGATGACTACTTGGTCGGCAGCAGCACTGGTAGCAGTTATGGGGCTGTGCTCTATGGCGAAGCCGGCAATGACACGCTGGCGAGTAGGCTTAACTCTGACCATCTGGATGGCGGTGCGGGTAGCAGTGACTGGGTGAGCTACGCCGAGGCTACAAGTGCCGTCACGGTAAGCCTTGATGCAAGCTCAAGCAGCGGCACTCGGGGCAGCGATATTCCGTTCAGTGATTATCTGACCGGGATCGAAAATATCCTGGGTGGGATAGGCGATGACAGCCTGGTTGGCGACAGCCTTGCGAATATCCTCTCCGGCAGCGCGGGCAATGACACGCTGGATGGCGGCAATGGCGCGGATTGGGCGAGTTATGCCACGGCCACGGGCGCGGTTACGGTTGATCTTGGCGCGGGCAGCAGTTCCGGTGCTGATGGCGATGATAGCCTGATCGGGATTGAAAACATCCGCGGCGGTAACAGCGATGACAGTATCCTGGGCGAAGGCCTGGCGAATGTGCTTGATGGCGGCGCTGGAAATGACACGCTTGATGGCGGCGCTGGCAATGACACGCTGATTGGCAGCACGGGTAATGACAGTCTGTTTGGCAATACTGACAATGATGTCTACCTGATCGGCAATACGGGGTCGTGGACGCTGAACGATACCGGGGGCAACGACACGCTGGCCCTGTCTGGTGGCGCGGATACGCTGACAATTGCGGAATTGGGCAACGCGACAGGTATTGAAGCGATTGATTTGGCAGGCAGCAGCAATCTGCTGATCCTGACTCAAGCGCAGGTGCTGGCACTTTCGGATAATGATTTTTTACGCGTGTTCGGCAGCGGAAATGATCGTGTTGTTTTTGATGATACCGGCTGGGTGCGTGGAACAGACGCGGGTGGTTTCACCACATTCACTAATGGGGGTGCGACTGCGATCATCGGGTCGGGCCTACTTTCATCTGGTCCGACTGAGGGGAGCGATACGCTCATTGGAACCGAAGGCGCGGATACGATAGACGCACTTGGCGGTGATGATTCTGTACTTGGGCTTGGTGGTAATGACAGCCTGCTCGGTAGTAATGGCAACGACACGCTTGATGGCGGCAATGGCCGTGACACACTTGCTGGCGGCAATGGCGATGACAGCCTGCTGAGCAGTAGCGGTGGCAATAATTCACTCCTAGGCGATGCTGGGAATGACACGCTGGTTGCGGGCGCGGGCGACAATCAGCAGCTCTTTGGCAACGAGGGTGCCGATAGCCTGCAGGGCGGGAACGGCCAATTCCAGCGCCTCTATGGAGATGGCGGGAATGACACGCTGGTTGCGGGTGGGGGCACTACACAGAACCTCTACGGCGGGAACGGCAGTGATTGCCTGCAGGGTGGGAACGGCGGCTATCAGCTCCTCGATGGCGAAGGCGGGAGCGACACGCTGCTCGCGGGTGGGGGCAACGATCAGATCCTTTATGGCGGCAGTGATGCCGATAGCCTGCAGGGTGGGAACGGCGGCTATCAGCTCCTCGATGGCGAAGGCGGGAGCGACACGCTGCTCGCGGG
>JBBAUC010000253.1:0-4111 GCA_040398485.1 Roseomonas sp. | reverse complement strand
AAATGGAAGCGGGCAAAGCCAGAGAGCTTCAAGCCTGCCTTCTTCACCACTTCCTTCACGCGGCTTTCGCCATCATGCACCCAAACCTGCTCCAGCAGCACCACTTCTTCGTAGTATTTGCGGATGCGGCCTTCGACCATTTTCTCGATGATCGCTTCCGGCTTGCCGGATGCCCGCGCCTGGTCGGCCAGCACATCACGCTCACGCGCCAGCGCGGAGGGGTCCACAGCCGAAACATCCACCGCTTCCGGGCGCGCCGCGGCCACATGCATGCCGATCTGCCGACCGAGTGTTTCCATCACGGCTTGCTCGGAACTGCCTTCAAGCGCCACCAGCACGCCGATTTTGCCAAGCCCAGGCTTCACGGCGGAATGCATATAGGTCGCAACCGTGCCTTCCGCGACCTGGAAGCGCTTGGCGCGACGGATGGACATATTTTCCCCAATCGTCGCGATCAGGCTGGTGAGCTGATCCGCCACTGTCTTGCGCTGGGTGGTTTCTTCAACCAGATCCACCGCGCCCGGCCAGGTGGCATTCTTCAGCGCTTCGATATCGTCGCCCACCGTCAGTACCAGCTCGGCGACCGTTGCCACGAAATGCTGGAAGGTTTCATTGCGCGCGACGAAATCCGTCTCGGCATTCACTTCCACCATGGCGGCGACACCAGGCGCCGAGGCAAAGCCCACAAGCCCTTCAGAGGCAACGCGGCCCGACTTCTTGGCGGCTGCCGAAAGGCCCTTCTTGCGCAGCCAATCAATGGCGGCTTCCATATCGCCACCATTCTCGACCAGCGCCTTCTTGCAATCCATCATGCCTGCGCCGGTACGCTCGCGCAGGTCACGGACCATACCCGCTGTGATTTCAGCCATTGTTCATCCCCATTTGCTGGATGAGTGAAAGACAAGGGGCCACCGGTTGGTGACCCCGAAAGCATCAGGCCTGGGCCGGCGCTTCGGCGCCTTCAACCGGCGCCACGATTTCTGCCTCGACTTCTGGCAGCGCTTCTTCCGGCAATTCCTCAACGGCACCGAGGTCCACGCCGGAAGCCTGCATTTCCGCCGAAATGCCATCCAGCACCGCGCCCGCGATCATGTCGCAGTAAAGCGTGATGGCGCGGATCGCGTCATCATTGCCGGGGATGGGGAAGGTCACGCCGGCCGGATCGGCATTGGAATCCACCACCGCAATCACCGGAATGCCAAGCTTATTGGCTTCTTCGATCGCAAGCTTTTCCTTGATGGTATCAATCACGAAAATGATATCGGGCAGGCCGCCCATTTCCCTGATACCACCCAAAGCGCGGTCAAGCTTTTCCTTGTCGCGCGACAGCATCAGCACTTCTTTCTTGGTCAGGCCCGCCGTGTCGCCCGACAGGCGTTCATCCAGCTGGCGCAGGCGCTTGATCGAACCGGTGATGGTCTTCCAATTGGTGAGCATGCCGCCAAGCCAGCGATGGTTCACATAATACTGGCCGCAGCGCACCGCGGATTCCGCGACATATTCAGCCGCGGCCTTCTTTGTGCCAACGAACAGCACGCGGCCACCGCCGGCGACCGTATCACGCACGGCGCGCAAAGCGCGGTCCATCATCGGTACGGTTTGTTGCAGATCCAGGATATGCACCTGGTTGCGCACGCCGAAGATGTAGGGCGCCATGCGGGGATTCCAGCGGCGCGTATGGTGGCCAAAATGCACCCCAGCTTCGAGCAGGGAGCGCAGAGAAACGACGGGCATCGCCATGAGCGATTTCCTTCCATGTTGGTCCGGTTGAGCCTCCGCGGCGCCTTCCCCGGTGAAGGGGACCGGACCCTGCCTGATCAGGAAGGGTGCGCCGCGTGCGGATTACCCCCGGGCACGGCCCGGAAGCGGCGCCTATTTGGCGGAAATAGAGCGGCAGGGCAAGGGGGCGCTTATTCCGGCTTGATCCCGGCCCGATCCGCAATGGCGCGGATTTCCGCCCTTTCGCGCTTGAGCCATGCCGCGAAGCCCGCCGGGTTCTGTTCGGCCTCGGCGACAATCTCCGCGCCGAGTTCCGCCTGGCGGGCGCGATAGGCGGGCTCGCGCAGCCCCGCCTGCACCGCCGCCGCCAGGGCAGCCACGGCTTCGGGTGGCGCGCCGACCCCATTCAGTCGTGTGAGACCGCCAAGCCCGGTAACGCTGAGGCCCCTAAAAAAAGTGCTTATAGCAACGCCGATGAGAGCTCCGTTGCAATAGTGGCTGTGATGGGTAATCCCGTTAAATCTTCGATCCATAGCCACTGACCAAACGCGTTTGTTTCAAGAAAAACATACTCGCCGTCGTTAGTACGCACGAGATCGAACGCACTGTAGCGGAGGCCTGTGACGCGGTGAAACTCCAAAAGGCGAGCGGCAATGTCGGGAGGAAGTTGATATTGTTGATGTGGTGTACGAGGGATGTTGTAATTGCGCCAATCAATCGCGGTGTCGCCACCCGCCTTTTGGCTATCAATACGGCAGGCAAGAACATGGTCCCCGACCACGGTTACTCTCAATTCATACGCCTTCTGAAGAAAATTTTGAAAGATAAGAGGGCAGCCCGACAGTTCCTTGAGGTCATCCACCTGAAATCGCTGCAGCTTTTCAGTATAACGCGTTAGCCGCTGCCCGCTTAATAATAGATTCTTGGCTGCCACAGCCTTTGTGCAGACCTCAAAACCTGACGCCCAAATACTCTCGGCAAATGCGCGCGCTCGGTCTGGATTGTCGCCTGAATACTCTTCCGGTGTCCGCAATCCGACACGCCTTGCCACGACGCACTGAAAGACCTTTCCAGAGGACCGCGCAGTCGGAGCCACCTCGTTGAAGAAAGGAATATGTAAAGAAAGAGAGTGAAGCCAGTCGAAAAAAAGGCTCTCATTTTGCAAGCCGACATATTCTGAAGGGTCAAGATCAGCCTTCGTGTCGCCGGAACCAAAATCAGACGCTCGGGGCAAACACCTTAAAAACGCAGAAGTGAAGGTTCTGGCGTCCTGTGTAGGAAAATTCGGACCACTTATCAAAAGGCGCGCGCCATCTGATTCGAAACGCCAATCGAGTATTTCCCCGCGCGGTAGAAGTACCGCGCGGGCATCGCGTTTATCTAATTCTGCGGCCAGTCTATCGGCATGTGCATCGTCAGCATACGTGACAATGAGGACGTTTCGCCTCATCGCTAGCCGGGAGCTGATCTCAAACGCCTTCGCCAGAGTCGGCAACGCCGCTGGTATTATACCGAGTGTAACGTCCAGAGGCGACGTAGCCCTCTAGACCATCCTTTTTCAGCCCGCCCTCTGGAGTCCATACCCATGTCTGGTTCGGATCGCCGAGAGGCGCCTCCTTCTCCGCGGGTACATGTTGGCGAAGCGCAAACGGCAGAACGGGCATTTGGGGAGCCTCGGCAGGTCGCATTTCTCTTTCTCCACAGGTTGGGGGCAGAAATCTAACTCAGATTTAATATGATAATCAGTTCGCTTGTGGCTTTCAATAGGATTGCGATGAGTGATCCCGGCCAAAAGCGTAAAAGGCCAATAAACCAGAAGCAGATCGACTCCTCTGCCTCTCTTTTTTGAAGTCACGCAGCGGACGTGCTCATTTATCTTGGTAGGACGCCCGTCCTTGCCTGGAAACTCCAACTGCTGGGGGGGCTTTAACTACCGACCTTCAATGTGGAAGTCAGGCCCCTCAGGCAAGCCAGGATAGACAGCGGCGTGATCTTGCCGGTGCGGGGGTTTTCCTCAGAAGGCACGTTTTCAATGGTCATGGTCAGCCGCACGGTGGCGGCTTCAACGCGGATGGTGTGCGTATTGCGGGTCACGCCAGGGTCGGCCCAGATTTCCACCATGGTGCGTTCCGGCCCGATACCGGCCAGGGCCAGTGCGGCGGCGACATTCACATTGGCGGGGAAGCCCTGCGCGGCATCAAAGGCATTTCCCTTGAAAACACGCGTCGCACTGGTGATGGCGCCGACATCAATCTTGTTCTTCTCAAGATAGGGCGCCCCGGCCAAGCCACGCGGCGGCTTGCGGGTTTCGATGGTGACACTTTCCACATCGCCTTCCGCCGCGGCGCGCACGGCATCAAGGCCAAGCAGGGCGCCGGTGGGGACGATGATG
>JBBAUC010000252.1:0-4186 GCA_040398485.1 Roseomonas sp. | reverse complement strand
CCAGCGGCGGCGATACGCTTGCTCACGGATTCCTATCGCGCGCAGGTGCTTGGTGGGGCGGCGCTTGGGGCAGCGCTTGGCGCCCTTGGTTATGCGCTGGCGGGGCCCTTGCCGGCTGCCTTCGGGCAAAATTTTGCGCTCAATGCGGCAGGGGTGATTGGCACGCTAGGCGGGCTTGCGGTGGCTGGCGCGATGGTGCTGCGCCAATTGCGTAACGCCAGCCCTAAACCCGCGATTATTTCAGGATAATTTCCACGCGCCGGTTTTGCGGTTCACGCACGCCATCTGCCGTTGCAACCAAGGGCTGCGTTTCACCCAAGGCGGTGATGCTGATATCCTGGCGCGCAATGCCGCGCCTGATCAGTTCTTCCGCGACGGTTTCAGCGCGGCGGCGCGACAGCGCCACATTATACTGTGGCGTTCCGGTGCGATCCGCATGTCCTGCCAATTCAATGCGCGCAGGCTGTGCGCGGGCCGCTTCCGCCGCTTCGCCGATAATCTGGCGCGCGCGGGCAGTCAGATCAGCGCGGTTCCAGTCAAAGAACACCAGGAAGCTCCGCACCGCTACGGGTGCAGCAACGGCGGCGGGTGCAACACCCGGCGCATTGAAGGCATAACGCAGCCCAAGCAGGAAGGATTGGTTGCGGCTTTCCGTATCCGCCTTGCCGGACAGCACCGTGGCGCCCGAAGCATTCACGTAGCTGACCGGGATGCTCGGCCCCAGGCTTTCCAAGTAGCGATACTCCGCCGTCAGGGTCAGGCCCGGCACCTGGTCAATCGCAAAGCCAATGCCCACTATGCCCTGCAGCGCGAAGGCGCCGCCGGTATCATCACCGCGCAGCCGCAAGCTGCCATTGCCGGGCCGGCCATTCAGGTCATTGAAGCTGGTGACAAGATACCCCGCGCCAATCCCGACATAGGGCAGGAAGGGCCCAATGCGGACCAGATCCACCAGCGCATTGCCCATGGCGCCGTAGCTATCCTGCCGCCCACCATGCGCCCCAGGGCTGGCGAGGCCAGCGGCACCATTGGCGCTATCCACCTCATTGCTGCGATAATTGCCTTCGATTTCCAACCGGATCCCATTGCTGAAACCCCAGCCGAGGCTGAGCACGCCCACGCCGCCAAAATCAAAGCCGAGCTGGCCGCCATTGGGCTGGCCAAGCGCCGTCATGCCCTGGCTGAGGCCGCTATCCAGGCGAAATTTCGCGTCATCCAGAGAATTCACGCCAAGCGCGCCGGCCACATAGGGCCCTTCAATAAACTGGGCGCGCGCGGGCATGGCTGCGCCAAGCCCCAAGATCAGGGCGGCGGCTGGGACAATCCTACCAAGGGCTCGAACAGAATTCATGCACATCACCCTAACGGCGCTTTCTTAACAAAAGAAGACCAGAGCATACGATTAGTCACAAATCTATGCCACAATCGCGGCCAGCGGGCCAAGCGCGGCAGCATCATCCATCCCGGCCAGTGCCCCAAGCGGCAAAAGCCGGTTCGCATGGCCCATTTTCCGCCCTGGCCGGGCCTCCGCCTTGCCATAGAGATGCGGCGCAATCCCGGCCTGCCCTTGCAGCCCCGGCCAGGCCGCCATGCCTTCTGGCCCGATCAGGTTGCGCATCACCGCATCATGGTGCCGGTCAGGCACGCCCAAGGGCAGGCCGACCACGGCGCGGATATGCTGTTCGAATTGGGACGCGATGCAGGCATCCATGGTCCAATGCCCGGAATTATGCGGCCTGGGGGCGATTTCATTACCAATCAGCCGGCCATCGGGCAGCAGGAACATCTCCAAAGCCACCAATCCCACCAGATCAAGCCCACGCGCCACCGCCGCCACGTGATCCCGCGCGGCAGCGGTAATCTCGGGTGCCACGCGCGCCGGCGCGAAGCTGATATCCAGAATGTGATGGCGATGCGCGTTTTCGGTCGCGTCAAATACCGCGAGTGCCCCATCCGCGCCGCGCGCGGCGATGGCTGAAAGCTCCAAAGTGAAGGGCACAAAGCCTTCCAGGATCAGTGGGCGCGGCGCGAGCCTTCCCCAGGCTACCGCCAGATCATCCGGGTGCCTCAGTACCGCCTGGCCCCGCCCATCATAGCCAAGGCGCGTGGTCTTCAGGACGGAAGGCAGGCCAAGTTCAGCCACCGATGTCTGCAATTCGGCTTCGGTGCGCACCGCGCGCCAGGGTGCCACGGGTACGCCGATCCCTTCCAGAAACGCCTTTTCCTGCAAGCGATCCTGGCAAATGCCAAGCGCCTTTTCGCCAGGGCGGCAGGTCACCCGCCGGGCCAGGATTTCCACTGTCTCGGCCGGGATATTTTCGAATTCAAAGGTGACGACATCCACCTGATCAGCGAAGCGTGCCAAAGCCTCATGGTCTTCATAGGCGGCCACGGTACGGGCGGCGGCCACCTGCATGCCGGGTTCATCCGCGCCGGGGGCATAGATGTGGCAGCGATAGCCAAGCCGCGCCGCCGCCATGGCAGACATGCGCCCAAGCTGCCCGCCGCCCAGAATGCCCAGCATGGCGCCGGGCGGCAGAGGGGTCATACCGGGCTCTCCGGCACACTCTCCGTTTGCGCGGCGCGCCAGGCGATCAGGCGTGCGGCGAGAGCGGCATCATGCAGGGCAAGGATTGAAGCGGCGAGCAAAGCCGCATTCACCGCCCCCGCCCGCCCGATGGCGAGTGTGCCGACCGGCACGCCCGCCGGCATCTGCACAATGGACAGCAGGCTATCCACGCCGGCCAGGGCCGCGCTTTGCACCGGCACGCCCAGCACGGGCAGATGGGTCATGGAAGCGGCCATGCCGGGCAGATGCGCTGCCCCGCCGGCACCGGCGATAATGACCTTGAGCCCCCGCCCCGCCGCTTGCTTCGCGTAATCAAACAAACGTTCCGGCGTGCGATGCGCGGAAACCACCCGGGTTTCATGCGCAATGCCCAGTTTTTCCAGGGTTTCAGCAGTATGGCGCAGCGTTTCCCAATCCGAACGGCTGCCCATGATCACGCCAACCAGAGGTATTCCGGCCATATCCAGCCCCCTTAGGCGATGATATCGGGCAAAAGCTGGCTATCGAGCCAGGAGATTTCGTCCTTCAGCTTCAGCTTGCGCTTTTTCAGCCGCTGCAACTGCAATTGGTCCACTGGCCCGGCATCAAGGCGCGCGATCACGGTATCCAAATCCCGATGCTCGGTTCGGAGTTCATGCAGGCGGCGGAGCAGGGCTTCTCGGTCAGCAATCATCGCGGGGCCAGGGTCGAAATCTGTTGATGCTTTTTAAGAGCAAGTTGGGTTAGCATGTCCCGGCTGCCCGGGACAGGGCCAACCGCCCGGGCGGCATCACAGCAAAGGATGCTTCGGTATGCGCTTGGATGCCCGGATCGCTTCGCTCAATAACCGTCACGCCGCGCTTGAGGCGCAGATTTTTGCGGAAGACCAGCGACCGAGACCTGATGCTGAGACCCTGGCGCGATTGAAGCGCGAGAAACTGAGGTTGAAGGAAGAGATGGAGCGGCTGCCTTCAGCAAAGCCTCATTAAACCCTGCTTGAGCCGGACGGAGGCGCTCGGCTTGGCAAGACACCCGACCAAATAAGGGTTTTGGTCTTTGTCCATTGAGGAATTCTGAACCTGGCAAATGCTGGGCTGCTTGGTTTGCGCAAAGCGTTCGGAGGTATACTGATATCTGCTCACGCCGACCAAATCTCATCGCCAAGAACGGTTTCACCAACTGTATTCAAATAAGCACGGTGAGGTAAGAATGCCGGAAGCCCTACGCCCGCAGGCGGGAGACTTTCCCATTTGCGCCGATAAGCATCTTTGATAACCGCGAGCAAAAAATTATGATTGGCGTTTATTGCACCACTAAGCGTCGAAAGCAGGCCATATCCACTCTCCGGTTCATGGGTCACGATCTTATCTTCGTGTCCACCAAGCCGACAGCAGGCCAGTGCAACCTTGTAGTCCCCGATCAATTCTCCGTTCTCAGCCCCCACCGCCCCACCAGTCCATTTCCCAACCACGCTGCACCGCAGCATAGATAAAACCATTTCAGATCAACGCGTTAAACCTTGTTGGAAAAATCAGCCTACCCTCAAGCTTTGGAGAGAATTCGGGGATTCGGAGAGAAAAGGCCGGAATATTCCGCTTGAGCACCCTCAAGGTCGCCAGAAAAAGCTTTGTTTTCAAG
>JBBAUC010000251.1:0-4195 GCA_040398485.1 Roseomonas sp. | reverse complement strand
GCCAAGATCCAAGGAGCCGGAACCATTCAAACTGCCCCCGCCCGCAGTGCGCGCGGCAAAGCGCGTCAGGTTCAGTCGCTCACCTTCTGCTGTGATGGCCGCGGTAATCTCATTCAATGAGATGCCATGCTGCAAATCGCGAAAGCTGCCATTGGCTATATTGGCCTGCCCGGCCAGGCGCGGTGCGGCCAGGCTGCCTTCCAGCCGCAGATTGATATTGGCGATGCCACCCACACGCTGCGCCCCGGCGGCAAGTAGTGGCTGTGCAAGGCTGCCCAGATCAAGCTGGCCGGTGACGCTGCCGGAAAGCGGCGCATCAGCGCTGAGCGCCGCAATCCGCGCCGTGGCGGCAAGCCGGACCGCCGTGCCGCCATTGAGCGAGGCACGCATTTCCGCCCCCGCTCCATTGCCCGTGGCGGAGGCGACCAGGCGCAAAGGCGGCACACCGCGCGCCGCCTGCACGGCGCTGGTGATCGCAGGGCTTTCCAGCCGGATGTCGAAGCGCGGTTCCGCAGCAGTCCCCTTAACCGTTGCCTGACCCGAAAGCGTGCCGGCCAATTTCGCTTCCGGCGCCACCAGTGCCGCGAAGGGCGCGATGGGGAGGGCGCTGAGCGTCGCATTCAGCGCAATCTCCGCCTCGCTCCAGAAACCCTGAAGCTTGAGCCTGCCGCCGCGATTGCTGGTTAAGTTTGTCTCCGCAAGGCTGATGCGCCCATCTGATGCCAATTCAATCCGAGCAGGGGTAGTGATCTTCAGCTGCTCCGCACCAAGCGAGAGCGCCAAGCTTTCAAAGATCAGCAGGGGCGCTTCATCCTTGCCACTCAGCGCTGCTTCGCCTTCAAGCTTTGCTTCGCCATAGCGTGCTTCGAGCTTGGCGCGCAGATCATCCAGCCCCCCGGTAAGTTCCATCTGCAAGGCAAGCGCGCGCCCATCCAGCGTGATCTCTGGTGCGTTCAGCTTCGCGCTGACCTGCTGCGCGCCATTCGCGCTCCGCCCTTCCGCTTCAAGCGACAAGGCCCCGGCCAATTCCTGGCCAAGCAGGGTGGAAAAGGGTTCCAGATCGGGAATGTTGAGCGAAAGCGTGCCATCGAAAAGTGGCTTTTGCACATCAAGCAAACCGCTGCCGGAAAGCCGGGCTGGGCCGAAGGATGCCTCAAGTTTTTGCAAGCGCAGCGCAGCGTCTTCTGGTACACCGAGCAAATCCAATGTCACCGGCAGCCCAGCATAGCTCGCGCGCAATTGCGCTTCGGCGCGCGGGCGCGACAAGGGCGTTTCCAGCCGTAAATCCAGACTGGGTGCGGTCAGCACTTCTGCGCCGCGCGTGATGCTTTCGCCGCGGGCCTGCAGGGTGATTGAAGGATCATCCCGCGCGCCGCGCAGATGACCTTCCGCAGTGAGCGCGCCAGCAAATTCCGGCACCAGCCGCGCCAGATCCGCAAGCCGCAGCCCGAAGCGAAGATCAAGCGTTGCGCCGGCATCGCCCGAAGCGGTGAGATCCGCGCCATCACCTGTTAGCGTCAGGCTATCAATCCGCGTCGGTGCTGTGGCGCGCGCTTGAAGCCGCGGGGTTGCGCCAAGGGCGACGCCAAGCTCTGGGATGGTGCTGGAAAATCCCGCAAGCGCCGCATCCAGCGTGACCCGAGGCGCCGCCAGCTTGCCATCCACCTGAAAGCGCGCGGTGGCACTTTCCCACGCAACTTCCTCCGGCAGATAGGCCGTGAGCATTTGGCTGGCGCCGAGCGCAATGTTGCCTTGTAAGGCAACTTCCTCGCGCTTGGGATCAAGGCTGCCGGAAAGCGTAACCTCGCCAAGCGGCGCACGCGCCTTGACGTCACGGAAGCTGATCGCGCCGGCAAGGTTGCGCGTTGCATCAAGGCTGACATCAAGCCGGCTGAGCGCAGCAGCAAGCGGCGCCGGCAGCAAAGGCGCCGCCGCAACATGGCCGGCAAGCCGCGCGAAACCCGCGCCATGCGCATCAGCGCTGATGGTGCCGGCAAGCGCAGCCTCGGCCACACTGCCAAGCTGCGCTTCGGCCGTGAGCGCCGCACCGCTGGCCGGGCCTTCGAGGCGGAGCATCACCCGCGCCGGTTCAGAAGCTGCGCCAAGCGCGCTGGCCAGCACGCCCCCAGGTGGCTCGGCAACATCAAGCTTTGCAAACAGCCGATCCGCAGCGGGGTCCAGATCAAGTTCAAGCTGCGCTGTGCCCGGCGCATCCAGCCGGGTTAGCGATACTTCCCCCGATAGGCGCGCATCCACCAGCGCTGCATTGCCTTGTGCGGAAAGCCGGAAGGCCTGACCCACAACGCTTTCGGCAACGTCAATTTCGTCAATGGCCAAGCGGTCAAGCCGAACCGCGACAGGCAGGCGCGGCAGGGATGGCAGCAGCTTGCCGTCCTGCGCTTCCTCCTTATCCGCTGGTAGGCGCTTCAGCGTAATGCGCCGCGCCGTCACCTCATGCAGATGCGCTTCACGCCGCAGCAGCGCCATCGGGTCAAAGGTGATGCGGGGCGCGCTGACATCCAACCACGCACCGCCATCCTCCGCGAGCGTGATGCGCGCGGCGCTGACCTCGCGCGGGAGTGCCACTGTGAGCCCTTCGATCACGAGCCCCGGCACAAAGCGTCCCGCCAAGTTGGCAAGCGTTGCCGCTCCGCTGCCCCATTGCACCCAGGCCAGCACGCCACCGATGATCAGTGCCAAGCATAACGGTATCGCCAATAGCAGGATCAACAGGCGGCGCAGATGCCTCATTTCAAAAAGCCTGCCCAAAGCCGATATAGATCGCAAAGGATGGATCATCCTTTTGCCGATTGAGCGGCACGCCAACATCAAGACGGATTGGCCCGATCGCGGTCAGATAACGTACCCCCAGCCCGGTGCCGGCGTGGAGCCCACCGAAATCAGGCTTGGAGTCTTCCCCCACGCTACCCGCATCCAAGAAGGCCGCCATACCCCAGCTTCGCGTCAGCCTTTGGCGCCATTCAATGCTTGTTTCCACCAGGCTTGCGCCGCCCAAGGGGCGATTGCCGTTATCCCGAGGCCCAATGGATTGATAAGTATAGCCACGCACTGAACCACCACCACCGGCGTAAAAGCGTTTATCCAAGGTAATCTCATCCCGATCCGCCCCAGGCGCACTGCCAAGGGCGGCACGCAGCGCCAGAACACTGCCGCCATTACCGGTAATGTCGAAATAGCTGCTGCCTATTGCCAGAACACGCGCGAACCTATTCGAATCCAACGCCGAGTAATAGGGCGTGGCGCTGATGCTGAAGCGCTGACCTTGGCGGGGATCAAGCGGATTTGTGGTATTGTCGTAGCGAAACGTACCCATCACGCCGAATAGCCTGAAGTCGTTCATGTCGCCATCGCGCCCGATGCGACCTTCTTCGTAGTTAGGGCCTCCAGAAATCGCCATGGTGTCCGTCAGGCGGTGTTCCAAAGTGAAGGACGCCAAGGCAGCATCACGATCATAGGCACGGAGCCTTTCGCGCACCGCGCCGATTTGCGAGACGCTTTGCAAATCTCGGCCCAGAAGTTCCGGTGTGCGGAGCGTGGCAAAGGCGCGATAGGTGGCGTTATCCACCCCCGTTTCGCCGATGCGCGCAACCTCGCCTTCCAGGCGAAGCCGCTCAGCGCCGCCGAAGATATTGCGGTCTTCCCAATAGCCGCTGGCGGTCAGGCCGTAATTGGTCTCGAAGCCAAGGCGCCCGCCCACCGCATGGCGCGGGCGTTCCTGCACCTGGAAATGCACGGGCAGACGCCCATCCTGACCCAAGGCGGGCGCTTCATTCACGCGCACAAAGCTGAAAACGCCAAGCCCCATCATGGCGCGGCGGGCGCGTTCCAGCCTTTCCGGCGAATAGGGCTGGCCTTCCAGCCGCCGCGCCGCAAGCCGTTCCAGCAGCGCGGGATCGGTGCGGGTGGTGCCGGCCACACTTGGCCGCGCGAAATCCGCGAGTGGGCCGGCGGCGATGCGCCAGGTGATGTCCATTGTCTTGGTGTCGTGATCCACCACAGCATCCCGGGCGACGACACTCGCCAAGGGGTAGCCTGCGCGGCGGAGTGCCAGCAGCAGCGCTTCCTCAGCGGCCAGGATATCGGCCGGGCGGGCGGGGTCCCCTTCGGCCAGGCGCAAGTCAGCCGCGGCCTGTTCCACCAGCGCATCTTCCTGCACGGGTTCAGACCTGATCAG
>JBBAUC010000250.1:0-4256 GCA_040398485.1 Roseomonas sp. | reverse complement strand
GGCGTTTATGGCGATATAGCCTGGTTTTTCTCAAAGCTCGCGGTGGTGACTTTTGGCGGCGCCTATGCGGTGCTGGCCTATGCCGCGCAGGAAGCGGTGGAGCATTACCAATGGCTCTCAGCGCCCGAAATGCTGGCGGGGTTGGGGCTGGCGGAAACGACGCCAGGGCCGCTTATCCTGGTGCTGCAATTTGTGGGCTTCCTGGCGGGGTATCGCGCCGATGGCGTGCTGGGCGGGGTCGCGGGCAGCGTGCTGACGCTCTGGGTTACTTTCGCGCCTTGCTTTGCCTGGATTTTTCTGGGCGCGCCCTTTGTTGAAAAACTCCACGCCGCGCCCCGCTTGAAGGGTGCTTTGGGGGCGGTGACAGCGGCGGTGGTTGGCGTGATTGCCAACCTCGCGCTCTGGTTTGGGTTGCGCGTGATTTTCCGCGATGTGCAGGTCAGCAGCAATGGGCCGATCAGGCTTGATCTGCCGGTGTTGAGCAGCCTTGATCCGGCAGCGCTGGCACTAGCAGTCTTTGCCGCCGTGCTGCTTTTCGCGATGAAGCAAGGGCTCACGCGCAGCCTTGGCTTCACCGCGCTTGCGGGGCTGGTGCTGAAATTCGCGGGGTTTTGAGAGGTGAGTTACCCCGGCGTGAAAGCCTCATGCACCGCGGTCTGGATGCCACCGCCGACAATCGGCCCGCCACCGGCGACATAAATCCAATCGCCAATCAGCGCGGCGCCCAACCCATGCCGCGGTGTTGGCATGGGCGCGTGATGCTGCCAGCTATCGGTGGCGGGATCATAGGATTCCACCGTGCCGATCACGCGATCAATCGGGCGGTTTTGCGCATCATAAAGCCGTTCCTCGCCACCCATGCACCAGAAGCGCCCGCGCAGCACTGCCATGCCATGGCCGGAACGCGGTGTCGGGATGGGGGCGCGCAGCCGCCAGGTATCACTCGCCGGATCATAGACGTGATGCAGGCCGGTATTATTCTCGAAGGTGTTGAAGCGCCCGCCGGCAACATGAATCCGCCCTTCCCAGACAACCACGCCGGCATGATCACGCCCCGCCGGCAGCGGGCGCAGCAGGGTCCATTTATCGGTCTGCGGGTCGTAGACTTCATTCCATGCAATGCTGGCCCGTTCGGGCGCGGGGTCTGTCGCGCCACCGATGTGATAAATCTTGCCACCCACAGCCGCGACGGCACCCGCGCCGCGCGGGCGCGGCATGGGTGCGATGGCGGACCAACGATCCGCCGCGACATCATAAACAAATGCCTTGGTGTCGGAAGCGCGGTTCTGTTCTGTGAAACCGCCCAGCGCATAAATCCGGCCCGCATCGGCAACCACGCCCACGTGGTTGGCGCCGCGCGGCAAAGGTGCGGCTTCCTGCCAGCGATCCGCCGCCGGGTCATAGACATGGTGATAGGGCTTATCCACCTGGCCCTGCGCATAGCCGCCAATGACATGCAGCTTGCCGGCCCAGGCGGTCGCCCAGGCCATTTCGCTGCGCGGTAGGGGCAAAGGGGCGCGAGGCACCCAGCGCCCTGGCACGCCTGCCGGCGCTGGGCTGGTCACCACGCGCTGCGCCAATTGCTCAGGCGTCAGCGCCTGCGGATTGGGCCCGCGAAGCGCTGACATTTGATCGGCGGGAATATTCGCCCCGTGATGGCCGTGATGCTGCGCCTGGGCGGCCCCCGCCAACATCGCCGCCCCAGTTCCCAGAAAAATCCTGCGCCGCATTCGTTATGCCTCCAGCTTAAACCGCAGGAAGCTTGCGCGAATGCGGCGCCTGATCAAGCCCTGTCAGGCAGCTTCAGCCTGGTTGGGGTCCGCCGCAGCATGGCGCAGTTCCAGCCCATCGGGGCTGGCCGTGACCGTCAGGCTTTCGCCATCCTTCACGCTGCCTTCCAGCAACAACCCCGCCAGCTTGTCCTGCAAGTTCCGTTGAATAACGCGCTTCAAGGGCCGCGCGCCATAAACGGGATCATACCCCGCTTCCGCCAGCCATTCCCGCGCCGCTTCATCCAGCGTGATGGTGATCTTGCGATCTTCCAACAGCCGCCTGAGGCCCAGCAATTGGATATCAACGATTGTCGCCATATCCCCACGCGCGAGCCGCCGGAACAGCACAATCTCATCCAGCCGGTTCAGAAATTCCGGGCGGAAACGTTCCCGCACCGCACGCATCACCGCCGGGCGCGCGGCTTCGATATCCGCGCTTTCCGGCAATTCCGCGATGGCATGGGCACCCAGATTGCTGGTCAGCACAATGATGGTGTTGCGGAAATCAACCGTCCGCCCCTGGCCATCCGTCAGCCGCCCATCATCAAGCACCTGCAACAGCACATTGAAGACATCATCATGCGCCTTTTCGACCTCATCGAACAAAATTACTTGATAGGGTCGCCGACGCACGGCTTCTGTCAGCGCACCACCTTCTTCATAGCCAACATAGCCAGGCGGGGCGCCGATCAGCCGCGATACCGCGTGCTTTTCCATATATTCCGACATATCAATGCGCGTCATGGCGCGATCATCATCGAACAGAAAAGCCGCCAGCGACTTCACCAATTCCGTCTTGCCAACACCGGTCGGGCCCAGGAACAGGAAGCTGCCGATCGGGCGATTGGGGTCCTGCAAGCCGGCACGCGCTCGGCGCACGGCTTTGGAGACCGCCTCAAGCGCTTCTTCCTGACCGACCACGCGCTTGCGCAACTGGTCTTCCATCCGCAGCAGCTTGGCGCGTTCGCCTTCCAGCATTTTCTCAACCGGAATACCGGTCCAGCGGCTGACCACGGCCGCAATGCCTTCTTCCGTCACTGCTTCATTGACCAGCTTGGTATCGCCATTGCCAGCATCAGCCAGTTTCTTTTCAATGCCCGGGATCACGCCATAGAGCAGTTCAGAAGCCTTGGTCAGATCGCCGCGGCGCTGCGCCAGTTCAACCTCGGTCCGCGCCTTGTCCAATTCTTCCTTGAGCTTCTGGCTTTCTACCACCTCGCCCTTTTCCGCTTCCCAGCGCGTGGTCATGGCGGAGGAGCTTTCCTCAAGCTCCGCCAATTCCTTCTCAAGCTTCAGCAGCCGATCACGCGATGCCGCGTCATCTTCCTTCCTCAGCGCTTCGCGTTCGATCTTGAGACGCATGAGGTCGCGGTCAATCGCGTCCAATTCTTCGGGCTTGCTATCCACCTGCATGCGCAGGCGCGAAGAAGCCTCATCAACCAGGTCAATCGCCTTGTCGGGCAGGAAGCGATCCGTGATGTAGCGGTTGGAAAGTGTCGCAGCGGCGACCAACGCGCCATCGGCAATGCGAACGCCGTGATGGAGTTCGTATTTTTCCTTGATGCCGCGCAGAATGGAAATCGTATCTGCCACGCTGGGCTCACCCACGAAAACGGGCTGGAAGCGCCGCGCCAGCGCTGCATCCTTTTCCACGTGCTTCCGATACTCATCCAGAGTCGTGGCGCCAATGCAATGCAATTCGCCGCGCGCCAAGGCGGGTTTGAGCAGGTTTGAGGCGTCCATCGCCCCATCCGCCTTGCCCGCACCGACCAGCGTGTGCATTTCATCAATGAACAGAATGATTTCGCCCTCTGCCTGCTGCACTTCCGCCAGTACGGCTTTCAGACGTTCTTCGAATTCACCGCGATATTTGGCGCCTGCGATCATGGCACCCAGGTCAAGCGCCATGACGCGCTTGGTCTTCAAGGCTTCCGGCACATCGCCATTGACGATGCGCAGCGCCAAGCCTTCCACAATCGCGGTTTTGCCCACACCTGGTTCGCCAATCAGTACTGGATTGTTCTTGGTGCGGCGGGCAAGTACCTGAATGGCGCGACGAATTTCCTCATCACGGCCAATCACCGGGTCAAGCTTGCCCTGGCGCGCCACTTCGGTGATGTCGCGCGCGTATTTCTTTAGCGCATCAAAGCTGTCTTCGGCGTTTTGGCTATTCACCGTGCGGCCCTTGCGGATTTGCGCAATGGCTTTTTCCAGCTTGTCGGGCTCTGCCCCCGCCACGCGCAGCGCGCGCCCGGCATCGCCTTCGCTGCCGGCGAGTGCCACCAGCACGCGGTCCTGCGCGACAAAGGCATCGCCGGCACGATTCGCCTGTTCCTGGGCATTGCCAAGAATGCGCACGATATCGGCGGTGAAGCTGGGTTGCGCGGAAGCCCCGCCGCCGGTCACTTTCGGCAGGCGCGCCATGAAGCCATCCACGGCAGTCTTGGCGCGAATCGGGTCTCCCCCGCCAGCGCGGATCAAGCC
>JBBAUC010000249.1:0-4271 GCA_040398485.1 Roseomonas sp. | reverse complement strand
GCCAGGGCTCATACTGCTCCTGTTCCATCATATAGGCCAGGAAGGCCTTGGCCGCGTTCGGGAAGCGGCTGTGCTTGAAGACCATCGCATTCAGCGTCAGCGGCGCGCTCGGCCAACTATTCGCGACACCAAGCGGCATCACCGAATGTTCGGTATCTTCCGCAATGGCGCGCGTCGCTGGGTCGTTCTTCAGCGCGAAATAGAGCGACACGCCGTTGGAGGTAACCCAGCAGGTATTCGCCGCATAAGCCTGGTTGTTGCTGATATCGCCCCAAGAAATTGTACCGCCATCAACGAAGGTCGGGTAAAGTTCCCTCAGGTAGTTCAGCGCCGCGAGTGTTTGCGGGCTATTGACTGAAACCGCGCCGCTTTCATTGGTGATGGAAGCGCCATGGGACCACATGAGCCAATTGGCGAAGCCATTGCCATCACCCACCGCATTGCCAAGCGCAAAGCCTGATGGCTTGTTGGCGCGGCGCAAGCGCTTGCACATTTCAAGGAAGCCCGGCAGGTCTGAAGGCGGCGCATCATAGCCCACTTCCTTAACGGCAGATTTGCGCCACACAAGCGGGCCGGCAGTGCCACCGAAGGGCAGGCCGATCCAATTATTCGTGCCGTGGCGCTTACCGAGCTTTTCGCCAACAAACATCCAGCCGCCATATTTCTTGCCGAGATATTCAGCGATATCCGAAACCTCGACCAGCTTGTCCGCATAGATATGGGGCGAATCACCGAAGCCGATGATGCAATCCGGACCCGCGCCGGTATTGGCGGTAACGGCGGTTTGCTGGTTGATGTCTTCCCAGCCGACAAAATCCACACGCACCTGAACGCCCGTTTGCTGGGTAAAGCGCGCTGCATTGGCGCGGAACACTTCTTCATCCGGCTGCACGAAGCGCACTGGGCGCAGGATGCGGAGCGTCGCCCCATTTTCAATCGCAAGGCGCGGCGCAGCAACACTGCCGTCACCACGCACTTGGCTTTGCGCGAAGGTCTCGCCACCGGCGGCAAGCGCGGCCATGCCAACACCGGCACCCAGGATACTACGACGAGTTATGATATTTGCCATGTTTCCACTCCCTGATGTTTGGTTGAACCGAAACTAAAGTCTCTGACCACTGGCCTTGTCGAAAAGATGCACAAGGCCAAGCTCGGGCGAAATCGAAAGCACTTCGCCATGATTTGCCGCGATACGTTCACGGAAGGCACCCATCACGGAAATCTCACCAATGCGCAGGGTAACCTGCGTCTCGGAACCCGTGGGTTCAACGACCTGGATGCGCGCCTGGATACCGTTAGGATCAAGGCGCAGATGCTCAGGCCGAATGCCATAAACCACCTCAGCTCCGTCACGCCCGGCATGGGCGGGCGGCAGTGGCCAATGCGTGCCGCCACCATCAATGAAGCTGCCATCCTTGATCCGTCCAGCCAGCATGTTCATCGCTGGCGATCCGATGAAGCCGGCAACGAAAAGATTGGCGGGGCGGTCATAAAGTTCAAGCGGCGCGCCGGCCTGTTCAATGCGGCCATGGTTCATGACCACAATCTTATCCGCCATGGTCATGGCTTCGATCTGGTCATGCGTCACATAAACCGTTGTGACCTTCAGCCGCTGATGCAAATCCTTGATTTCGGAGCGCATCTGCACGCGAAGCTTGGCATCAAGATTGGACAAGGGCTCATCAAACAAGAACACTTGCGGGTTGCGCACAATGGCCCGCCCCATCGCCACACGCTGGCGCTGGCCACCAGAAAGCTGGCGCGGGAAGCGATGCAATAGCTGTTCAAGCCCCAGAATACGCGCAGCCTTCTGCACTTCCTGGTCCATCACTTCCTTGGGCGCGCCGGCCAGCTTCATGGAAAAGGCCATGTTCTGATAGACGGTCATATGCGGATAAAGCGCGTAGTTCTGGAACACCATCGCGATATCGCGATCCTTGGGCGGCACCTTATTCACCACCCGGTCGCCAATCGCGATCTCACCACCCGTGATATTCTCAAGCCCCGCAAGCATACGCAGCAAGGTGGATTTGCCGCAGCCGGAAGGCCCGACCAGCACCACAAATTGCCCGTCTTCGATATCCACGCTCACGCCATGCAGAATTTGCGTGGAACCGAAGGCCTTTCTGACGTCGCGAATTTCTACTGTCGCCATACCCTGTTCCTTCCCGGCCTGCGGTTCACCGCTTCTATTGGCGTGAGACTTCCGTTTCCTTCGACGTGATGAATTCCAGCAACGCCGGCGTGCCATTCTTGGTCTGTTCAATGCCGCGCTTGATCGCCGGGATAATGTCCGTGATCTTTTCAACCCTTTCGCCATAACCGCCGAAGGCGCGCGCCATGGCCGCGTAATCGCCGGAAATATCGGTGGAGCGATACTTCTTCGTGCTGATCGGCATGACCTTCAATTCAATCGCCATCGAGAAATTATTGAGCAGGATTGAAAGAATGGGGATGCGTTCACGCACCGCGGTCTCAAAATCCATCCCCGTAAAGCCAATCGCCGCATCGCCCCAGACATTGATGCAAAGCTTGTCCGGCGCGGCGAGCTTGGCACCCATGGCGAGCCCAAGCCCATAGCCCAACTGCGTGGTCTTGCCCCAGCCGAGATAAGTCAGCGGCTTGCGGCTAACCCAGAAGGGGGAGAGTTGATCGCGCGGGCTGCCGGCATCATGGGTGATGATGGTATTGTCCACATCCACGGTCCGCCACAAATCGCGCAACACACGATAGGGGTTGAGCGGCGAGGCATCGCTATCCGTCTTATGCGCCCAGGCCGCGAGCCATTCCTTGTCCAGCGCGGCGATTTCCTTGGCAACCGCCGTGCGGCTGCGCGGCTTTTTGATGCGCGTGGCAAGGTCCGCAATCAGCCCATCCATGGTGAGGCCCGCATCACCGATCAGGCCGATGTCAATCGGGATATCCTTGCCCAAATGGTCAGGATCCAGCGTCGCGTGAATGATCTTCTTGCCGCTTGGCATTTTCACGCCGAAATTCGTCTCGGTAAAGGAACAGCCAATCCCAAGGATCACATCGGCATTATCCAGGAAATGCCTGACACCACGCCGCATCGCGAGGCCACCTGACCCCAAGGCAAGCGGATGATCTTCCGGGAAGGCGGATTTGCCGCCAAGGCTGGTGGTGACGGGCGCCGCCAGCATTTCAGCCAAAGCCTGCAATTGCGGCCAGGCGCGCGCCCAATGCACGCCAGTGCCAGCATAAATCACCGGCCGCTTCGCTTTCGCCAGCATGGCCGCAGCGCGTTCCAAATCAACCGGATCAGGCCCGTAACGCGTGGCCGCAACCGGGTGATAGGCGAGCGGTTCCGGCACTTCCTCATTCCACATATCGGTCGGGATTTCGACCAGCACGGGACCGCCACGGCCATTGCGCAGCCGCGCGAAAGCACGGCGCAGAATATTCGGCACCTCAGCCGCGCTCATGATGGGCTCAGCGGATTTGGTGATGCCGCGCATTTGCACGGAAGAATTGAAATTCGGGTCAATATGCGCAATGCGGCGCGGATAGCCCATTGGCAGCACCAGCACGGGCACGCTTTCGCCATAGCATTGCGCCACACCACCATAGGCGTTCTCGGCGCCCGGGCCATGCTGCATGCAGAAGGCGCCGATGGTGCGGCCCGATGTTACGCGCGAAATGGCATCCGCCATATGCAGGCCGATTCTCTCCTGCCGGACCATGATGGGGCGGATATCCGCATCCGCCGCGTATTCGATCAAATGATTGACCGGATAGCCGGTGAGGATCTGAATCCCCTCACGCTTCATGATTTCCGCAATGGCCGCGCCGAGTTTCATGCCGGATTTCCTCTACCCTGGCGCCAGGCGCCGTTTCATCCCTTGGCACGCTCACGGTGCCTCAGGGGGAAGCCTAGGCTTGCTTTGTGCCCGGATGCAATAAGGTAATGGCCTTGCACCCTTAGCCCTGCCACGGCAGGGTTACCTCCTCCCCTTCAAAGGACCGCCCATGCCCATCCCCGCCTTGTTTCAGGGCAGAATCGCCCTGCCGGTGATTGCCGCCCCCATGTTCCTGGTCTCCGGCCCCGATCTGGTGGTGGAAACCTGCAAGGCCGGCGTGGTGGGCAGCTTCCCCGCGCTCAATCAGCGCAGCACCGAGGGTTATGGGGAATGGCTCGCCGAAATCCGGGAGAGAACCGGCAATGCCGCTGCGCCCTTTGGCGTCAATCTGATCGTGCATCGGTCCAACGCCAGGCTGGATGCAGATTTGGCCGAAACCGTGCGCCAGCGCGT
>JBBAUC010000248.1:0-4271 GCA_040398485.1 Roseomonas sp. | reverse complement strand
GCCCATTTGGCCTTGTAGGGGTCAAGATCATCACGCCCCGTATGCACCACGCCGCCAATATCGCAGATGGTCACGTTTTCGCGCTTGAGGCCCATGGCCACCAGCAGATCAAGGCAGGCAAGGGCCGCCGCACCCCCGCCGGTATTGACCAGGCGCACATCTTCCAGCCGCTTGCCTTGCAGCAAAAGTCCGTTGCGGACGGCGGCCGCGACAATGATCGCCGTGCCATGCTGGTCATCATGAAAGACCGGAATGCGCATGCGTTCGCGCAAGCGGCGTTCAACCTCAAAGCACTCAGGCGCCTTGATGTCTTCCAGATTGATCGCGCCGAAGGAGGGTTCCAGCGCGGCGATCACCTCGATCAGCTTGTCGGGGTCTTTTTCATCAATTTCGATATCAATCGAATCAATGCCGGCGAATTTCTGGAATAGAACCGCCTTGCCTTCCATCACGGGTTTGGACGCCAGCGCGCCTATGGCGCCAAGCCCCAGCACCGCTGTGCCATTGGTAATCACCGCCACCAGATTGCCGCGGGCGGTATAGTCAAAGGCAGCGCGAGGGTCGGCGGCTATGGCCTCACACGCCGCGGCGACACCGGGGGAATAGGCCAGGCCAAGATCGCGCTGGGTTTCCATCCGCTTGGTCGGCGTGATGGAAAGCTTCCCGGGGCGGGGCAGCCGGTGGTAATCCAGCGCGGCTTTACGGAAATCATCATCCATGAGGGCTACCTTACCCAGCAACACCCGAAAGGGTGAAATTTGGTGCGGCCAAGAAGATTCGAACTTCCACGGGGTTTCCCCCACCAGCACCTCAAGCTGGCGCGTCTACCATTCCGCCATGGCCGCAAACCAGGTAGAAGGCGGGCCTATTAGCCCATGAATGCGCTGCCATCAACGCCCGCCCTTGAATGGGAAACCCTGCCGGGCCTTACCCCCTATGCCGAGACGCTGGCACGCATGGAAAGCCGCGCCGCTTCCATACGTGCGGGGAGTGAGGCGGAGGCTGTGTGGCTGGTGGAACACCCGCCAAGCTACACTGCTGGTACGTCGGCCCGCGCTGAGGATTTGCGCGATGCCCGCTTCCCAGTGTTTGAGGCTGGGCGCGGCGGGCAATGGACCTATCACGGGCCGGGGCAGCGCACTGGGTATGTGATGCTCGATCTGCACCGCCCCCATGGCGGCATCCCGGCGCGCGATGTGCGTGCCTTTGTGGCCGGGTTGGAGGAATGGCTGATCCGAACGCTCGCCCATTTCGGCGTGCAGGGCGAAAGGCGCGAAGGCCGGGTCGGCATTTGGGTGGCGGATCGGACAACCGGGCAGGAAGCCAAGATTGGCGCCATTGGGGTGCGCGTGACGCGTTGGGTATCCTGGCATGGCGTGGCGTTGAATGTGGCGCCGGATCTCGGCCATTTCGGCGGCATTGTGCCCTGCGGCATTGCGGAACATGGCGTCACCAGCCTGCATGCACTCGGCATCCCGGCCAGCATGGCGGAAGTGGATCAGGCGCTGCGCACTGCCTGGGGGCAGGTTTTCGGCTGAAACCCAGGCTGCGAATCGCGAAAATTTCCGCTAAGCCGTCATTTCTCGGCCAATGGAGCGCCCCACCATGCCCATCCCCATCGCCTCGGACCATGCCGGCCTGCCGCTCAAACAGGCGCTGAAATCAGCGCTGGAAGCCGAGGGGCTGGTTTTCGATGATCTCGGCACGCATGGCCCTGAATCGGTGGATTACCCGGATTTCGCCCATGCGGTTTGCGACCGGGTGGCGGGCAGTGACGGCTTCGGCATTCTGGTCTGCGGCACTGGGATTGGCATGGCAATCGCCGCCAATCGCCACCCCGGCATTCGCGCTGCCGTGCTGCATAACGCGACCGAAGCGCGGCTCACCCGCGCCCATAACAACGCCAATATCGCCTGCCTTGGCGCTCGCACAACGGGGATTGAGGTGGCGCTGGATGCCATCCGGGCCTTTCTGGCCTCACCCTTTGAAGGCGGGCGGCATGTAGGGCGGGTACAAAAGCTCGATCCAGCGCTTGCCAAGCAGGGCGCGGCAGGCGCAAAAACAACGCCATGAAAACCTCCCTCCCTGCCCTGGTCCGTGCGCCGGAAGGCCTCGGCGCCGCCCCGCCCCCTGCCGGCTTTTTCACCGCCAGCCTGGCCGCATCCGATCCCGAAATTGCTGCCTCCGTGGCGCAGGAATTGGAACGCGAACAGGATGGGATTGAGCTGATCGCCTCAGAAAACATCGTCTCCCGCGCTGTGATGGAAGCGCAGGGGTCGGTGATGACGAATAAATACGCCGAAGGCTATCCGGGCCGGCGCTATTATGGCGGCTGCGAGGCGGTGGATATTGCCGAGCGTCTGGCCATTGAACGCGCCTGCAAGCTGTTTGAGTGCGGCTTCGCCAATGTGCAGCCGCATTCGGGCGCGCAGGCCAATCAGGCGGTGTTCCTGGCACTGTTGCAGCCAGGCGATTGCATCATGGGGCTTGATCTCGCGGCCGGTGGGCATTTGACGCATGGGTCACCCGCTAATCTTTCCGGCAAATGGTTCAAACCGGTGCCCTACACGGTGCGGCGCGAAGACCAGCAGATTGATATGGCGGAAGTCGCGCGCATTGCGCGTGAAGCAAAGCCAAAGCTGATCATCGCCGGGGGCAGCGCCTATGCCCGCATTTGGGATTTCGCGGCCTTCCGCGCCATCGCCGATGAAGTCGGCGCCTATTTCCTGGTGGATATGGCGCATTTCGCGGGCCTGGTTGCCGGTGGCGCGCACCCTTCGCCCTTCCCGCATGCGCATGTCGCGACCACCACCACGCACAAAACTTTGCGTGGCCCACGCGGCGGCATGATTTTGACGAATGACGAAGCGCTCGCGAAGAAGTTCAACAGCGCCGTATTCCCCGGCCTGCAAGGCGGGCCGCTGATGCATGTGATCGCGGCCAAGGCCGTTGCCTTTGGTGAAGCGCTGCGCCCGGAATTCCGCACCTATTCGCGCCAGATCGTCGCCAATGCCAAGGCGCTGGCGGGTGAATTGCAGGCGCAGGGCCTCGACCTTGTGACCGGGGGCACCGACAATCACCTGTTGCTGGTGGATTTGCGGCCAAAGAAGCTGACCGGGAAGCTCGCGGAAGCCGCACTCAATCGCGCGCATCTGACTTGCAACAAGAACGCCATTCCCTTTGATCCCGAAAAGCCAATGGTGACATCGGGTGTGCGCCTTGGCACGCCCGCCGGCACAACGCGCGGCTTTGGCGAAGCGGAATTCCGCCAAATCGGTAAGCTGATCGGCGAAGTGTTGGATGGCGCGGCGCGGGCCAATGATGAAGCCGGCAATAGCGCGGTGGAAGCTTCGGTGAAGGCGCGGGTGATGGAACTCTGCCATCGCTTCCCGATCTATCCGGCATGAAGTGCCCCTTCTGCGGATTTGAAGATACGCAGGTCAAGGATAGCCGCCCGGCGGAAGACAGCGCGGCCATTCGCCGCCGCCGCGCCTGCCCGGAATGCGGCGCACGCTTCACGACTTTTGAACGTGTGCAGCTGCGCGAGATTACCATCATCAAGACCGATGGGCGGCGCGTGCCGTTTGAACGTGAAAAACTCGCGCGGTCCATCCGCGTTGCCTTGCGCAAGCGCCCGGTGGATGAGGACCGCATCGAAAAACTGGTCAATTCCATCCAACGCCGGCTGGAAACCGAAGGCGAAAGCGACATCCCCTCCAACAAGATCGGGGAGATTGTGATGGAAACGCTGAAGGAATTGGACCAGGTGGCCTATGTGCGCTTCGCCAGCGTCTATCGCAATTTTGGCGAGGCGAAGGATTTCCAGTCCTTTTTGGGCGAATTGGGGCGGAAGGAATAGCTCCGGCGTGGGGCTGGCCCAGATGATGCTGCGATGAATGATGATCTGCTTCACATGCGCGCAGCACTCGCCCTGGCGCGGCGGGGCCTGGGCAATGCTTGGCCGAACCCTGCCGTGGGCTGCGTTTTGGTGAAGGAAGGCCGCGTGATAGGCCGCGGCTGGACCCAGCCCGGCGGCAGGCCCCATGCGGAAACCGAAGCGCTGCGCCGTGCCGGCGATGCGGCACGCGGTGCAACAGCCTATGTCACGCTTGAGCCCTGTTCCCATCACGGCCGCACGCCGCCCTGTTGTGAAGCCCTGGCGGAGGCCGGCATCACGCGCGTGGTGATGGCGATGCGTGATCCCGATCCGCGCGTGAATGGCCGCGGCCTTGCCATGCTGCGCGGGGCCGGGATTGCCGTGGAAGAAGGCC
>JBBAUC010000247.1:0-4366 GCA_040398485.1 Roseomonas sp. | reverse complement strand
AGACTCGCACGCCATCAAATTCGGCGGTAATGCCCCAGCCACACCAAAGATTGCCATCCACATCCACGCGGAAGCCATCGGGTGATTCGCCTGGCTGACAGGCCACGAAAACACGGCGCTTACGCAGCGTTTTGCCATTGGCCCCGACATCAAAGGCCAGGATATTGCGCGGATCAGCGCGGCTTTCGATGACGTAGAGAATTTTCTCATCCGGGCTGAAGGCCAGGCCATTCGGGTGGTTCACCTCATCCGTCACCAGGGTGATTTCACCGCTCTGGCCATCAATGCGATAGACATTGGTATGCGGCAATTCCGGCGTGCCGCGTTCCCCTTCATAATTCGCCATCAGACCGAAGGGCGGGTCAGTGAACCAGATGGACCCATCGGATTTCACGACAACATCATTCGGGCTGTTCAGCCGCTTGCCCTTGTAGCTATCGGCCAAAACGGTAATCGCACCATCATATTCAAAGCGCACCACGCGGCGGCCCATATGCTCGCAGGCAATCACGCGGCCCTGACGGTCCCGCGTATGGCCATTGGCATTGTTGGAGGGCTTCCGCCAGGCGCTGACCGCGCCGGTTTCCTCATCCCATTTCAGCACGCGGTTATTCGGAATATCGGACCATAACAGGCAGCGCGCATCGCCAAGCCACACCGGCCCCTCACCCCAGCGCGTTCCGTGATACAGCCGTTCAACAGCCGAAAGCGGCAGGTGATATTTCTTGAAGGAAGCATCCATCGCGACGATGGAAGGGTCTGGGTAGCGCAGGCTTTGCTGCCAGCGTGGGTCTTGGTTCATGGCGTTTCTCCCTGGGCCATGGCAGAAGCATGGACCATGCGCTGCCAAAGGCCAATCAGGCGCGCAAAAGCACGCGCCGTCGCACCCGCACCGCCCCGGTTGGTACGGCGGCGAAGACATCCTTCTCCGCTTCGATCAGGCTGAGCCCCGCCCAGCGCGCAGGGCAAATGGTGCGCCCGGCTTTTTCCCAGGCCGTGCCGGCGCGCATCAAAGGCGTGAAGGGCGGCACGTAAAGCGCAGCATCGCGCCGTTCCACGCGAAACATCTGCGCCTGTAACAATTTTGTGATCTGCGCCGGTGAATAAGGCTGCCCATGGCCGAAGGGTGTGTGGTCAAACTGCGCCCAAATGCCGCGCCGATTGGGCGCTACCACCAGCAAGCGTCCATCATCGCGCAGCACGCGCCAACATTCGCGCAGCAACCGCCCGGCATTCTCCGCCGCTTCCAGCCCATGGACCAGCAGGATCCGATCAAAGCTGAGATCCGCGAAGGGCAACGCGTCTTCTTCCGCCAAGACAGAAGCCGAAAGCCCGGCCTGGCTGAAGCGCGCTGGCCCAAGCTGGGCGGGGGAAAGGGCAATGCAGCGCGCCGCTTCTTCGCGCCAAAGCGGCAAATAGGGCTCCGCATGGCCAAGCCCCAAAACGGAAAGCCCGGTCAGGCGCGGCCAAAGCCCGGCCAAGCGCCGGCGCAGCAGCCGCGCCGTCAGCGCCCCCGCCGGGGCGGCATAGAATCGGACCAGCCCATGGATTTCCCCGCTCATGCGGTTGATATAGGGGCTTACGGGGCCGGATGGGATGGCCCCCCAGCAAAGGGCGACCCCATGGCACTCACAGCGACCCCCATTCCCTGTCTTTCGGATAATTACGCTTGGCTGCTGCGCGCTGCCGATGGAAGGCTTGCGGTCTGCGACCCGGCCGAGGACGCGCCCGTGGCCGCCGCGGTGGAAGCGGCGGGCGGTAAGCTCGACCTCATTGTGTTGACACATCACCACGGGGATCACGTGGCCGGAGTGCCTGGCTTAGTCGCGCGCTATGGGGCAAAGGTGATTGGCGCAGCGGCTGACAAGCACCGCCTGCCGCCACTCGATCAGGCGGTTGCGCCCGGCGACACCGTGGATGTGTTGGGCAGCAACGCAGCAGTGCTGGCGAGTGATGGCCATACGCGCGGCCATATCGCCTTTCACATCGCCGATTCCCATATTTTGCTTTGCGGCGATACATTGTTTTCGCTGGGGTGTGGCCGCTTGCTGGACGGGGATGCGGGGGAGATGTTCGCCTCCCTCGCCGCCCTTGCAGCGCTGCCCGGGGAAACGCTGGTCTGCTGCGGGCATGAATATACCGAAAGCAATGCGCGCTTCGCCATTACGGTGGAACCAGATAATGCCGCGCTGAAGGCCCGCATCGCGGAAGTTCATGCGCAGCGTGCGGCAGGCCAGCCGACGCTCCCCAGCACCATCGCGTCTGAGCGCGCCGCCAATCCCTTTATGCGCGCGGCGGATGTCGCGACGCTTGCCCGCATCCGTGCCGGCAAGGACACATTTCGTTAATATAACCCAAGGAAACACCCGATGAAACTGCATTACTCCCCAGCCAGCCCCTATGTGCGGAAAGTCATGGTCTGCGCCATTGCGCGTGGCATTGGCGGGCTTTTGGAAAAGGTCTCGACCAATCCCCATCAATCGCCGGCCGATCTGTTGGCCGATAACCCGCTTTCCAAGGTGCCCGCCTTGGTCACGAAGGATGGTACGGCGCTGTATGACAGCCCGGTGATTTGCGAATATCTGGACACGATCGGCTCCGCCGCGCCGCTTTTCCCGCCAACCGGCAGCGCACCACGCCTGAAAGCCATGATCCGTCAGGCCGCCGCTGATGGCATTCTGGATGCCGCCGTGGGCCGTCGCCTGCATATGGCTCATCCTCAGGATGATGGCCGCAAGGCTTTCGATGCCCGCCAGAAACTCGCGGTGGAACGCACCTTGGCCGTGCTGGAAAAGGACCCGCCGCGCGGGCTTGGCGATATCGGCGCCATCAGCATTGCCTGCGCGCTGGGCTATCTGGATTTCCGCTTCGCCCATGAACCCTGGCGCGATTCCTGCCCGAAGCTCGCCGCCTGGTTCGCGGAAGTCTCCAAACTCGCCCCGCTCGCCGAAACCGTCCCGGTCGGCTGAGCCATGATTGACCTGCGCGACCCTGGCGTTACGGCCGCGCAGGTCATTACCGCGCTTGATTTGGCGCCCCACCCGGAAGGCGGGCATTACCGCGAAATCTGGCGGGATGCGCCGGAAGTGGGCGGGCGCGGGGCGGGCACGGCGATTTATTTCCTGCTGGCCGCCGATGAATTCAGCCATTGGCATCGCGTAGATGCCGCTGAAGCCTGGCATTGGTATGCCGGCGGTCCCCTGGCGCTGAGCCTTTCCGCCAATGGCCATGATGCGGAGGCTGTTCACCTTGGCCCTGTCCTTTCCCGCCATCAGCGCCCCTTTGCCTTGGTGCCGAAGGGCTGGTGGCAAAGCGCGGTCTCGCTCGGGCGCTGGTCGCTAGTGGGTTGCACCGTCAGCCCCGCCTTTGATTTCGCCGGCTTTGAATTGGCGCCGCCCGATTGGCGCCCCACCCCGCGAGGAAGCACATGAGCACAAGCCTAGCCTGGGATGAACGCTACCAAAATGGCGGCTTTGAGTTTGGCGAGGCGCCGAACCTTTATCTGCAATCCCAAGCGCATCGCCTGCGCCCGGGGATGCGCGCGCTGGCGGTTGGCGATGGCGAGGGGCGCAATGGCGTCTGGCTGGCGGGCCAGGGGCTTCAGGTCACATCGGTTGATTGGTCCGGCGTGGGTCTTGCCAAGGCCGCATCGCTGGCCCGCCAACGCGGCGTGGCGCTGCAAACCGTCACGGCCGATGTCGCCGCCTGGGATTGGCCAAAGGCGCGGTTTGATCTGATTGCCTGGATTTTTGTGCATTTGCCGCCGGAGGACCGCGCCCGGGCCACGCAAGGCGCGCTGGCCGCGCTCGCCCCCGGCGGCTTGCTGGTGCTGGAATGCTTCACGCCCGCGCAGGAAGGGCGCCGCAGTGGCGGACCAAAGCTCCGCGAATTGCTCTGGAGCCGCGCGATTGTCGAAGAATGCTTCGCCGGGCTTGAGGTGCTGGAACTGCTGGAAGGCACCGTGCTGCTGGATGAAGGCCCACGCCATCAAGGCCATGCGGAAGTGGTGCGCGCTTTATTGAGGAGGGTATAGCCAGTCACGCTAGGTTGTCCCCAAAGGTTCCGAAGGTTACAAGGGGAATCGTGCAACCCGCGCCGCTCATCACCCCGTCGCTTCTGGCCGCCGATTTCGCCAAACTCGGTGAGGAAGTGCGTGCGGTCACCGCAGCAGGCGCGGATTGGCTGCATCTGGACATTATGGATGGGCATTTCGTCCCGAACATCTCCTTCGGGCCGGCGCTGATCAAGGCGCTCCGCCGCCACACCACCATCCCCTTCGATGTGCATTTGATGATCGCGCCGGTGGACCCGTATTTGCAGGCGTTTGCTGATGCCGGGGCGGACCTGATCTCGCTGCATCCCGAAG
>JBBAUC010000246.1:0-4417 GCA_040398485.1 Roseomonas sp. | reverse complement strand
CAGGGCAGCGTCTGCGCCTCGGGTGCCGCGCAGTATTCGGCATAGGCGCCGCCATTGGTCAGGGCGCAGACGCGGTCCCCCACCTTGTAGCGCGTGACGGACGCGCCGGTCGCCACGACCTCCCCCGCGCATTCCAGGCCGATGATGGGTGAGGCGCCGGGGGGCGGCGGGTAGCTGCCTTCGCGCTGCGCCACATCCGGGCGATTGACGCCCGTTGCCAGGACGCGGATCAGCACCTCATCCGCCGCAGGCAAGGGCAGCGCTGTTTGCGCAGGGACCAGAACCTCAGGCCCGCCACCCTTGCCATGGTCAATGAAATTCATGGTCGCGGGTAGATTGGTCATGGTTCAGGCCTTTCAGAGGATTTTCCGAGATCGCTTGGCTAACACCGTAATCTCCGCTTCACCAGAGATGGCCGACTAAGATAGCCGTCAAAATGGAGATTTGAAATTCCGTTGCTGTGGCGCAGTTTTTGGAATGGCTCCTGGTCTGCGAGAATGATCAGTTTCAGGCACTAACAGCCAGTCGTCGACTCCGGTCTTCGGGATGGTTCCTGGAGAATCGGCGTGATCTTGGGAGTGTGGGGAATCAAAATGACGAAGGCTGCCACGTAAACGCGAAACACAATCAAGATATCGCGTGATCGCTGCGTTGCTGCCATTCAGGTTCAATCGCCAAGAACCACCATTACCTGCAAAAACGTCAATTGATCCATCAGTGGCAAAACGAAATGCGTTCCAAAAAGGTTCCAATCCCGAATTGCGAACAGAGAAAAGAACACCTCTGCCGCTGGCTTGCCCGGTAAACCCCCAACTTTCGCGGCCAAATCGTATATGAACGCGCGCAGGGGTGGATTGCGCAAAAGCCCAAGCAGGCCTCGTGAGAAAAACGAAAAACCAGTCCTCTCCAGAATTGATAATCGCTATGTTTAGCTGATTATGGGTAGCATCTAAGACGCAGGTTCCTAGAATGCCATCCGAAAAGCCCTCAGTTGTCGTCCAGGCGCCAGATCTACCGGTTTCACGCGTCACGTCTTGTGCCAGGGCGTGGTTCGCCCTGATTGGCAAGCCAAACAACAGACACAAAACGACTAAGATAACCGTGCATGATCGAGCGTTTTGGTCCATGAGCACTACACTCCTCACCTGCATGATCTCGTTAGGTAGTTCTCGACAGGAAAATGACGCAGAGGCAAGATTTTTGTTGCTGGCCAGTGAGGGTAGGCGAGCAACGTCATCAGCGCGGTGCTGGCAGGAGACCTAACAGAGCGGTCAGCGGGATGCTTTAGGGCTACTCCATCCCCTACGCCGCCCCTGTGCCAATTGTGCCAAAAGTGCAAAAAGCGGGCGAGGGCCGACCCCCGCCCGCACAAGATCAATTCGGCTTGATGCCGGCAGCGCGGATGATCGGCTCCCACTTCGCCATTTCGGCGGCCAGGAAGCGCGCCGCACTTTCCGGCGTGCTGTTGGAAGTGACCTCCATGGTCATTTCGCCAAGCCTGTTCTTCACCGAATCCTGCGACAGAGCCCGGTTGAAGGCGGTGTTGATGGCCTGCACCGTCGCGGCTGGCGTGCCGGCGGGCACCAGCGCCATGTGCCACGTATAGGCCTCATACCCTGCAACGCCGCCTTCGATGAAGGTCGGCAGATCGCGCGCATAGGGCATGCGTTCCTTGGTGCTGATCGCAAGTGCCCGCAATTCGCCGCGTTGCATGTAGGGCAGCGCCGCCGCCGCGACATCCAGCATGATGGGGATGCGCCCGGAAAGCACTTCCGGCATGGCCGCCGATGAACCACGGAAGGGAATGTGATTGGCCTTGAGGCCGCCCGCCATATGCAGGAACAGCTCACTCGCCAAATGCACCGCGCCGCCATTGCCGCTGGACGCGTAATCATACTTACCGGGGTTATTGCGCAGCAGGGCAATCAGTTCCGGCAGGGTGCGCGCGGGCAGATCCTTATTGACCAGCATGATCATCGGGATTTGCCCGATATAGGTGGTGGGGATGAAATCCGCGACCGGATCAAAAGGCAGGCGGTCAAACAGCGCGCGCAAGCACGCATGGGCGATGGTGGTATAAAGGATGGTCTGCCCATCCTTGGGCGCCTTGCTGACTAGATCGGTCCCGATGACCACGCCCGAGCCAGTGCGGTTTTCCACCACCAGGCGCGCCGGCAGGAATTTGGACATTTCATCGGCAAGCAAGCGCGCTGGAATATCTGTGGGGCCGCCGGCGGCGAAGGGCACCACCAACCTGCCGGGGCCAGAGGGCCAGGCTTGCGCCAGGGCGGGACGGGCAAGTGGCGCCAGCGCGGCAGCGCCAGCCAAACCCAGAATATGACGACGTTGCATTGAAGGATCTCTCCGTTGACTTGAAACTGTCATTGAAATTGGCGCGCGGGGAGGCAGCTTCCAGCCCCCGGCGCAAATCAGCCGCCGAATTCCGCCCGAATGGCCGCGGAATGCTCCCCAAGCCGCGGCACAGCCCCCAGGCTGCGCGCCCCATCAGAAAGCTTCGCCGGCGGCGCGCCGATCTTGATCGGGCCCTTTTCGGTTTCCACCGTCACGCGCCTGAGCGCCGGATGGTCGCGCAAGCCGCCGCAATCATTGATGAAGCCAAAGGCAATATTGGCGCGACGCAGCTTTGCGGCGCATTCTTCCCGCGTGAGGGTCGCGAACATTTTGCCGATATGGCCATCCACCATGGGGCGATTGGCGACACGTTCATTATTGACGCGGAACCCCTCAAGCTGCGGCAGGTCAGGCTCATCCAGGAAATGGGCGCAGAAGCCGGCCCATTCACGTTCATTCTGGATCGCGATCAGCACATCGGCGCCATCCTTGGTGGTGAAGGCGCCATAGGGGCAGATGGAAGGATGCGCCATGCCGATGCGCGGCGGGTTCTTACCCGTGCCTTCGTACTGAAGCAGTGGCACCGTCATCCAATCCGCCATGCCGTCAAACAAGGATACAGCAATGCCCTTGCCCTGGCCGGTGATGCCGCGATCAATCAGCGCTTCCAACACCGCCGCATAGGCATGCATGCCGCAGGCAATATCACAGGCGGAAACACCAACACGCCCCGGCCCTTCGGCGCGGCCTGTCACATAAGCCAGCCCGGTTTCTGCCTGCACCAGAAGGTCATAGGCCTTCATGGCGGCGTATTCGCCATCCTCGCCATAACCTGAGATATCAACGGTGATCAGGCGCGGATGCCGCGCGCGCAATTCAGCCGAACCAAAGCCAGCCCGGGCCATGGCGCCAGGAGCCAGATTCTGGATGAACACATCTGCCTTGGCGATCAGCGCTTCTAGCAGCGCCTTGTCTTCCGGCTTCTTGATATCAAGGCAAAGGCTTTCCTTGCCGCGATTGAGCCAGATAAAATAGCTGGATTGCCCATTCGCCACCGCATCATAGGCGCGGGCGAAATCGCCTTCCTGTCTTTCGATCTTGATGACGCGCGCCCCGGCATCCGCAAGCCGAGACGCGCAATAAGGCGCGGCGACGGCCTGTTCCATCGAAACGACGAACAGGCCCTTCAAAGGCTGAGAGGCCATCAGTAGGACCGCGGCATCCCGAGGACATGTTCGCCGATATAACTTAGCACCAGATTGGTGCTGATCGGCGCCACTTGATAGAGCCGCGCTTCGCGGAATTTGCGCTCCACATCATATTCCTCGGCAAAGCCGAAGCCGCCATGGGTTTGCACGCAAGCTTCCGCAGCCGCCCAGGCCGCATCAGCGCCGAGCATCTTGCCCATATTGGCTTCCTCGCCGCAGGGCAGACCGGCTTCGAATTTCTCCAAGCCCTTCTGAATCAGCGCTTCGGCGGCGCGCATCTGGGCATAGGCCTTGGCGATCGGGAATTGCACGCCCTGATTCTGGCCGATCGGGCGACCAAACAGCACGCGCTGCTTGGAATAATCCACGGCCTTGTTGATGAACCATTTGGCGTCGCCGATGGTCTCAGCCGAGATCAGCAGGCGTTCGGCATTCATGCCATCCAGGATATAGCGAAAGCCCTTGCCTTCCTGGCCGACCAAATTCTCCGCCGGGACTTCCATATTGTCGAAGAAGACCTCGCAGGAATTATGGTTCATCATGGTGCGGATCGGGCGGATGGTCAGCCCATTGCCGAGCGCCTTCTTCATATCCACGATGAAGGTGGAAAGCCCATCGGTGCGCTTGGCCACCTGATCGCGCGGCGTGGTGCGCGCGAGCAGCAGCATCAGATCGGAATGCTCCGCGCGGCTGGTCCAGATCTTTTGGCCATTGACGATATACTTGTCGCCCTGCTTTTGCGCGAAGGTGCGCAGGCTGGTGGTATCGGTGCCGCTGGTGGGTTCGGTCACGCCAAAGGCCTGCAGGCGCAATTCGCCGGTGGCGATTTTCGGCAGGTACTTCTGCTTCTGTTCCAG
>JBBAUC010000245.1:0-4429 GCA_040398485.1 Roseomonas sp. | reverse complement strand
GCACCGGATCAGCCGGCCTGACGGGCGCGCCGCGCCATGGCCCTGGCGTTCGGGCAGACGCTCGGCGATTTCCTTACCCTTGGCGACCCTGCGCCGAAGGTAAAACGGCAAAAGCGGCGCGAGTAGGCTGGCAATCAGCGCCCAAAGCGTGGCCAGGAATTTCGCTGAAAGGCTTTGGGGCTTCATCCCGCCTCCGCCTGATCGGCACGTTCCGTCGCGCGGTTGAGCGCTGCGGTGATGGCGGGCAGCGCAGAGGCGGGGTCGTCACGCGGCACCAGGATCGGTGCTTCAAGCACCACAACAGCGCGGGCAAAGGGCAGCGGAAAGCGCATCCGGTCCCAGGATCGGGCGCGGCGCATGCGCGAAGATGCCGCCCCGCAGGCCAGCACCGGCAGCCCCGCCAAAGCGGCAAGCTGAGCGATACCGGGCGCGGCTTCCCTCGCTGGGCCGCGTGGACCATCGGGCGTGATCACCGAAACACCGCCGCCTTCCAGCACGCGCAGAAGCTGGCGCAGCCCAACCGCCCCGCCTTTCGAGGATGAGGCATGGACAACCTCCACATCGAAGGGCGCCACGGCGCGCGCGATCAGCCTGCCATCTCGGTGGCGCGAAATCAGTGCCTGGGCCCTGCGACCGGGGGCCGCCGGATTTTCACGGGCAATCAGCCGCCAGCCCTGCGCGGCGAGCGGTAGGCATTCATGCCAAAAGGCCAGGATCATCGGGCCGGCCTGATGCGGCTTCAGATGTTCAGCGCCCACCAGCTCCCAGCGCGTGGTGGCCCAGATCAGCCGCAAATACAGCCCCACCAGCCAGGCGAGCAGCGCCTGGGCAGAAGGATGGCGGATCAGCCGCTTGAACATTGGGGATGGGCTTCGCGCATCATCGCGGCTGCTCTAGCGCGGATTGCATGCAGTGTGAAACGCCACCCAAGCACAAGCCGCCGCTACCCAGGTCGGCGCAAACTGTGTTAGATTTTCGTTAGGATGCGTGGGGCGGTCTGTTGATGCCCGGGGTTTGAGGGAGAATGACCATCATGGCTTTGCGTAACCAGAAGGGCGCGGCGCGCCTTGCGCTACCGGTGGTGATGGCCCTGACCCTGCCGACCCTGATCCTGCCAGGCTGCAAGGAAGAAACCAGTCCCGCCCGCCAGCAAGCCGCCGCGCCACCAGCCGCGGTTTTTGTCGCCCGCGTGGAGCGCCAGGCCATCAGCCGCGGGGCCGATTTCATCGGGCGCGTCGAAGCGATTGACCGGGTTGATGTCGTCGCGCGCGTCACCGGCTTTTTGCAGACGCGGCACTTCAATGAAGGCGATGCCGTCAAGGCCGGGCAAATGCTGTTCACCCTGGAACAGCCACCCTTCGCGGCTGAGGTTTCACTCCGCCGCGCGCAAGTGGATAGCGCGCGCGCAGACCTGGCCAATGCCACCACCCAGGTCGCGCGCGGGCGCGAATTGGTGAAAACCAACGCTATCTCGCAAGCAACCCTGGATGACCGGATCACGGCCGAAGCGGAATCCAAGGCCAAGGTCGCAGCCGCAGAAGCGCAATTGCAGCAGGCGCAAATCAATTACGACTATACCGAAATCCGCGCCCCCTTTGATGGCCGCGCGGGGCGGTCGCCGCTCAGCCCCGGCAATGTCGTCAGCCCCGGCAGTGGCACGCTGGTCACGATTGTGCGCGATGACCCGATCCGCATAAGCTTCCCGGTGACGCAGCGGCAATTGCTGAACTTCAGGCGTAACGCCGGCGCGGGGGCTTCGGAGCAGATCAAGGTTAGCGTGCGTCTGCCCGATGGCAGCATGTTGGACAGCACAGGCCGCTTTGATTTCATTGATGTCACCACCAATCGCGCGACCGATTCCGTGCTGGTGCAGGCGATGATCCCCAATCCGCAGAAATTATTGGTGGATGGGCAGGCGGTGACGGTGGTGGTGGAAACGGGTGATCCGGAACAAGCCATCGTCATTCCGCAATCCGCCTTGCAAATAGATCAGGCAGGTAACTTTGTGCTGATTGTGGGTGCCGAGAATAAGGTAGAGGTCAAGCGCGTGAAGACCACGCGGGGCTTGGGTGGCCAGCTTGTAGTGACCGAAGGGCTTGAGATTGGCCAATTGGTGATCACGGAAGGCGCGCAACGTGCCCGCCCCGGCGCGCAGGTGGCACCTCAGCCAGCACCCACCACGCCGAGTGGCGCGATGCCTGGCACAGCGCCAAGGCGGGGCTGAAGCGCCATGATCTCAAAATTATTCGTTGATCGCCCGCGCTTCGCCATTGTCATCGCGATCCTGACGACGATTGCCGGCTTGATTTCGCTGCTGCGCATCCCGGTGGCGCAATTTCCCGATATTGTGCCGCCGCAGGTGCAGGTGACCGCTAATTTCCCCGGCGCTTCTGCCGAGGTGGTGGAAGCGACCGTGGCGCAGCCCTTGGAAAGCCAAATCAATGGCGTGGATGGCATGATCTATATGCAATCCACCAGCGGCAATGATGGTTCCTATTCGCTGAATGTTTCCTTTCGCGTGGGAACGGACCCGGATCAGAACACCACAAATGTGAATAACCGCGCGCAATTGGCGCTGGCGCAATTGCCGCAGGAAGTGCAGCGCCTTGGCCTGACGGTGCGCAAGAAATCATCTGCCATGCTGCAGGTGATCACGATACGCTCCACCGATGGGTCGCTCGATCCGCTATTCATCAGCAATTACGTGACCATCAATGTGCTGGATGCTTTGCGCCGCGTGCCTGGTGTGGGTGACGCGCAGATGTTCGGCACGCGCGATTATTCCATGCGCATCTGGTTCCAGACGGATCGGCTGGTCGCACTTGGGCTGACCCCCGCCGATGTGATTGGCGCGATCCAGAAGCAGAACCAGGTGGCACCGCTTGGGCGCGTGGGCGCGCAGCCCATGAGCCAGGATTCGTCCTATCAGCTCAATATCACCACCACCGGGCGCTTGGTTACCACGGATGAATTCGGCGCCATCATCATCCGCGCCAATCAGGATGGCAGTATTCTGCGTGTGCGTGACGTGGCGCGGCTTGAACTCGGCGCCTGGAATCAGGATGTGGAGACGCGGCTGAATGGCGATGCGGCGCTGCTGATCCAGATTTTCCTCTCGCCCGGGGCCAATGCGGTAGGTGTTGCGGATAGTGTTGGCGCCACCATGCGCCAGCTTGCCACGCGTTTCCCAGCCGGGCTTGGCTATGAGGTGACTTACGACACTACATTGTTTGTCAAACTCACGATCCATGAGGTGATCAAGACGCTGCTGGAAGCCTTTGTGCTGGTGGTGATTGTGGTCTTCCTGTTCCTGGGGTCCATCCGCGCCACCATCATTCCGTTGATTGCGGTGCCGGTCAGCCTGATCAGCACCTTCGCGGTGCTGAGCGCCATGGGCTATTCGGCCAATACCGTATCCTTGCTGGCGATGGTGCTCGCGATTGGCATTGTGGTGGATGATGCGATTGTGGTGGTGGAAAATGTCGAAGCCACCATGGAGCACCACCCAGAGCTTTCGGTGCCCGAAGCCACCAAGCTTGCCATGGAAGGCATCACCGCGCCGATTGTGGCGATCACCATGGTGCTGCTTTCGGTCTTTGTGCCTTTGGCCTTCATCCCCGGCATTTCGGGTGAATTGTTCCGCCAATTCGCGGTCACCGTCAGTGTCGGCATGTTGTTTTCTGCCATCAATGCGCTGACGCTTTCACCAGCACTGTGCGCCATATTGCTGAAGCCGCATCACGGGCCGAAAACCGGTATTATGGGCCGGGTTTCGGCCTTTATTGATGCGGTGCGCGATGGCTATGGTGCGATTGTCGCCCGTCTTGTGCGGCTTTCGGCGCTCAGCCTGGTTTTGCTGGGCGTGATTGCCTTTGGGATTTACGGCATTGGCAGCCGCACCCCAACGGGCTTCCTGCCGCAGGAAGACCAGGGCGCCTTCTTCGTTGAAATGCAATTGCCAGATGGCGCATCGCTCAACCGCACACGGGAATTGAGCCAGCAGGTGGCCGCGATTATTCAGCCGCTGCCTGGCATTCAAGCGGTGCAGAGTGTGTCTGGCTTTTCGATGCTGAATGGCCTTGCGCAATCCAATAGCGCCTTCTTCATCGTGACGCTGAAAACTTTTGCGGATCGCACTGCGCCTGAGGCAAAGGTGAACGCGCTTCTGGCGGCTGTTGCGCGCGGCACGGCGCAGGTGCCGGCGCTGGTGGTGCCCTTCAACCTGCCGCCGATCATCGGGCTTGGAACCGGCGGCGGCTTCCAATACCAGTTGCAAAATCTGGAAGGGCGCCCTGTGGCAGAAATGGCGGCGGTCATGCGCGGCCTGGTTTTTGCCGCCAATCAGGACCCCGCGCTCAATCGCGTTTTCTCCACTTATTCGGCTGCCGCGCCTTCAATTTTTCTTGACCTGGACCGCGACCGCACACAG
>JBBAUC010000244.1:2371-4433 GCA_040398485.1 Roseomonas sp. | reverse complement strand
GTGAGCTTCGCGTAATCCATCCGCGCCGCTGCCCGCCCGACATCCTTGATATCGAATAGCGTCACCGCCCGATCGCGCGGGATGAATTCCTCATCCCCATGCCCCCAGCCAAGCCGCAACAAGTAATTGCCGACAGCATCGGGCAAAAAACCTTGCTCACGAAAATCCAGTACGGAAACCGCACCGTGACGCTTGGAAAGTTTGGCGCCATCCGCGCCATGGATCAAAGGCACATGGGCGAAATACGGCCGGTGCCAGCCCATCGCGTCATAGACCATGCATTGGCGGAAAGTATTGGTAAGGTGGTCATCGCCGCGGATCACATGGGTGATGCGCATATCGTGATCATCCACCACCACGGCATGCAGGTAAGTCGGCGTGCCGTCACTCCGCAGGATGATCATGTCATCCAATTCGCTATTGGCGACGCGCACTTCGCCCTGCACCAAATCCGCGACCACGGTTTCACCTTCCAGCGGTGACTTGATGCGGATGGCGAAGGGCTTGCCCGCCTGTTCCGGCCCAGGCTCCCGGTCGCGCCAGCGGCGATCATAGCGCGGCGGGCGGCCTTCCGCGGCGGCGCGTTCGCGCATTTCGGCCAGTTCTTCCGGCGTCGCCCAGCAGCGATATGCCTTGCCCATCGCCAGCAGGGCCTCCGCGATTTCACGATGCCGCGCCTCCCGCTGCGCCTGAAACACCGGCGGTTCATCGGGCGAAAGCCCAAGCCACGCCAGGCTATCCAGAATCTGATCAACCGCTTCCCGGGTAGAGCGTTCGCGGTCCGTATCCTCGATACGGAGAAGGTATTCCCCGCCGTGGTGGCGCGCAAAAAGCCAGTTGAACAAAGCGGTGCGAGCCCCGCCGATATGCAGATAGCCGGTGGGGGAAGGGGCGAAGCGCGTGCGGACTGTCATGGTGTGCTGATCATTCTCCTGATGCCTTGCCTTTAAACCACAAGCAGCGCCGGGGAAATCTGAGCTTTGGCCGGGCGGCTGATCAATTTCCCTTTTGGTTGTTTATGCAACACCATATAAACCTATGGTTGTGTTTCTGCCATCCTCCTCCGCGTCCTTGGTACGGCCATGACGGCAATCGCGGTCAGGTGGCGCGCGGTCCTGACACGGGCACAAGAAGCCTTTGCGGCGGAGCGTCAGCACCAAGCGCTCTGGTTGCCGGTCGCCATGGGCGCGGGCATCCTGCTTTACTTCAGCCTGCGCACGGAACCTGATGCGCGCCTGATCTGGCTGCCCCCTCCGCTGATCATTGCCGCCCTTATACTTGCGCGGCGCTTAGCCTTTTGCGGTTGGCTTTGCTCAATAATGGCCGCGTGCAGCGTCGGTTTCGCGGTCGTGCTTTGGTACGCGCAAAGGGCATCCCCCCCAATTACACCGCCGTCGCGTGCACTGGTGATTGAAGGCATTGTCCAGAATGTCGAAGCGCTGCCCCAGGGGCTGAGGGTCACCTTGGCACAGGCTCGACTTGGACCTGAGGCACCCATCCTTGAGCGTAGCTTGCGCCTGCGCCTGCGTAATGATGACCCTGCACGGCCCGCACCGGGCGATTTACTCCGCGTCAGGGCGCTAATCCGCCCACCCGCAGCACCGGCCTATCCGGGAGCTTGGGATTTCCAACGCACCGCTTATTTCAGCGGCCAAGGCGGCGTGGGCTTCGCCATTGGCGCCGCAGAGGTGACGCCAGGCGCAGGGCAAGCGCCGGCGCTATCGGGCTTGCGAACAACACTCGAAGCACGCGTGATGGCCGCCCTGCCCGGCCCTGCTGGCGCGATCTCCGCTGCGTTGCTGACTGGCAGCCAAAGCGCGATCCCGGCTGCCGATCTGAATGCCATGCGCGATTCTGGGTTGGCACATCTACTTTCTGTCTCCGGCCTGCATATCGCGATTGTGATGAGCGTTTCCTTCTGGGTCTGTCGCTTGCTGCTGGCATTGTATCGCCCACTGGCGCTCCGAGTTCCTGGCAAGCTGCTGGCCGGCTGTGCCGCGCTGCTTGCGGGTGGCTTCTACATGCTGCTGACCGGCGCGCAGGTACCCATGCAGCGCAGCTT
>JBBAUC010000244.1:0-2271 GCA_040398485.1 Roseomonas sp. | reverse complement strand
GGCTGCAATGGTATGGCGTGGCGGCGAATGCGGTTGCGGTGCCCCTCACCTCCTTCATCATCATGCCCGCCGGCATGCTGGCTGCCTTGCTCATGCCGCTTGGGCTGGAAGCCCCGGCGCTTTGGGTCATGGGGCTTGGTGTGGAGGGGGTTTTATGGGTGGCGCGCATCGTCGCAGCCTGGCCAGGTGCGACGCAAGCGGCAACGCTCATCCCTGCTTGGGGGCTGATGGTCTTTGCGTTTGGGCTTTGCTGGCTTTGTCTGTGGCGCAGTTGGTGGCGCGCCTTCGGCGTGCTGCCCATGATCCTGGGTCTTTCCAGCGCAGCCTTCGTCAAGCCACCGCATATTCTGGTTTCCGGCGATGCGCGGCTGATTGCGATTACCGCTGCCGATACGCTTTTCCTGCAGCGCCAGACGGGCGCTTCGTCGCTTACGCGTGATTCCTGGTTGCGCCTTTACGGGCAAACCGCCGCACAAGCTTTACCTGCCGAGGGTAGCACCGCTGAGGGAAAACTTCGCTGCAACGCTGAAGGTTGCATTGTGGATGAAGGGCCGGGAGCCTTCCTGGTGCGGCGCGGCAATATCATGGCGCAATGTGGTGCGGTTGCTGTGATCATTTCCGCCGAACCCATCCGGCAACGCTGCCGCCAGAGTATTTTGATTGATCGCTTTTCCGTCTGGCGTGACGGCCCGCATGCGGTTTGGCTTTTGCCTTCGGGGGTGCAGGTTATTTCTGATCGTGCTTGGCGCGGTGATCGCCCGTGGGTGCCGCCGCCGCCTCTGCCGCGCGCGGCTGCGGAACCGCCGGCGCCTATTGAATAGAGCCCTGCCCCTGCATCCGCACCGCCATCACCGCCAGTACCACCCCATTCAGCACAAACAACCCCGCCGCCGCGCCGCGCATCAGGCGCCCATGGCTTTTGCCAAAAAACCGCCCGAGCAAAGCCACACCCATCAGCGCGGGTACGGTCCCGGCAACGAAACTCACCATCGCAAGCGTGCCGCCAAGCGCGCTGCCTGTGGCTGCGGCACCGGCCAAGGCGCCATAGAGCAAGCCGCAAGGCAGCGCTGACAGCAGCAAGCCAAGCGCCACACCGCGCAACCCCGTTGGTGCAGCAAGCAAGGGACCAAGCCGCGCCTCCAGCACGCCCGGCAAGCGCGGCGTTGCAAAGCGCGGCAGCAGCGCCGCAATGCGGGCCGAGGCTTGCGCGAACATCAGCAGCGCCGCGACGGCGAGCATCCCCGCCAGCACCACCCGCCACCCAGTCCCAAGGCTGACCGCGCCCACCACCCCGCCGGCCAGCGCACCGAGCAGCCCGTATCCCAGCGCGCGCCCTGCATGATACGGCAGCAGCGCCGCGCCCGAGAGCCGCTGCAAAATGCCCCCGGATGCCACGCGATCCGCGACAGCGGCGGCCTGCGCCAGCACAAACGGCCCGCACATGGCCGCACAATGGCTTGCCCCACCCGCCAAGCCGGCCAGGAATAGCGCGCCCATCACCGCCCAAAGCCCGCCGGGGCCAAGCGCTTCCAGCCCATGCAGGCAATTGGCCAGAAATGCTGCCATCGGGGCTTATCCTGGGGCCTGATCCAGCGCACGGCGCAGCAGCAATATATCTGCCCAGGCATCCCGCTTGGAAGCGGGGCTACGCAGCAGATAGGCCGGATGCAGCGTCGGCAAGGCAGGCAGGCGGCCAAGACCCGGGATTTCCACCTCATGCCAACGGCCACGGAGCCGGGTGATGCCCTCCTTCACGCCAATCAGCCCTTTGGCCGCCACACCCCCCACCAGCACCAGCCGCTTCGGGCGGACCAGCGCCACCTGGCGGCGGAGAAAGGGCAGGAAAAGCGCCACCTCCGCATCCGTTGGCGTGCGATTCCCAGGAGGGCGCCAGGGTAGGATATTGGTGATGTAGAAATTGCTCTCTCGCGATAGGCCGACAGAAGCAAACATCCTGTCCAGCAATTGGCCAGAAGCGCCGACAAAGGGCCGGCCAGCCCGGTCTTCATCCGCGCCTGGTGCTTCGCCAATCAGCATCAGGCCAGAATCGGCCACCCCTTCACCAAACACCAGATTGGTCGCGGTTTCCCGCAAGGGCGAGGCATCAAACGCCGCAATCGCCGCCTTCAGCGCAGCGAGATCGGGCGCATTTTCGGCCAGGGCCTCGGCCCGCGTGATGGCGGGGGGCGCAGTGGCCAGCGCAACGGGGGCGGCGCGAGCGGGGCGCGGGGCCGGTTCCGGCGCGGGGCGAGCAGCTTCCGGCGCGCGCGC
>JBBAUC010000243.1:0-4435 GCA_040398485.1 Roseomonas sp. | reverse complement strand
TTCCTTTCCAGAACAATATGAATTTTGGCTATGGCCCGAATGATCATATCCAGAATGTGCTCAACATCCAGCCCGTTGTTCCCTTCAGCCTGAACGAAGACTGGAACTTGGTCACGCGCACGATTCTGCCGCTTATCTCGCAGCCGGGGATGACGCCTGGGCAGGGCACTACCTTCGGCCTGGGCGCCACCCAATTCTCGGCCTTCCTGTCCCCGGCGCAGGCCGGGCGTCTGATCTGGGGCGCCGGCGCTGTGGTGCAGGCGCCTACAACAACTGATCAGGCGCTTGGCAGTAATATCTGGGGCGGCGGGCCGAGCTTCGTTGCGCTCACCACATCGGGGCCTTGGGTGGTCGGTGGGCTGGTGAACAATATCTGGTCAGCCGGCGGTACGGGACGCAATCAATACAATATGCTTACCATGCAGCCCTTCGTGAATTACAATTTTGCGTCGTCACCCGGCACCTATATGGCCTTCTCACCAATCATCACTTCGAATTGGGAAGCCGAGTCCGGCCAGCAATGGACAGTGCCGCTGGGCCTTGGGCTGGGGCAGATCCTGCGTATTGGGCAGCAGCCTATAAATGCGCAAGTTGGCGCGTATTATAATGCCATCCGCCCGGATATAGGACCCGAATGGCAGCTTCGCTTCCAGATCCAGCTTCTATTCCCGCGCTGACGCGCGCGCGGCGACTGGCAGGCTGGGCGGCGCTGCTTGCTGCGATCTTGCTGCCCTTGGGCATTGTGGCGCTGCTGACGCTATCGGCAGAACCTCGGGCGCGTGAGGCAGCGCGTGCAGGCTTTGTCGGCTCGGCAAGCTGTGGCAGCTGCCATGCGCGGGAATATGGCGACTGGCGCAGCAGTGATCACGCGCGCGCCATGGCTACGGCAACACCCGCGAATGTGCTTGGCGATTTTTCAGGCGTGACAGTCCATGATGGCCGACATAGCGCAAGCTTCCGGCGCGAGGGGGATCGTTACATTATCCGCACTGATGGACCGGGCGGGACAGTCGCGGATTTCACCATTGCGGAGACCTTCGGCGTAGACCCGCTACAACAATATTTGGTGTTGTTTCCCGATGGGCGCCGCCAGGCGCTGCCCTGGGCCTGGGATAGCCGTCCGCGCGAACAGGGGGGACAGCGCTGGTACCATTTGATGGCGGATGATCCGCTGCCCGCCGGCGATCCGCTGCATTGGACTGGGCGCGAGCAGACGTGGAATTTCATGTGCGCATCCTGCCATTCTACCGGCTTGGTGCGCAGCTATGACCAGGCGACGGATCGCTACGATACAAGCTGGACCGAAATCAGTGTGGGCTGTGAAAGCTGCCACGGCCCCGGCGCGGCGCATCTAGCCTGGGCGCAGGCCGGTGCGGATAAAGCCAACCCGCATCGCGGGCTTTCAGCATGGTTTCGCGATGCTTCCGGTGGCGCCTGGCGCTTCGCCAAGGATGATCCTCGTGGCATCGCGCATTGGGATGGGCCGCCGCGGCAAGCCACCGCTGCTCAGGTGGAAAGCTGCGCGCCGTGCCATTCCAGATCGCGCCCGCTGGTCGCGGACCCGCTGCCGGGCCAGCGCTTTCTGGACACCCATGCACCCATGCTGCTCCAGCAGGGCGAATATCACGCCGATGGTCAAATTCAGGGCGAGGTGTTTGAGTGGGGATCCTTCGCGCAAAGCCGCATGCAGCGCGCCGGCGTGGTCTGCGCCGATTGCCACGAACCGCATCGCGGCACGCTACGCGCAGAAGGCAATGCGGTCTGCGCGCAATGCCACCTGCCGGCACGTTTTGATGTGGCGGAACATCATCGGCATCCGTCTGGCAGTGCTGGCGCGCAATGCGTATCCTGCCACATGCCGGCCGTGACCTATATGGGCGTTGATCGGCGGCGGGATCACGCCTTCAGCATTCCGCGTCCTGATGTGGCGTCGCAGATCGGTGCGCCAGATGTTTGCACATCATGCCACACAGATCGCCCGCAATCCTGGGCGGTAAGCCAGATCGTGGAATGGTTCGGACCGCGCCGCCGCGATGATCCGCACCCCGCCTTGGCGATCCATGCGGGACGACATGGGGATGCCGGTGCGGATAGGCTGCTCGCCGCCGTCGCGACCAACCGCGCCCATGCACCGATCCTGCGCGCGACTGCCATTTCCTTATTACCCATGCCCCCATCCCAGGCCTCAGCACAAACGATTGGCGCGACCTTGCTGGACCCGGAACCGCTGGTGCGCGCGGCGGCGCTTCGCACCTTGGATGGGCTGCACCCGCGCAATCGCCTGCACGCAGCGCGCTTTCTGGCAGATGAGACGCGGCTGGTGCGCATTGAGGCAGCACGCGCCCTTGCCCCTGTGCCGCTTGAGGCTTTGCCAGAGGCTGCGCGCACGGCCTTCACCCAGGCTTGGGCAGAATTGCTCACGAGCGAACGTGTCGCAGCCGAACGGCCAGAGGCGCATGTGAATATCGCTGCCTTACTCACCGCACGTGGCGATATGGCGGGCGCCGAGGCTGCCTATCGTGATGCTTTGGCGCGCGATCCGACGCACCTTGGTGCGCTGGTGAATTTCGCGGATTTCGAAGCGCAGCGTGGCCAGCGCGAAGCTGCGGAAGCGACATTGCGGCGTGCCGTTGCGGCGCATCCGCGCGAGGCGGAGGCGCATTACGCACTGGCGCTGACACTCGCCCAGCAGGGGCGCGTGGCGGATGCGCTTGGCCCGCTCAGTGAGGCTAGCGCGTTGCGGCCGGAAGAAGCACGCTACGCTTATGTCCAGGGCATCGCGCTCAATCAATTGCGGCGGACGGAAGAAGCCGCGGCGGTGCTACGCACAAATCTGGAACGCCATCCGCGGCACCGCGATAGCCTGTTTGCACTGGCGACGATAGAACGCGACCGCGCGAATATCGCTGAGGCTGAGCGGCTTGCCGCCGCCGCGGTCGCGTTGAATCCAGCAGATCGAGAGGCGGCGGCACTGCTTTCGCAATTGCGCGCGCTTCGTGAGCGTTTGCCCGCGCGACCGTAACGGCTTGCGGCCAAAATTCTGACTCAGAAAGAATAACTCACCGCAGGATTGGCGCCCTGCATTGATGGGCCCTTTACACGGCTGTTTCCCTTTGGTCGAAGGAAAGGTAGCGGTAGCCGATTTGCACACCAACCTAACCGGTCTGATAGCCGATGCCACTGAAAAGTATCCATCCGCCTAGCCCCACCTTCCCTTTCTGGTGAAGCTTCAGTCATGTGTTCTTATGGACGATCTTAAGATCGCTCATAATTACGGTAACAATGATGGGGCTTGAGATAACTTCCGGCGTTGAGCGGCGCCGTCGGCGGTCGGATGCTGATAAACTGCGGATTGTGGCTGAGGCTGATGAGGCTGGCGCAAAGGTTGCTGAGGTTGCCCGTCGGCATGAGATCAGCCGAAGCATTCTCTAGAGTTGCCTGTTGGGCGGGTGGCAGGCGGAAATTGTTCAAGCTGGCGGAGGTGCATCACATGCCGCTGGCCATTGAAGCCGTGCGTCAGATCGATGCGATATTCGTGGCCGAACGCGCTATCGATAGCGCGCCCGCGGCTGAGCGGCTTGCCGTACGGCAGCAGGACGTCGCGCCACTGGTGGCGACGCTTGACGCATGGATGCGTGTTGAGCGGGCAAAGCTGCCGCGCCGTAATGACCTCGCCCAGGCGATGGATTACATGTTGAAGCGTTGGGAGGCTTTTACGCGGTTCCCGAGCGATGGCCGTATTTGCCTGACGAATAACGCCGCCGAACGCGTGTCGCGCGGCGCAGCCCTTGGGCGGAAGGCTTGGCTCTTTGCGGGCTCCGACCAGGGCGGAGAGCGCGCCGCCGCCAGTCACATTCAGGCATCAGGCTCGACGCCCAGGGCCCGCATCCTGCGGCGCAACTCATAGATCTGATCAAGCAACGAAAGCACAATCGGCAGCGCCTCCTCGTTCACCTGCATCAGGTCACGCAGTTCAAGGATAAGACGCACACGTTCGACATCGATCTCGGTGAATACGAGATCATCGGCCGCGCGATTGGTACGGACATGACCTTCGGCGATCCAGCGTCTAAGGTCGTCCGGGTTGAGCGACGTGAAGCGGGCGCAGAGGATGTCGAGGGTAATCATGCTGCCCCCTCTAGGCCGGCGCGTGGATCGGAGGGGTGTTCCGGCGTCCAACCCCTAAGGAATTCCTCAAGCGCTGCGTCGCTCGGTCCGATGACAACGCGCAGCGTGAGAAAGAGGTCGCCCGCCGCGCGTGTGCCATGCGCGGCTACTCCCTTGCCGCGCAGTTGTATCTGCCGCCCGGTGTCGCTGCCGGCGGGAAGAGATCTGGCTCGGGTAATCTGAACAACTGGGATAAGTGGATTTTCTGCCTGACTGCGGCATGATGCCGGGACCAGGAGATACCGTCGCTAAACGACCCCGCCGGAAC
>JBBAUC010000242.1:0-4438 GCA_040398485.1 Roseomonas sp. | reverse complement strand
TCTGGGCGGAAGCTCAATGTCACGTCAAGCCATCGTGCGGCGATGTTCCGCAATATGGCGACCTCTCTGCTCAAGCATGAGCAGATCACGACCACGCTGCCCAAGGCCAAGGAATTGCGCCCTTATGTTGAGCGGTTGATTACGCTCGGCAAGCGCGGTGGTCTGCATGCGCGCCGTCAGGCGCTGTCGCAGATCCGCGATGAAGCGGTGGTGGCGAAGCTGTTCGGCGAAATCGCTGAGCGCTACAAGGCGCGGCCCGGCGGCTATTGCCGCGTGCTGAAGGCCGGCATGCGCTATGGCGATGCGGCCGATATGGCGGTGATTGAATTGGTGGATCGCAACCCGGGCGCCAAGGGCCTGGATAGCGGGACGAAGCCGGAAGTGGCGGAAGAAGAAGCGGCGGAAAGCTGAGGCTTTCTTCTACCGAAGTTCAAAGGCGGTCCTTGTCGGGGGCCGCCTTTTTTCGTTTATCTTTTGCCGATTGCTTCGGCCAAAGCCGGCGCGAAGCCTGTGAGCGGGGCGCTCAGTTCACGCGGCCAGGCGCGCGGGTCGGGCGGGATAGAGGCCCGCACGCGGCCTTCTTCTGTCAGCAGCATGAACATCCTCTCGCCTTTCAAATCCCAGGCGAGGAAAATACCGCGCACCCGGCAGCCTTCGGGGTTGCAGCCATAGCCATGCAGGTATTGGCCATCCAGTAAGCCAACGGGCGGGCCGGGTTCGCGGAGCGCTTCCGCAATCGCGCCGCGATGCCCGCCGCTGGCTGGGCGCAGTACCACGCCCACTTCCGGGCGTTGCGCGAGCGAAAGCACGGGCTGGCCTATCACGCTCATGATATCGGGATCCATGGCGCGGGCGGGGGTGGCGCTGAATAGCGCCAGCAGGGCCAGGACCGCCCTTTTATTCGACACGGATATTGGCTTCGCGGACCAGCACGGTCATGGCGGCGCGGCCCTCGGTCACGAAGCGCGTGAAATCGGCGGGCGCGCTGCCGACCGGCACGGCGCCAAGCTGGGCGAGGCGCGCGCGTACTTCAGGCTCAGACAGGCTTGCGGCGAGGGCCTCATGCAGGCGGGTGATCATGGGGGCAGGGGTGCCGGCGGGGGCGAAAAGCCCGACCCATTCGCTGATGTCAAAGCCCGGGAAGCCGCTTTCGGCGATGGTTGGTACCTCTGGCCGCGCGGCCAGGCGGGCAGCGCTGGCAACCGCCAGGAAGCGCGCCCGCCCGCTATCCACCACGGGGCCAGCAGATAGGGCGGTGATGAAAACGCCATCCAGATTACCGCCCGCTAAATCGCGCGCCGCATCCGCCCCGCCGCGATAGGGGGCGTGGATTACCTCGATGCCGGCGGCGCGGGCGAATTGCACCAGGCCGAGGTGCCCCGCCGTGGCATTGCCCTGAGTGCCCATGCTGATGGCGCCTGGCCGAGCCTTGGCGGCGGCGATGAAGGCGGCCAGATCGCGCGCGGGGAAATCCGCCTTCACGGCAATCACTTGCGGGAAGCTGGTCGCCATGCTGATCGGTTTGAAGGCCGTGGCGTAATCGAAGGAAAGCCCGCGCAGCAGCGCATGGTTCACGATATGCGACGACGCATCCCATAGCAGAGTCGTGCCATCGGGGGCCGCGCGCGCCACTTCAGCGCCGCCAATCGAACCACCAGCGCCGGTGCGGTTTTCCACCACAATCGTCGCCCCCAGCCGTTCCGCCATGCGGGGTGCCAAGGTGCGCGCTGCCGAATCTGCGGCCCCGCCGGCGGCGAAGGGCACCACAAGCCGGATGCTGCGGGCTTGCGCCAAGGCAGGCATGGGCAGGACAGCGGCGGCAAACAGCACTCGGCGAGACAGTTTCATGGGCAGCGTTCCTTATCTTGGCCCACGATGTGCGGGTGTGGGCAGGGCGCGTCAAGCCAGGGGTGATGCGCGGCGCCGCTTGGCGCTAGACTGCGGGCATGAAGACTCCACCGCGCTATGATGACCTTCCGCGCCCTGAGGGCGATCCCACCGGCCTGCCGCTTTCCTGGGGCGTTTGGGGGGCTGATGATCAGATCGGCACGCTGAACCGCATCACGGATGCAACCGTCGCCGCCGCGCGGGATGAAATCCGCCAAGGCCGCCGCTTCAATGTGAACCTGCCCTTGGACGAGCCCTTCGGTGCCGCGCATGAAGGGGCGCATCGCCGCCGCGCCGCCCCCACGCCGGTGATGGTGAAGGAAGACCACCCCGGCCGCATCACGCGCGATGACAAGCTTGATGGCTTCTGGCTGCAAGGTAGCACGCAATGGGATGGGCTTTCGCATTTCGCTGACGCCACGCATGGTTTTTACAATCACGCGCCGCTTTCTTCCATTGTGCACGGCCCGCAAAGCCGCAACGGTATCGACAAGGCGCTCGCGCATGGCATTGCCGGGCGCGCGGTGCTGGTGGACCTCGCGCGGCATTTTGCGCGCACCGGGCGCGATTGGGGTGCGATGGGCGGGCGACGCGCCACTGCCGAGGACGTTGCGGCCTGCCTTGCCGCGCAGGGTGTCGCGCTCCGCCCCGGCGATATCCTGCTGGTGCGCACCGGCTGGCTGACGGCCTTCCGCGCCGCGGCGGATGCCGACGCACGCCACTTGCTGATCCAAGGCGAAGCCGGCGCCCGCGACTATTCCGGCCTTGATGGCGGGGAAGGCATGTGGCGCTTCCTGTGGGACCAGGGCATCGCCGCTGTCGCCGCCGATAACCCAACGGTCGAGGCCTGGCCGATCTTCCCCTGGAAGCCTGCGCTGCATCTCGCCATCGCCCGGCTTGGCATGTGCCTGGGCGAGTTCTTTGATTTCGAGGAATTAGCCGAAGACAGCGCCGCCACCGGACGCTTCACGGCGTTTTTCACCGCCGCACCCTTGAACCATCGCGGCGGCATTGGCAGCCCCGGCAATGCGCTGGCGATCCGCTGAAGCACGCCATGGCCCGCCCTCCTGCCTCACCTGACCTATTCGGCACGCCGGAAGCCACCACATCGCCGGCGGAAGGCGTGCGCCCCCTGGCCGATAGGCTGCGCCCGGCGACATTGGCCGAGGTGGTCGGGCAGGATCATCTGCTGGGGGCCGAGGGCAGCCTTTCGCGCATGTTGGCGCGCGGGTCGCTCGCTTCCTTGATTTTGTGGGGCCCGCCAGGCGTTGGCAAAACCACCATTGCGCGCTTGCTGGCCGAAGCCGCTGGGCTGCGCTTCACCGCGCTTTCCGCCGTGTTTTCCGGCGTCGCCGATTTGAAGCGCGCCTTTGAAGAAGCCCGCGCGCGCAAATCCAACGGCCAAGGCACGCTGCTTTTCGTGGATGAAATCCACCGCTTCAACCGCGCGCAACAAGACGGCTTTCTGCCCGTGGTGGAAGACGGCACCGTGACGCTTGTTGGCGCCACCACGGAAAACCCATCCTTCGCACTGAACGGAGCCCTTCTGTCCCGCTGCCAGGTGCTGGTGCTGAAGCGCCTGGACGATGCCGCGCTTGAATTGCTGCTGACCCGCGCCGAAGCACTCATGGGCCGCGGCCTGCCACTTGCCCCCGAAGCGCGCGCCGCGCTGAGGGCCATGGCGGATGGCGATGGCCGCTACGGGCTGAACATGGCCGAACAATTATTCGCCCTGCCCGAAGCCACCCCGCCGCTTGATCCCGCCGGGCTTTCAGCCTTGCTCGCGAAACGCGCCGCACTTTACGACAAGGACCGCGAGGAACATTATAACCTGATCTCCGCACTGCATAAATCCATGCGCGGATCAGACCCCGATGCGGCGCTTTACTGGTTTGCGCGCATGCTGACCGGCGGCGAGGACCCGCGTTACATCGCCCGGCGCCTCACGCGCTTCGCGGCCGAGGATATCGGCATGGCCGACCCTCGTGCGCTGCCGCTTGCCATCGCCGCCTGGGAAACCTTTGAGCGTATGGGTTCACCCGAAGGCGAATTGGCGTTGGCGCAGCTTGTGGTGCATTTGGCGACCGCGCCGAAATCCAACGCGGTGTATCAGGCGTTTAATGAGGCGATGCGCGCCGCGCGGGAAACCGGCAGCCTGATGCCGCCCAAGCACATATTGAATGCGCCGACGAAACTGATGCAGGAAATTGGCTATGGCGCCGGCTATGCCTATGACCATGAGGCTGAGGGGGGCTTTTCCGGCCAGGATTACTTCCCCGAGGAGATGGGCCGGCGCGTTTTCTATCGCCCGACCGATCGCGGGGCTGAGGCTGCGGTTGCCGAGCGTTTGGCGCGCTTCGCGGAACTGCGCCGCAAAAGGAAACGCTGATGGGCACAGCATTTTCGCCCCTGTCCTTACTGCTGGTGGCCTTGGGCGGTGCCGCGGGTTCCGTGCTGCGCTACGTGGTTTCCCACGCCGGCCTGGTGCTGTTTGGTACGGGCTTTCCCTGGGGGACGCTGGCGGTGAATATCATCGGGTCCGCCCTGATTG
>JBBAUC010000241.1:0-4470 GCA_040398485.1 Roseomonas sp. | reverse complement strand
CTCCATCCCCTCATAAGGGGTGTAATCAATCGCGTGCTGCATCAGCGCATTGGTGATGGTGACTTTCTTTTGTGGATCCCACAGCGCCAGATCAGCATCAGCGCCCACCGCGATCATGCCTTTGCGTGGCGCAAGCCCCATCAGCCGCGCGGGGTTGGTGCTGGTTAGGCGCACGAATTCATCCAGGCTGATGCGCCCTTTTGAAACACCTTCGCTGAAAATGATCGGCAGGCGCGCGGTGAAGCCTGGAATGCCGTTCGGGATATCGCGGAACACGGCGTCAGTACCATTCTGGCGCTTGCCGTGATCACCCTCATAGGAAAAGGCGCAGTGGTCGGATGAAATCACATCCAAAGTGCCGCGCCTGATCATTTCCCACACGCGTTCATGTTCTTCGCGGCTGCGGGGTGCCGGGCTGCACATGAATTTCGCTCCCTCAAAGCCTGGGCGGTCCATATCTGCGGCGGTCAGGCTGACATATTGCGGGCAGGTCTCCCCCCACACTTTCACACCACGCGCCTGGGCGCGGGCGATTTCCTCGGCGGCTTCTTCGCAGGAAACGTGGAAGATCTGGAGCGGCTGATCCACCAATTCAGCAAGGGCGATGGCGCGGTGCGTTGCCTCACGCTCCACCACGGGCGGGCGTGCCCAGGCGTGGTATTTCGGCGCGGTCATGCCATGCTTCAGCAATTCATGGGTGCGCCAATTGATCGCCTCATAATTTTCGCAATGCACCGTCACCAGGCACCCAAGCGTGCGCGCCTTGGTAAGGACGCGGAGATATTGCGCATCATTCAAATGCAAAGGTTCATAGGTCAGAAACACCTTCAGGCTGCGCACACCTTCCGCGACAAGCCGAGGCACTTCCTCATCCATCACCGCATCGGTCGGATCGCTGATGATCTGATGGAAGGAATGGTCAATCATGCCGCGCGCGGCGCGGGCGCGGTAATCCGTATAACGATCCCAAACGCCATAGCCCTTCCATTGCGGAATGAAACACACGACGGAAGTGGTGCCGCCGGCGAAAGCTGCGGTGGAAGCTGTGGCGAAGCTTTCCTCATTCACCGTAATCGGCGGTTCCGCCAGGCCCGTGCTGGCATAGCCACCACGAGAGGGTTCTTCGATATGGCAATGGCTATCCACGCCACCAGGCAGCACCAGCGTACCGGCGGCATCCACGACGCGCGCACCATCGGAAAGTTTTTCGCCGAGGGCGACAATGCGCCCATCCTTCACACCAATGTCGCATCGTGTGGTGCCGAAACCGGTCGCAACCTCTCCGCCACGCACTACAAGGTCAAATTCCGCCATGGTCATCCCCTATTGTTAAACCCGCTGAACATCCATGCGCCCGGCCGCCAAGCCCGCCGCGCGGCCCGTACTGAAACAGGCTTGCAGCAAATAGCCACCCGTCGGTGCTTCCCAATCCAGCATTTCGCCACAGGCGAAAACGCCAGGCAAGCGGCGGAGCATCAGGTTTTCATCTACCTCAGACCAGGAAAGCCCGCCTGCCGAGGAAATCGCGCGCGCAATCGGGAAACTGCTTGTTACCCGTAGCGCTAAAGCCTTGATCAGGGCGGAAAGATCCGGCGTTGCAGCGCTGGATTTCAGCGCTTCCTGCACCAGAGCAATCCCAACCGGCGCCAACCCTGCATTGCGCCGCAAATGATTGGCGAGCGAAAGGCTGCCCTGCCGGCCCGAAAGCCGCGCAGCTAGATCGGCAAGGCTGAGATCGGGCCTGAGATCAAGATGCAACGTGACGCTATGCTGCCGTTGCAGCGCATCGCGCAACGCGGCACTCAAGGCATAAACCGCACCACCTTCAATGCCTGCCTCGGTGATCATCGCCTCACCGCGCTGCGTGATGCCACCGAAAGACAAAGCAATGCGCTTGAGCGGTGTGCCGGCGAAACGCTGCCGCAGATGTTCAGACCAGGGAATGGCAAAGCCCATATTGGATGGCGCGAAAGGGCGCGTTTCGATGCCCGGCAAAAACGCAGGCCATGTACCATCCGACCCAAGCCGCGGCCAGGAAGCACCGCCAAGCGCCAGAACGGTGGCAGACGCTTCGATCTGCGCTTCTCCATCCGGTGTGGCAAAACGCGCCGCGCCATCAAGCGAAAAGCCAAGCCAGCGATGCCGCGCCAGTAGCCGTACACCAAGCGCGCCAAGCCGCGCCATCCATGCGCGCAGCAATGGCGATGCCTTCATGGCACGCGGAAAAACCCGGCCGGAGGAGCCAATGAAACAAGACTGGCCCAGCCCCTCAGCCCAGGCGATCAACGCCTCCGGCGGGAAGGCCTGGATATGCGGCGCGAGATGTGGTTCGGCCGAACCATAGTGCTTCAGGAATGTCGGCAGCGCTTCGGAATGCGTCAGGTTCAGCCCGCCGCGCCCGGCAATCAACAGCTTGCGCGCGGGCGATGGCATGTGGTCTGCCAGCAGCACCGCGGCACCGGATTGCGCCGCGGCTTCCGCCGCCATCAAGCCGGCGGGGCCGGCGCCAATGACGAGAATACTCAGGCGCTGCGTTCCAGCAATTCAATCGCAACATTCTCTGGCCCGCGCAGAAAACAAATGCGAATATCGGGGCGGATAGCGGTAGGCTCCATGGTGAATTCAGCGCCCTTGGCCTTCAATTCTGCCACCACCTGGTCAAGCCCGGTGACCGCAAGGCCGATATGTTCAAGGCCGCGATAGGGCATGCTGGGTGGCGGCGCCGTATTGTCACCCTTGATGGGCGCGATGAAAATAATCTGCCCGCCAAGCTTGATATCCACGCGCGGTTCACCCTGCTGCGTGGAACGCAGAACCTCGGCCCCAAACATACGTTCGTAGAAAACAGCGGTCGCTTCCGGATCAGGGCTGCGCAGATGAATATGGTCGAAGGTGAATTGGGTCATGGTTTGTTCCTTTTTTCAAATCGTGCCACTGGCGCGCAGTTTGTCGCGTGCAGCATCATCATAACCAAGCTCGGCCAATATGGCATCATTGTCGCGGCCAAGCTGCGGTGGCGGCGTATCAACCCGAGGCCCACCATGCGCAAAGCCGAAAGCGGCGACGGGGACAGAAAATGGCCCTGTCACGCCAGGTGCTGCTTCAAAGTGATGCACCACGCCGCGCCCCTTGATCTGCGGATCAGCCAGAGATTCCGCCAAATTGCGTACCCGCGCCGCCGGCACATGACGCGCCTGCAAATAGCTTTCCCATTCATCCGCTGTCTTGGCCTTCAACAGCTCTGCCAGCGTGGCCGCTTCATGTGCGCGATCAGCATGGCGTGCTTCATTGCTGTCCTTCGCCATATCGGGCCGGCCCAGCGCCTGCCAAAGCCGGCGCTGCTGGCGAAGATTGCTCGCGCCAATCATCACCAGGCCATCGGCAGTTTGGTAGCAGCTATTGGTCGAATATTCATGGTCATTGCCGCGTGGGCGCGCAGGCTTGCCACTGCGCCCGTAGGACGTGACATGGCTTGCCATCATCATCATCGCAACATCCATCATGGCGAGATCAATATGCTGGCCGCGCCCGGTTTTTTCGCGCTGGAACAGGGCCGCCGAAAGCGCAAAGGCGCCCATGGTGCCGGTTGCGTAATCAATCGCCGGTGCGCCGAATTTGATCGGGTTCACCTCCGGCGTGCCGGTGCAGGCCATGATGCCCGATGTCGCTTGGATAACGTGATCATACGCGGTCTGTTCACCGCGCGGCCCACCATGACCAAAGGCCGAGATGGAGCAATAGATCAGCCGCGGATTGAGCTTCAGCAAATCCTCATAGCCCAGGCCTAAAGCCGCAAAGGCACCGGGGCGGAAGTTTTCCACCAGCACATCGGCGCCCACGATCAACTTGCGGAAAATCTCACGCGCTTCTGTCTGCTTCAGATCAAGCGTCATGCTGCGCTTGTTTGATCCTTGCGTAAGATATTGGCAGCCCATACCGGCTTCATTCAATGCCGTATCGCTGCCATTGATGCGGCTTTGGTCGGGATCACCCGGATGCTCAATCTTGATCACATCCGCGCCCAGCAGCCCAAGCTGATAGGCAGCGAAGGGACCGGCAAGCACATGGGTGGCGTCAATGATACGAATGCCTTCAAAGGGGCGGGTCATGGGTGTTTCCTTAGTTTGTCATTATGGCGCTTCAAGCAGTACGCCATCGCGTTTGAGTGCGGCGATTTCCGCTTCGGTCATGCCAGCCGCAGACAAAAGCGACGCGCCATCCTGACCAAGCCGCGGCGCAGGCCTGCCGGGCTGCGCATTGCCGCCGGAAAAACGATTGGGCTGACCGATGGCAAAGGTTGCACCTTCTGTCGGGTGTTCTTCTTCCTGCACCATGCCAACCGCGCGCAAATGCGGGTCATCCAGCAAGCCCGCGATGGTATTGTAGGGTGAGGCCGGAACATCAAGCCTGTCGAAGATTTCCAGCCATTCGGCTGATGTCTTGCCCTTCAAGCCACCCGCACGAATGGCG
>JBBAUC010000240.1:0-4482 GCA_040398485.1 Roseomonas sp. | reverse complement strand
GCAGATCGCGTTCAGATGGAATCATCTGAACGCGTGAAGATGCTCGAAAAACAAATGTGTAGAGCGGGTTGCGTGAACTCATGTGAACGCAACACGCGCTAACCCCCAGGCAGCACCTTTGACTTATTCGGCCGCCTTGGGCGCATAGCCAAGGCCGCCTTGGTATTTCTCGGCGGCTTCAGCCGGCAGGAATTCGGCTTCCATTTCGCGGATGCGGTCAAACCCCGCGAAGCCATGCAGATTGCCCATGGGGTGCTGCTTGAAGCGCGCATCATAGGCGGCTTCCGCCATGGGGCCTTCGGCCTTCAGCGTGGTCGCGAAATCATGGATCGCCATGATGGTGGCCCGCATCGCCGCACCTGGCAGGATGCAGGCGCGAATGCCGATGGCGGCCATTTCTTCCGCCGTGAAGCGGGGTGAAATGCCGGTCATGTTGTAGAACACCGGGCCTTTCACCGCCTGGCAGATATGCGCGACCTCTTCCTTGTCCTTCGGCCCTTCCACGAAGGCGAGGTCAGCACCCGCTTCCAAAAACGCATTGGCGCGGGTGATGGCTTCTTCCATGGAACCGCCATGCGCGCCGCGTGCATCGGTGCGCGCGATGATCACAAAATCAGAGTCCAGCGCATCGCGCGTTTGGCAGGCGGCACGGATTTTCAGCACCGCTTCATCGCGCGCAATCACCTCCCGCCCGGCGACATGGCCGCAGCGCTTGGGCGCCACCTGGTCTTCCAGATGCATCCCCGCCACACCGGCACGGATATATTCTTCCACTGTGCGCACCACATTGATGGCATTGCCAAAGCCCGTATCGGCATCGGCAATCAGCGGCGCGCGCACGGCAGAGGCGATCAGCTTCGCATTCAGCGCCATTTCGGTCAGCGTAATCAGCCCCGCATCCGGCAGGCCGAGCAGATTGAGCGAGGTGCCATAGCCCGACATGTAAAGCGCCGGGAAACCCGCATGTTCCAGAATGCGGGCCGACATGGCGTTGAAGCAGCCCGGCAGGATCAGCGGCGCGGGTTCCTTCAACAAAGCGCGCAAGCGGGTGGTGGCACGGGCGGGGCTAGCTTGACCAAGGCGCATCGGTGTTTTCCTTATTTCAGCGGGAAGCCGAGCGAACGCAGCGCTGCCTTCAGCCCATCGCGCCCACGCAGCGCACTGATCGAACCAATGCGCGAAATCACGCGCTGAGACCAATTGTCGGCGGCCATTTCATAGCGCTTGGAATATTCCGAGAGCTTTTCATCATAGGAGGCACGCAGCGCCTTTTCCTTGGCGGTGGAATAGGTTTCGTGATGCAGCACTACTTCCTGAGACAAGCGCGGCTTCACCGCGCTTTCCTTGCCCGGCGCGGCGTAGCCGACGCAAAGGCCAAAGACGGGGGCGGCGCCGGGCGGCAGGCCAAGCATGGCGGCCACGCGCGGCACATCATTGCGGAGCGCGCCGATATAGAGGGTGGCGAGGCCCATGCTTTCGGCGGCAACCACGGCATTCTGCGCGGCAAGGCCCGCATCAATCGCCGCAACCAGGAAGGTTTCCAGGAAGGGCATCCCGGCCAGGGAGACACCTTCTTGATGCCCGAGCCTTTCATTGCGCGAGACATCGGCGATGAAGACCAGGAAGATCGGGCATTGTTCGATATGCCGCTGGCCACCGGCGATTTCCGCGAGCGCCTTGCGCTTTTCGGGGTCATTGACCGCAACAACGGACCAGGTCTGCAAATTGGAAGACGTCGCCGCCGATTGCGCCGCCGCGATCAGGGATTCCAGCGTGCCTGCGGGCAGCGCATCGGGCCGATAGCCGCGCACCGAACGGTGCGACAGCAAAAGGGCCATGGTGTCGTTCCAAGGGCCAATCTTGGGCTCGGCGCCGGCGCCGTAACGCGCGGTCAGGGCAGCCGCGGTCGGCAATTGCATACCATCCATGGGGGTAGTCCTTCTCAATGATGGGAACAGGTTAGGCCAGAATGGCGCGGCGGGAAATCACCCGGCCTGACGCCACCCCGCCGCCGGATGCGGCGCCGCCAGCAAAGGCCCGGCGCCGAAAAGCTTTTCGCGGTAGGTGCCCGGCGTGTAAGCCCGCTTATAGCGCCCGCGTTCCTGCAGTGCGGGCACCAACAGCCGCACCACATCTTCCAGGCATTCGGGGGTGACGGTGCGCGACAGGTTGAAGCCATCCACATCCGCCTGATCCATCCAGGCGATCAGTTCCTCGGCCACTTCTTCAACAGACCCAATAATGGGCGGTTGGCGGCTGCCCAGCACCATGCGGTCCATCAGCGCGCGCTTGGTGGCGCGGGGGGCGGCGGCGCGCAAAGCTTCCACATTGGAACGGATGGCCTGACTTTGCCCGGCTTCCGGCAATTCCTCATCCAGGTCAAACCGCGCCAGATCAATGCCGAGTGAGGCGGAGGCATGCGCCAGCGCGCCTTCAATGCTGGCGTATTGGCGATAGTCGGCGAGCTTCGCTTCGGCCTCGGCCCGGGTGCGGCCAATGATGAGCGTGGCGCCGACAAAGACCCGGATCGGGCGCGGCGCGGCGCGGGCGCGCAAATCGGCGACCAGCTTCGCGACATGCGGCTTTGGCCCGCCATTCAGAAACACGCATTCCGCGTGCTGCGCGGCAAAACCCCGCCCGCGATCCGAGGCGCCCGCCTGATACAAAACCGGCGTGCGCTGTTGTGATGGTTCCACCAGATGCGGCGCATCCAGCCGATATTGCCGGCCTTGATGCGTGATGCGCTTCACGCGGGCGGGATCGGCGTAAATCCCCGTGGCGCGATCTCGCTTCACCGCATCGGCGGCCCAGGATTCCTCCCACAACCGATAGACGATTTCCATATATTCATCGGCCAGATCATAGCGATCATCATGCGCCATCTGCCGATCCAGCCCCATGGCGCGGGCTGCGCTATCCAGATAGCCGGTGACGATATTCCAGCCGATGCGCCCTTTGGTGAGGTGATCCAGCGTGGAAAAACGCCGCGCCATCAGCGCCGGGCTTTCCCAGGCCAGGTTGCACGTCACGCCAAAGCCAAGGTTGCGCGTAGCTGCCGCCATGGCCGGCACAATCAGCATCGGGTCCAGCAGCGGCACCTGCACGGCATTCCTGATGGCCGCATCGCCATTCCCGCCATGAACATCATAAATCCCCAGCACATCCGCCAGAAACAGCCCGTCAAACAGCCCTTCTTCCAAAAGCCGCGCGAGTCCCATCCAGTATTCAAGCGAGAGATAGTCAGCCGAGCGATCACGCGGATGCGTCCACATGCCCTGCTGGATATGACCCACACAGGCCATGTCAAAAGCATTGAAGCGGATTTCGCGCGTCATAGCCCAAGCCCTGGGATCAACAAGGCTTCCAGCACGCGGCGCCGATTGCCATCAATCACCACGGCCTTGCGCGCTTTCAAATCAAAGCCAATGCCCACCGCTTCCGCCGCGGCTACCGGCGCACCCGTCACGCCATCATGCAGCAAATGCGTCCAGGTGGTGGTTTTGTCCCCCAGCGCGCGCAGCCCGCTATGGATGATCAGCAAATCGCCCATCCGCATCGGTTGCAGATAGACCAACCGATATTCCAAGGCAGCGCTGCCAATGCCTTCTTCCCGCGCGCCGAGTTCTTCCGAGCCACGAAAGCGCAGATTGGGCACGCCATCCCAGATGCGCGCAATCACCACATCCGGGCGCATGAGCCCGGCGCGATCACAATCCTCGGCCCGGATGGCGCCCAGATGCGCCTCGGTCAGGCCCATGGCCGCCGTGGCGGCAAGGTCGGGCGGCATGCGGATGGGATCAAAGGGCAGGCCACGCGGCCCGGCATGATCCGGCAGGGAGGTGCCCAGGCTCGCGATTTTGTCATCCAGCCCCGCCGGCAGGGGCAGAACCTCGCCCGAGACCGGGTCCCGCAATTCAATATCCGAAACCAGCGCCGCCGCCGCCAGCCCGGTGCCGCTATTGCGGATTTCGGCATAGGTGCGCAGCCGATCCCCTTGCCGCGCCACGACGCCACCGAAAATCGTGAAGGCCGCCCCCGCCGCCATTTCGCGCAAAAAGCGGATATGCTGATCCACCGGCGCGAAAAAGCCGCGATCCGGCGTGATGCCAAGCGCCAAAGCGAGCCAAGCCAGCCCATCCCCCGCCCGGGCAATGTAATGGCGCACATTCATATGCCCCATCACATCGCATTCGCCGCTTTGCACGCTGCCCTTGCCGATCACGATCATCCTGGGGTCCCCTTTGTCGCCCGCACAACACCCCGGCCCGCCCCCATAAGCAAGACATGGCCCCTTGAGCCCGCCCAAAACTCGGCGCAGCATACCCCCAAGCAAAAGGAAGGAAGCACACCATGGATGTCGGCATTTTCAACCTCATGGGCTATCGCAATCGCGGCGTGCCCACCGCGGCGATCTATGACCGCACCATCGCCCAGGTAAAAGCCGCCGAGGCCGCCGGCTTCAACATCGCCTGGTTCGCCGAG
>JBBAUC010000239.1:0-4483 GCA_040398485.1 Roseomonas sp. | reverse complement strand
AAATCCAGAAGCGCGATTACGGCGCGAACCGCACCCATGGCTGCGAATTGGCCCCCGGCACACGCTATGATTTGGTGGCGGTGGCGCTGGGTGGGCATGGCGAATACGTGACGCGCGCGGAAGACATCGCCCCGGCGCTGAAACGCGCCTTCGCTTCCGGCAAGCCCGCTTGCGTGAATGTGGTGATCGAAGGTCAGCCGGCGCCAAACATCAGGATGGGCTGAACATGTCTGCTCAGTGCCTGTCCGGCTCTCGTTGCTTTACCGGACAGGCACTAAACCTATAATTCGTCGCATGCCCCGGACAGCAAAGTCATTCCGCGTGGCTCGAACATGCGTTAGAAACCTCGGCTGAAGGGCCAATCCTCCGTGGCCGAGATGAAACGAAAAGCTTTGGCATTCGCTTCATAAGCGCGTTTTGCGATCATGATATCAACCATGGCCGTCTCAAGGGCTTCCTGCCCCTGAATGGCGGCAATGCCGGAACCGATGCCCTCTCTCGGGATGGGCGGGACATAGACAGGCCGTTCTGGCACTGCGGTAGTATTGGCAAGGCGTATTGCCGCCAGTTCCAGACGCTCCACGGCTCGCTGCATGCCGCTCAGCGTCGCATTCATCGCGGCATTGATGCCGCCGGGGATGGTTTTCGTCATGAAGCTAATCTAACCGAGATTCGTAAATAAAGTTCTGAAGATTAGACACCCCTGGTGGAAATCTGCGGCTACCCCTCACTTTTTTTGGTTCACTCCGCAGCAGCCCGCCGATCAAGATGCTGGCGCAGCCTTGGCATCACTTCCTGCGCCAGGCGGGCCATGCTCTCAGCCTCCCAGGCTGCATTGGGGCCGGACCAATCAAGCCCCGCCTTCAACACATGGCCATAGGGTCCGGCTTCTTCACGCAGCGCGATCAGCTTGTCCAAAACGGTGCGCGGGCTGCCGGCAATCACGCAGGCGTCAATCATATCCTCGGCCGTTGCGGTGTTATGGTCCATGTCTTCGCGCGGCGTCATGGTGGCGGCCAGCCCCGCGCGCTTCGCGAGGCTACCGAGGTATTCGAAGTAATAGCGTGTGGCGCCTTCCTCGGCGGTGGCGCGGGCGCGGGCTTCGGCATCGGTTGACGCAATTACGAAATTCCGCGCCATGCGCCAGCGTGCGCCATCGGGCGCCTGGCCGGATTCGCGCAGGCCCGCAGCAAAACTCTGCCAATGCCCGGCCAGGATGCGGTGCGCCACGAAATTGGCGCTGATCACGCCCCAGCCGCGCTTGGCCGCCAGCGCCACGCCCTGCGAATCCTTGGAACGGGCAGAGATATGAATGGAAGGCCCGCCCGGCTGAAAGGGCTTTGGCATGAAGCCCACCCCATATTTGGGCAGCACATTGCGCGAAATCTTCACCGGCCAGGTTTCCCCACCCACATCATAAGGTGGCTCGGCGGCCCAAATGCGCTGGATGGTCTCGAGCGATTCCACCATGCGCTTGCCGCGTTCCTTGGGCTCGATATCGCCAAACAGCTCAAAATCCGAAGAAAGCCCGCCCGCGCCAATCCCCATCATGAAGCGCCCCTGCGCCATATGGTCGAATTGTGCGACTTCCGCCGCCACAATCGCCGGGTGGTGATTGGGCAGGTTGATCACGCCGGTGCCGAAATTCAGGCTCGTGCGATGCACCAGCCCCGCCATGAACATCAAGGGGGATGCGATGGGTTCGGATGTGGCGGAAAAATGCTCCCCCACCCAAACCTCCTGAAAGCCCAAGCGATCCGCGAGCAGGGATTTTTCCGTATCCTCTGCCAGGGTTTCATGCATGGGGCGCTCCGGCGGATGGAGCGGCATCATGAATAGACCAAGATGCATAAGGCGCTTCCTCAATTCATTTTGGGCGATGAGTCTCGCCGCTTTAATCCAAAGCCTAAAGCAAGCTTGTGTCAAAGGTGAAGGGGGGTGGCCTTGCCAGGGGGCGCTTCTGCCCCGATGTTTCACCGGTGACACCTTCAGCCAGACTAGCCGCGGCGATCGAGCTTCTTTCAGCGCTCGAAGCCCAATGCTTCGCCCCCGATGCCCGTCGCCGCCCCGCCGATGCCGTGGCCAGCGATTTTTTCCGCGCCCGGCGCTTCATTGGCGGGGGGGATCGGCGGAGCGTCAGCGAATGGGTCTGGGGCGTGGTGCGGCAAAGGCTGCGGCTGGATTGGAACTTGGCGCGGCTGCCCGCTGAACCCACGCCCCGCCTATTGCTGATGGCCTATCTGGTGCTGGTGGCCCACTGGACCGAAGCCGATATCGGCCGGGGCTTTTCGGGCGAACGCTATGGTGCGGCCCCGCCCAATCCAGCCGAAGCACGCGCGGTGCGAATCATGGCCGGGCGAGAGCTTTTGCACCCGGATATGTCCGAATCGGTGCGCTTCAACCTGCCGGAATGGCTGCTGCCGGATTTCCAGGCGCGTTTCGGCGCGGCGCTGGCGGAGGAATCCGCCGCCATGGAACAGCCCGCAGCCCTTGATCTGCGCGCCAATATGCTGCGCGGCACGCGGGCGGAAGCCGCGGCTGCCCTGGCGACTGAGGGCATCACCACCGAAGCAACCCCCTTTTCCCCCTGGGGGCTGCGCGTGCCATCTCGCCGCCCGGTCACGGGCACGGCCGCCTTCAAGGCCGGCTTGATTGAAGTGCAGGATGAAGGCAGCCAATTGATCGCGCTTTTGGCCGATGCGCGCCCCGGCATGCGGGTTGCCGATTACTGCGCCGGCGCCGGGGGCAAGACGCTGGCCATGGCGGCCACCATGGAAAATCGGGGCAAGATCACCGCCTGCGATACCTCCGCCCCCCGGCTGGAGGGTGCGGCGCTGAGGTTCCGCCGCGCCGGGGTGGATAATGCCGAACGCCATTTGTTGAGCGCCGGGGACCGCTGGGCCAAGCGCCGCGCCGGCAGTTTTGATCGCGTTTTGGTGGATGCGCCTTGCACCGGCACCGGCACCTGGCGGCGCAACCCGGATGCGCGGCTGCGCACCCGCCCGCAGGATTTAGCCGAGCTTATTGCAGTGCAAAACGACATTCTGGAAAGGGCAAGAGAATTAGTGCGTCCGGGCGGCAGATTGGTCTACGCTACCTGTTCCCTATTGCCCGCGGAGAATGAGGAGCGGATGGAAAGCTTCTTGGCAAGTAACCCGGATTTCGCGCCGATGGCGCTTGAAGCGCTCTGGCCCACGCTGCGGCCAGGCGTGGAACAGCCCTGCGCGGGGCCATGGTTGCGGCTTTCTCCGGGTGCGCATGGTACGGATGGATTCTTCTGCGCTGTACTGGAAAGAAAGCCATGATCGCGATCCGCCGCGCCCGTGCCAGCGATGCCGCCGCGATTGGCGCGCTGCATGTCGCGGTATGGCGCAGCACCTATGCCGGCATTCTGCCCGATGCCTATCTGGCCGGGCTTTCCGCAACGCGCCTTGCTGCGGGCTATCAGCGCGACATGTTCGACCGGCGCGGCGGCTATGCCGTGTTTGTCGCGGTGGCGTCCGGTGATGATGCGCCGGAAGGCAGCGCACCGGAGGAGGCGACGATCATCGGCTTTGCCTCTGGCGGCCGGTCCCGGCGGGGCGACCTCGCGGATGGGGAGGTCAATACGCTCTATTTGAATGAGGATTACCGGGACCGCGGCACCGGGCGGCGGTTGATGCGCGCGGCGGCGGCGCATTTGCGCGTGGTGGGGTGCCGTTCAGCGATGGTTTGGGTGCTGCGCGACAACCCAACCCAATGGTTCTACCGCCATCTGGGCGGGCGGGTCGTGGCGCGCGGGCAGACCCGCGTGGGTGGGCAGGCGGTGGAGCAAGTGGCGATGTTGTGGGAGCCAATAGATACGCTTCTGGCGGCCACCGCAGCAGCGCCGGAGGCCTAACTTGCCCCAAGGCGCGGCTTGTGGTGCAAGCCCGCATGGCCCCTGAACCGCACGACTCCTCCCCCCGGCACGATCATGTGCTGATCCTCGATTTCGGTAGCCAGGTGACGCAGCTGATCGCCCGCCGCGTGCGGGAATCCGGCGTGTATTGCGAAGTTTGGCCCTTTCACCACGCGCCCGAAGAACGCATCCGCGCCTTTGCGCCGCGCGGCATTATCCTATCCGGCGGGCCGGCCAGCGTGACCGAAGGCGAAAGCCCGCGCGCACCGGACGTGGTGTTCACGCTAGGCGTGCCGGTGATGGGTATTTGTTACGGCCAGCAAACGCTTGCGGCGCAGCTTGGGGGCTTGGTTGAGCCTTCTGACCACCGCGAATTCGGCCGCGCCTTTGTGGAGGTGACCGGGGAGTGCGCCATCACGCGCGGCGTCTGGGCCAAAGGCGCGCGTGAGCAGGTGTGGATGAGCCATGGTGATCGTATCACGGCTTTGCCTCCTGGTTTTCGGAGCGTCGCGAGCAGCGAGGGCGCGCCCTTTGCCGTTATCGCCGATGATGCGCGCCAGTTTTACGGCACCATGTTCCACCCGGAAGTGGTGCATACCCCGC
>JBBAUC010000238.1:1778-4511 GCA_040398485.1 Roseomonas sp. | reverse complement strand
CGTTGTCGGCATTGATGAGGCCGCGATGGAAGAATATTTCGACAAGGGCGATGTCAGCATCGAAACCCTGAAGCGTTGCATCAAGCGCGGCACCATTTCTGGCGAATTCCGCCCGGTGCTGTGTGGCACTGCGTTCAAGAACAAGGGCGTGCAGCCTTTGCTGGATGCGGTGATTGAATACCTGCCTTCCCCGATTGATCGCGAAGGCATCAAGGTTGCGCCGGAAGAAGGCCAGGATGAAACCGCCGAACGCCGCGTCATCCCCGCCAATGAGGATGAGCCCTTTGCCGGCCTCGCCTTCAAGATCATCAATGACAAATACGGCAACCTGACCTTTGTGCGCGTCTATCGCGGCGTGCTGCGTTCCGGTGACCAGGTGCAGAACACCACCAAGGGCCATAAGGAACGCGTCGGTCGCATGTTCCAGATGCATGCCGATAAGCGCGAAGAAATCAAGGAAGTCTTCGCGGGTGATATCGCGGCTTTCGTGGGCCTGAAGGATACCGGCACGGGTGACACGCTGGCCGCGCAGGAAGATGCGGTGATCCTGGAACGTATGGCCTTCCCGGTGCCCGTGATTGACATCTCGGTCGAGCCGAAAACCAAGGAAGGGGTCGAGAAGATGACCCTTGGCTTGCAGAAGCTGGCCGGGGAAGACCCTTCACTCCGCCTGCGCACCGATCAGGAAACCGGCCAGACCATCCTTTCCGGCATGGGCGAATTGCACCTGGAAATCATCATTGACCGCCTGAAGCGCGAATATGGTGTGGATGCGAATATCGGCGCGCCGCAGGTGGCGTATCGTGAAACCATCTCCAAGGCGCATACCGAAACCTATACCCACAAGAAGCAATCGGGCGGTTCGGGCCAATACGCTGAAGTGAAGATCATCTTCGAACCGAAGGAACGGAACGAGGGTATCGAATTCGTCAACGGCGTTGTTGGCGGTTCCGTGCCGCGCGAATACATCCCGGCCGTTGAAAAGGGCATCAAGGTACAGGCCGATACCGGCGTGCTGGCCGGCTTCCCCACCGTGGACTTCAAATACAGCCTGGTGGATGGCAAGTATCACGATGTCGATTCCAGCGCGCTGGCGTTTGAAATCGCCGCCAAGGCTTGCTTCCGCGAAGGCATGAAGAAGGCCGGCCCGGTGATCCTGGAACCGATCATGGATGTGGAAGTGACCACGCCATCTGATCACGTGGGCGATGTGGTGGGTGACTTGAACCGCCGCCGCGGTGTGATCCAAAGCCAGGATATGGCGGGCACCAGCGTTATCGTGCGCGCGCATGTGCCGCTGAAGGAAATGTTCGGCTATATTTCCAACCTGCGCGGCATGACGAAGGGGCGCGCTTCCTTCTCCATGCAGTTCCACCATTATGATCCCGTGCCGCGCAATATCGCGGATGAGATCATGGCGAAGTCGGCTTGACCCTGAATTAGCCTTTGAACAGCAAAACGGCGCGGGGCCTTCCCGCGCCGTTTTTGTTTGGGGGCGGACTTCTGGGGCACTTGCATCATCATCACCAGCGTCATTATGCTGCCGCTTGAATGAGCGATTTTGACCCGCCGCCCTATATCGGGAAATTGATCTCGGCCATCAATGATGGTGCGAAATCGGCGCAGCTTGGCGCGGTGGCCTTTGTTTTTATCGGGCTCTTTCTGCTCGCCACCTCCTTCTCGGCCACCGATGAGGATTTGCTGATCGGCAAATCCATCAGCATTTCGCAGCTTGGCGGCGTGACCGTGCCGGTGGTGCTTTCCTTCGGCTTTATGCCGGCGATCTTCCTGGCTTTGCATCTTTATACGCTGATCCGCTTTGACCTGCTGATGCAGAACCTTCGGCATTTTGAAGCGGAGCTGCGCGCGCATGTGCCGCTGCAGCGGGACCGCGACCGCTGCCTGCAATTGCTGGCGAATACGGAATTCATCCAGGCGGCGGTGCAGCCGGAGGCGAGTTTTGTCTTCCGTTGGACCTATCGCTTCATGCTGGCGGTATTTCCGGTGGCAGTGCTGCTGCTGGTGCAGCTTGGCTCGCTCCGTTTGCAGAGCGATGTGGTGAATATCGTGCATCACATCACCATCCTGCTCGATATCCTGCTGCTGATCTGGTTTTTCCGCCGGCAAAGGCCTTCGGGGGATTCGGTTTTGCTTTGGCTGTTCAAGCGCGGGCGCTTTGTGCTGCCAGTGCTGGTGCTGGGGTTCAACTTCGCCTGGTGCCGGGTGCCGAGCGCGGAGGCAACCACGGTGGGGGCGGGGAAGTGGGAGGCGTTGAAAAGAGAGTTGATCGGACCGCTTGATTTCACCCTTACCCCAAAGCAAAGGGTTGATCTTGCGATCGCATCGCTGCGCCAGCCGGTGGATTTGCTGCTGTGCCCCCATGTCGGGCTAGGCTGCCGATATCTTTCCGTGCCGGGGCGCACCCTGGTGGGCAAGGTCTGGGATAATGGGGCCTTTGTACAACTCCGCGCTGGTGAAGAATTAGACGGGAAGCGGCGCGCTGCCTTTGACCCCTTGGTGCTGCAGAACAAGCCCTTGCGCTTTGCTGATTTATCTAGGACTAAGTTCTTCAACGTGGATTTGAGCGGGGCTGACTTGCGGGGGGCAACGCTTGATGAGGCGTTCATGCAGCAAGCGCAGCTTGATGGGGCGCAGTTGCAACGCGCGTCGCTTCAGTGGGCGCAGTTGCAGGGCGCGTCGCTTAATCGGGCGCAGTTGCAGGGCGCGTCGCTC
>JBBAUC010000238.1:0-1678 GCA_040398485.1 Roseomonas sp. | reverse complement strand
GGCGCAGTTGCAGGGCGCGTCGCTTAATCGGGCGCAGTTGCAGGGCGCGTCGCTCGTAGGGGCGCAGTTGGAGGGCGCCTTGATTGCAGGCGCGCAGATTTGGCGCTTACGGGCGCCCGAAGCAGCGCTGGATGATGCGCAATTGCGCGATCTGGACTTCAACGATGCACCACCCTGCCCGGATGAGGTTCAGCCTAGTGAGGCCTGCTCCAACCCCCGCTCCTGGGCTGGCTGGATCGAGGAATGGATCAAATCCATCCCTGACGAGCGGCGGCGAGACGCGGCCCAGCAACGCCTCGCGATACTCACGGCGAACAACCAACCCGCTGGCGCAGAAACCGCGCAAGGCACTTGGCGCAATCATCCACCCCCGCCGCCGGAGGCTGTCGCGAAGCGGCTGGGCGACCTTGCCTGCGGTGCCCGTCATGCCCCGCATATCGCGCGCAGCATCCTGCAGCAGATTTCGTTAGAACAACCCCGTAACCTCGGCACCCAGCGCCAGACCCTCGCTGCCCGCATGCTGAGTGCTGATTGCCCCGGCGCAAAAGACCTTACCGAAGGTGAGCGCTCTCGCCTCCGCGACATCGCGCCGGGCGCCCCTACCCCGCCGCCGCCAAAACCTCCGCCGCCGCGCGCAACAAAACCCCGTCGCGGCGCCAGAGCGCTTCCAGCACGCGGAAATGATCCGCTTCCGGCACCGGGATCAGCGCGCCGGGTGCTTGCGCTTCCGCACGGTGGCGATGAAAGACGCGGCTTTGCCGCCGCAATTCCGGCAATTCCCGCGCGCCATAGGCAATGGCGATGGGCTTTTGCACGACAGGCCGGCGGATCGGCGAATGCGCGACAATTTCGGCGGGCGTCAAATGCAGCTTGTCGTTCAAATTGGTCTCGGCGATGGGCGCCAATTCATAAATGCCGGACATGGCAAGCGCGCCCACCACCAAGGGATGCTCCGCCGCCAGCGCCGCCAAATGCCCGCCGGCGGACCAGCCGGAAGCGACAACCTTCCCCGCCACGCCATGCGCGGCGCCATGTGCGCCGAGCCAATCCAGCGCGGCGTGGATTTCAGCGACAATCCTGCTCATGGATGCTTCGGGGGCGAGGGTATAGCCGCAAATCCCAACCGACCAACCAGCGGCCAAGGCGCCTTCGGCCATGATGGCGAAATCCTCCCGCCGATTGCGCTGCCAATAGCCGCCATGGATGAAAACCAGGCAGGGCGCATCGGCACGCGCGGCGGGGTAGAGATCCCATTGTTCCCGCGCGCCACTACCAAAAGGCAGATCAAGATGCCCGGCATGCGCCGCGCGAAACGCCTCAGACAGCGTATTGCGATTGGCGACCTGCGCCGCGCTATCGGCCACGCCATTGAGGTTGTCATAAGCCGCATCGCGCGCGGCCTGGGTCCAGCCGGCCCAGCTTGCGGGCAAGGTGTAGGGGCTTGTCATGGCTTGATCACTCCAATCGGTGCGCCGGCAAGGAAGGCATTGGTCGCTGCCACCGCCACGTCGTAATAGGTGCGGTAATTCTGTTCCGTAACGTATCCCAGATGCGGCGTCAGCACGGTATTCGGTGCGCTCAGGATCGGGTGGTCCGCGGGCATGGGCTCGATATCAAACACATCCAAGCCAGCGCCGGCGATGCGGCCTTCCTGCAATGCCGCAATAAGCGCGGCTTG
>JBBAUC010000237.1:0-4550 GCA_040398485.1 Roseomonas sp. | reverse complement strand
TGATGAACATGTGCGCATTGCGCTGGTGGAAAATAGCCACCGCATCCGCCAGGCGCTTCGTGGTATCAAAACCTTCCTGGGTGGCGATAACGCCGCGCCGCAGGACAGTTCAGTTGATATGGTGAATGCATGACCCGCCCCCTTGCGATTGCGGTTGCCGGCCTTGGAACGGTTGGCGCCGGCGTGGTGAAATTGCTGCGCGCCAATGCCGATATCATCGCGGCACGCGCAGGCAGGCCCATTGCCATCACCGCGGTTTCGGCGCGCGAACGCAACCGGGATCGCGGCATCAGCCTTTCCGGGCTGCGCTGGTATGAAGACCCGGTCGCACTCGCCGCTGATCCGCAAGTGGATGTGGTGGTGGAATGCATCGGCGGGTCGGAAGGCCCGGCGCGAGACCTGGTGCAGGCAGCGATTGACGCCGGCAAGCATGTGGTGACAGCGAATAAGGCGCTACTCGCCGTGCATGGCGCTGCCTTGGCACAAGCCTCTGAAGCGCGCGGTGTCGCCCTTGCCTTTGAAGCGGCGGTGGCGGGCGGCATTCCCGCGATCAAGGCATTGCGCGAAGGTTTGGCCGCCAATCGCATCCAGCGCGTGGCCGGTATTCTGAACGGCACCTGCAATTACATCCTGACGGTGATGCGCGAACAAAAGCGCGAATTCGCCGAAGTGCTGGCTGAGGCACAAAAGCTTGGCTATGCGGAAGCCGATCCATCCTTCGATATTGATGGCATTGATGCCGCGCATAAGTTGGCGATCCTTGCAGCGCTTGCCTTTGGCCGGCCAGTGGATTTCAGCGCGGTGCATGTGGAAGGCATCCGCGAAGTCTCGGCGCTTGATATCGCACTTGCTGAAGAACTTGGTTATCGCATCAAGCTGCTGGGCATTGCGCGGCGCGAAGATGGCGGCATTTCAACGCGCGTGCATCCCTGCATGGTGCCGATCTCCGCCCCCATCGCGCGGGTGGATGGTGTGTTTAACGCCGTGGTGGCGGAAGGTGATTTTGTAGGCCGCGTGATGATGGAAGGCCGCGGCGCTGGTGAAGGGCCGACCGCCTCAGCCGTGGTCGCAGATGTGATTGATATTGCCCGCGGGCGCTTCACCCCGGTCTGGGGCGCGGAAGCCGCTGCGCTGAAGCCCGAGCCTTCCTTCCCGATGGATCGCCATACGGGCGCCTATTACCTGCGCCTCATGGTGGTGGACCGCCCCGGCGTGATTGCTGATGTCACGGGCGTTTTGCGCGACAATGCGATCAGCCTGGAATCCATGCTGCAACGTGGCCGCGCGCCCGGTGAGGCCGTGCCCGTGGTGCTGACCACGCATGAAACGAGCGAGGCTTCTGTGCGCGCTGCGCTGAAGCGCATTGCGGAGTTGAATACCGTGATGGAAAAGCCAGCGCTGATCAGGATTGAGGCGCTATAGACACCCCGCCGCCCGCGCCCTGGCGCGTACCAGCGCCAGTACGCTGCGCGAAATAGGCGCAGCCTCACCAACCCAATCGGCCAATTCCACCACGGCGCCGAGCAGCGCCTCAATCTCCATCGGTCTGCCGCGTTCCAGATCCTGCAGCATGGAGGTCTTGTGCGCGCCAACCTCCGCTGCGCCGGCGATGCGCTTATCCACATCAATCGCAAAACGCACGCCCAGCGCTTCCGCCACGCGCTGGCCTTCCAGCATCATGGCACGCGCGACACCGCGCTGACCTTCATCGCCCGTCAGCACATCAAGGGTCGCGGTGGTGAGCGCCGAGATCGGGTTGAAGGCCATATTGCCCCACAGTTTTACCCAAAGCTCATCACGAATCTTTGGGCGCACCGGCGCCTTGAAGCCGGCGGCGATCAGCGCTTCGGACAGCGCCTGCGCACGCGGGCTGCGGCTGCCATCGGGCTCACCCAGGCTGAAACGATCACCATAGCTATGGTCAATCACGCCAGGCGCAGTGACCTCGGCCGCCGGATAGACAATGCAGCCAATGGCGCGTGATGGCGGCAGCAGCGCGGAAACCTGGCCATCCGGGTCCACGCTCTGCACAATGCGCCCTTCATAAGCGCCGGTAAGGCCGTGGAAATACCACCAGGGAATGCCATTCACCGCACTCACAATCGCGGTATCGGGGCCAAGCAAGGGCTGCATTTGCTTGGCAGCGGAAGGCAGAGAATGCGCCTTCAGCGTCACCAGCACATAATCCTGCGGGCCGGCTTCCTCGGCACTTTCGACACAGCGCGGATGCACAATTTGCTCTGTGCCTTCGCTGATCAGCTTCACGCCATGCTCGCGCATCGCGGCCAAATGCGGGCCGCGCGCGATGAAGGTGACATCCACATCACCCTTGGCGGCGAGCTTGGCGCCCATCAGCCCGCCAATGGCGCCGGCACCGAAGATGCAGATTTTCATGATTGTGCTACCTGCCCAAAATAAAGCGTGTGGCCTTGATCGTCCTGCAAGGCGAATTCAAGCGTTCCCCACGCGGTTTCATGCACTGGCTTTGCCAGGCGCACGCCCTTCGCCTCAATGCTATTGGCAAGTGCGCTTACATCATGGCTGCCGAAATAGAGATGCAGATGCTCACCCGCCGCAACTTCGGCGATGGAACTGTCTGGCTGATCCACTCGCTTGAGGTGAATCATCTGACCATTGGCGGAAAGACCGGCGTAGAAATCACCATATTCGAAGACCAAATCGAGACCGATGACATCCGTGTAGAAGCGAATGCTACGCGCCAGATCAGTGGTGCGTAGCTGCGCCGCGACACTATGGGGCTTCATGCCGAAAGCCCAAGCTTTTCTGCAAGCCCAATGCGCATCAGCTTACCCGTCGCACCCTTCGGGATTTCCGGCAGAAACACCACCTTGCGCGGCACTTTGAAATCCGCGAGCTGCTGCGCCACGAAATCACGCAATTCGCGTTCCGAGCAGTCAGCCCCTTCGCGCAGCACCACGGCAGCGGCGACTTCCTCACCCAACTTCGCATGCGGCATCGCGAAGGTAAGCGCCTGCGCCACGGCGGGATGGGCTGACAGCACGCCATCCACTTCCAAGGGGCTCACTTTTTCGCCACCGCGATTGATCAATTCCTTCAAGCGGCCTGTGAGTGTCAGATAACCTTCCGCATCAAAGGCGCCCTGATCGCCGGTGCGGAACCAGCCATGCGTGAAGGCCTTGGCATTGGCATCAGGATTGGCTTCATAGCCTGCGGTCACATTGGGGCCGCGGATCACGACCTCACCAATCTCGCCCTGCGGCAGGATGGTGCCGTCATCATCCATGATCGCGACCTCTGGTCCGGCAGCTTGGCCTACGGAGCCAGGCTTGCGCGGCCCGGCCAGCGGGTTGGATGCCATCTGATGCGAAGCCTCGGTCATGCCATAGCTTTCGACCAGCGGGCAGCCAAACACAGCCTCCAATTGTTCCATCACCGGCCCTGGCAAAGATGCCGAGGATGAACGGATGAAGCGGAGCTTCGCGCGTTCAATGATCTCCGCATTGCGGTCTGCGCGCGTCAGAATGGTTTGGTGCATGGTGGGCACCGCCGTGTACCAGCTTGGCCTTTCCTCATCCAACAGGCGGAAGAAGCGCAAAGCATCAAAGCCTGGCGTACAAATCACCGCGCCGCCGGCGCCAAGGGAAGAAAGCACCGCCGCGATCAGCCCGTGAATGTGAAACAAAGGCATGATGTTGAGGCAGGCATCAGCGGGCGAAAGCGCGAGCGTCGCGCCGATATGGCGGGCGGAGGCGCAGATATTCGCCTGGGACAAGGGCACAATTTTGGGCCGCGCCGTGGTGCCCGATGTATGCAGCACCAGCGCAATATCGTCAGCCTCAGCCGCGCCTGGCTGCGCTGCCTTCGCGGGCGTGCCGCCTTCCAGGGTGAAGCTGCCCGCATGGTCGCCGGGCACCAATTCCAGCACCGCCACGCCAAGCTTCGCCGCCACATCGCGCGCTTCGGTGGCCACACCCTTTTGCACCACCAGCGCCTTGGCCTTCAGATCGGTCAGATAGAAGTTGAATTCATCCGCGCGATAGGAAGGGTTGAGCGGCGCGGTGGTCGCACCCGAGCCAATCGCGATAAAGGCTGCGGCCATTTCCGGACCATTGGGCAGCACAATCGCCACTCGGTCATTGCGGCCGATGCCAATGCCATTCAGCCGCGCGATGGTGGCGGCGGCAAGGTCGCGCAGCCCGGCATAGGAAAGCGCCGGGCGGCCCGGCGCGCGGATGGCCGGCGCACTGGCGGCGCCGCTTGCCAGAAGGGCATTCAAGGTTGCGTTCACGCTTATCTCCTCGGCGTTTCCCGAGGGGATATTATGAACGAAATTGCCGCGCCGTCAGCCCCCGGCGAGCGATATGCGGTGACGCCCCGCAAGCTGCACGTAATTCTTGGCCGTGCGGTCAAAACCGGCGCGCTGTTCTTCCGTCAGCACGCGAACAAGCTTGGCGGGATTGCCCATCCAAAGCTCCATGGCGCCGATGCGCTTGCCAGGCGGCAGCACGGCGCCGGCGGCAATCACGCCGCCTTCTTCAATCACTGCACCGTCCAGCACCGTGGCACCC
>JBBAUC010000236.1:0-4589 GCA_040398485.1 Roseomonas sp. | reverse complement strand
CGATGGTACCACCAGCGGTGTTGATATCTATCGGCTGCGCAAATACATGCGCTCCAACCAGTCCACCTGCATCAACCAGCGCCCGCTGGTGAGGGTCGGTGATGTGGTGAAGGTTGGCGACATCATCGCCGATGGTCCTTCGACCGAACTTGGCGAATTGGCTTTGGGGCGCAATGTGCTGTGCGCCTTTATGCCTTGGAATGGCTATAACTTCGAAGATTCGATCCTGATCAGCGAACGCATCGCGCGCGATGATGTGTTCACCTCGATCCATATCGAAGAATTTGAGGTGATGGCGCGCGACACGAAGCTCGGCCAGGAAGAAATCACCCGCGACATTCCGAATGTGGGCGAAGAAGCGCTCCGCAATTTGGATGAAGCCGGCATTGTCTATATCGGCGCCGAGGTGAATCCGGGTGATATTCTGGTGGGCAAGGTGACGCCCAAGGGCGAAAGCCCGATGACGCCGGAAGAAAAGCTGCTGCGCGCCATCTTCGGCGAAAAGGCCTCCGATGTGCGTGACACATCGCTGAAGCTGCCGCCCGGCGTGGCTGGGACCATTGTTGATGTCCGCGTCTTCTCCCGCCGGGGGATCGACAAGGATGAGCGCGCCATGGCGATTGATCGTTCGGAAATTGAACGGCTGGCCAAGGACCGCGACGATGAAAAGGCGATTCAAGAGCGTTCTTTCTATTCGCGCTTGCGTGAACGCCTGCTGAACCGCAAGGCGACCGGCGGTTTCAAGCAGATCAAGTCTGGCACGGTGATCACCGATGAAGTGCTGGATGAATTCGCAAAGGCGACCTGGCGGCAAATCTCGGTCGCGGATGATGCCGCGATGGCCGAAATTGAAGCCATGAAGCGCGAATTCGATGCCGCGATTGAAAAGCTGCAAAAGCGTTTTGAGAGCAAGGTCGAAAAAGTGCAGCGCGGCGATGAATTGCCGCCGGGTGTCATGAAGATGGTTAAGGTCTTCATCGCGGTGAAGCGCAAGCTTCAGCCGGGTGACAAGATGGCCGGCCGCCATGGGAATAAGGGTGTGGTCAGCCGCGTTGTGCCGGTTGAAGATATGCCCTTCCTGGAAGATGGCACCTCGGTTGACCTGGTGCTGAACCCGCTTGGCGTGCCTTCGCGCATGAATGTGGGGCAGATCCTGGAAACCCATTTGGGGTGGGCCTGCGCCAATCTTGGCCGTCAGGTCGGCGAATTGGTGGATGAATACCGCCATCGCAGCGCACGCCGCAGCGAATTGGAAGCCAAGCTGAAGGATATCTATGGTGAAGAAGTCTTCACCCGCGATATCGTGCCGATGGCCGATGATCAGTTGGTAGAGCTTTGTGAGAACCTGAAAAAGGGTATCCCGATTGCGACGCCGGTGTTCGATGGCGCGCGCATGGCCGATATTGAAGGCATGCTGGAAAAGGCCGGGCTTGATACATCGGGCCAGGTTTGGCTGCATGATGGCCGTTCGGGTGAGCGCTTCGAACGCAAGGTGACTGTTGGCTACATTTACATGCTGAAGCTGCATCACCTGGTGGATGACAAGATCCATGCGCGTTCCATCGGCCCCTACAGCCTGGTCACCCAGCAGCCGCTGGGTGGTAAGGCGCAGTTCGGTGGCCAGCGCTTCGGCGAAATGGAAGTCTGGGCGCTGGAAGCCTATGGCGCTGCTTATACGCTGCAGGAAATGCTCACCGTTAAATCGGACGATGTTTCGGGCCGCACCAAGGTCTATGAAGCCATCGTGCGCGATCAGGACAGTTTTGAGGCTGGTATCCCAGAATCCTTCAACGTGTTGGTGAAGGAACTGAAATCGCTGGGTCTCAATGTTGATCTGGAAAACCGCCCGGTCTGATGGATCAGCTTAGTCTTATTCTCTCACCGCTCAGCCGCCACGAAGCCTTCGTGGCGGCGGCCCCGCTCAAGAGGTTGGCCGCATGAACGAGCTTATGAAAATCCTGGGTCAGACGGGTCAGGCCGTCACGTTTGACCAGATCAAGATCACCATGGCGAGCCCGGAGCAGATCCGCTCCTGGTCCTATGGCGAGATCAAGAAGCCGGAAACCATCAATTACCGCACCTTCAAGCCGGAGCGGGATGGGCTTTTCTGTGCTCGGATCTTTGGCCCTATCAAGGATTATGAGTGCCTTTGCGGCAAGTATAAGCGGATGAAGTTCCGCGGCATCATTTGCGAAAAATGCGGCGTGGAAGTGACGCTGGCCAAGGTCCGGCGTGAACGCATGGGCCATATCGAACTGGCCAGCCCCGTGGCGCATATCTGGTTCCTGAAGTCCCTGCCGTCGCGCGTTGGGCTGATGGTGGATATGACGCTGAAGGAGCTGGAGAAGGTTTTGTACTTCGAAAGCTATGTGGTGCTGGAACCTGGCCTCACGGACCTCAAGCTGCGTCAGCTGCTGAACGAAGATCAGTACCAGGCGAAGCTGGATGAATTCGGTGAGGATTCCTTCAGTGTCGGCATTGGCGCGGAAGCCGTGAAGCAGATGCTGGGCGGGATCGAGCTTCAGAAGGAAGCCGTGACGCTGCGCGCGGACCTGAAGGACGCGACATCGGAAGCCAAGCGCAAGAAGCTGGTGAAGCGGCTGAAGCTGATGGAAGCTTTTGGCGAATCAGGCGCGCATCCGCAATGGATGATCCTGGATGTGGTGCCGGTCATTCCGCCGGAACTCCGCCCGTTGGTGCCGCTGGATGGTGGGCGTTTTGCGACGTCTGATCTGAATGATCTTTATCGTCGTGTGATTAACCGCAATAACCGTCTGAAGCGGCTGATCGAATTGCGCGCGCCGGATATCATCGTGCGCAATGAAAAGCGCATGCTGCAGGAATCGGTGGATGCGCTATTCGACAATGGTCGGCGTGGCCGCGCCATTACGGGGGCGAATAAGCGCCCGCTGAAGTCGCTTTCCGATATGCTGAAGGGCAAGCAGGGGCGTTTCCGCCAGAACCTGCTCGGCAAGCGCGTGGATTATTCGGGCCGTTCGGTGATTGTGGTGGGGCCGGAATTGAGGCTCCATCAATGCGGCCTGCCGAAGAAGATGGCGTTGGAACTGTTCAAGCCCTTCATCTATTCGAAGCTTGAGAAATACGGTCACGCCACCACCATCAAGGCCGCGAAGCGGATGGTGGAAAAGGAACGTCCCGAAGTGTGGGATATTCTGGAAGAAGTGATCCGCGAACACCCGGTGCTGCTGAACCGCGCGCCGACGCTTCACCGCTTGGGCATTCAGGCGTTTGAGCCGGTGCTGATTGAAGGCAAGGCCATCCAGCTTCACCCGCTGGTTTGCACCGCCTTTAATGCGGATTTCGATGGCGACCAGATGGCGGTGCATGTGCCGCTCAGTCTGGAAGCGCAGTTGGAAGCGCGCGTCTTGATGATGTCCACCAACAACATTCTGAGCCCGGCGAATGGCAAGCCCATCATCGTGCCAAGCCAGGATATTGTGTTGGGGTTGTATTACCTGAGCCTTGAGACACCGGAATTCCGCGTGGCGCAAAAACGCGTGGAAGAAGTGCGCGCTCTGGTGCATAGCGCCGGCGCCAAGGGTGGCCAGAATCTGACGCCGGAAGAAATTGAGGCGCTGAAATTCCGCCCGCAAATTTTCCGTGGCCAGCGTGAAATTGAACAGGCACTGGCGAATGGGCTGATCGCGCCGCATTCGGCGGTGCATGCGAAGGTTGATATTGGCGTTGAAAATGGCGGCCCGGCGACGGTGCTGACCACGCCTGGCCGCATGATGATTGCGGATTTGCTGCCCAGCCATCCACAATTGCCTTATGCGCTGGTCAATCGGCAGCTCACGAAGAAGAATATTTCTGACGTGATGGATGCGGTGTATCGCCATTGCGGCCAGAAGGAGAGTGTGATCTTCGCTGACCGTCTGATGGGGCTTGGCTTCCGTCACGCGGCGCGCGCGGGGATTTCCTTCGGCAAGAATGACATGGTGGTGCCCGACGATAAGAAGGGCATGATCGAACGCACCAAGACCGAGATCAAGGAATTCGAACAGCAATATCTGGATGGTCTGATCACCGCCGGCGAACGCTACAACAAGGTGGTTGATGCCTGGTCGCGCTGCACGGATGAAGTGGCCGGCGCGATGATGAAGGAAATTCAGCGTCAGGAAGTCGGCAAGCCGACCAATAGCGTTTGGATGATGAGCCATTCCGGTGCGCGCGGTTCGCCCGCGCAGATGCGCCAGCTTGCCGGGATGCGCGGGCTGATGGCGAAGCCTTCGGGCGAAATCATCGAACAGCCCATCATCGCCAACTTCAAGGAAGGGCTGTCGGTGCTGGAGTATTTCAACTCCACCCATGGTGCCCGCAAAGGCTTGGCCGATACCGCGCTCAAGACCGCCAATTCAGGCTATCTGACGCGGCGTCTGGTGGATGTGGCGCAGGATTGCATCATTGTGGAGCCTGATTGCGGCACGGAACGCGGGCTTTCCGTGCGTGCGGCGATGGATGGCGCGGAAGTGGTTTCATCACTGTCTGAACGCATCCTGGGCCGTACCGCGCAGGCAGATGTGGCTGATCCGGAAACGGGTGAGCTCATCGTTGCGCGCAACAGCCTG
>JBBAUC010000235.1:0-4701 GCA_040398485.1 Roseomonas sp. | reverse complement strand
GAAAATCACGGGTGCGACGTTTTCAGTCGCTTCCACCGGCATGGTGCGCACGCCAGATGGGAAGGCGGTGCCATCCAGCCCATCCTTGGTCGGGCGCGCACCGGTGCCGCCGGAATTGAAGGTGATGATTTCGAAATCATCCACCTCAGCTTCCTGGCCCGAGACCTGAGAACCACCGCGCAGCGGCGGATTCCAAAGCGCCGATGACCCTTCCGCATTCACCCGGTCCGGCACTGCCTGATGCAGGCACCCCATCATCAAATCCGGGATCAATTGCCCGATCACGTGACGCACACTGACAGGGTAAGGGCGCGGCGCATTCAGAATGGAACCTTCTGGGATTTCCATCTCAAACGGCGCCAGGCTCGCCCAATTATTCGGAACTTCAGGGGCGACCACGCATTTGATGCCAAAGCAGGAATAGGCGCGGCAATAGGCGGGCGGCACATTGATGCCGCGGCCGGAAAGCCCCGAAGTGCCGGCATAATCCACCACAATCCGATCCGCATGGATGGTCATGGCCGCCTTCAGTGTCACCGGCGCCTCATAGCCATCCGATTTGATATTGGAACGGAAAGTACCACGCGGCAGCTTGGCAATTTCAAGCAGGGTCGCGCGGCGGCTGGCTTCAAAAATGTATTCAGCGAGATCATCCAGGCTATCCATCACGAACTCGTTCATCATTTCGACAAGTCGCTTGGAACCGGCGTCATTGCAGGCGCAAAGGGAATAGATATCGCCTTCCAATTCCACCGGCGTGCGCGATCCCGCACGGATGAAATCGAAAAACGTCTCATTCGGTGCGCCGGCATCGAAGCATTTCACGATCGGGATATAGAGCCCTTCTTCGAAAACGCTGCGCCCTTCCGGTCCCATGCCAAGGCCGCCAATATCAATGATATGCGCGGTATTGGCGAAAAGCCCGACAATCTTGCCGCCGCGAAAGGCGGGCGAAACGACGGTCAGGTCATGCAAATGCCCGGTCGCGAGCCATGGGTCATTGGTGATGTAGTGATCACCTGGCTTCATGCTGGCTGCCGGGAATTTCGCCAGAAAGTGCCCGACTGATTCCGCCATGGAATTCACATGGCCAGGTGTGCCGGTCACAGCCTGGGCCAGCATGCGGCCTTGCAGGTCAAAGACGCCGGCGGAAAGATCACCCGCTTCGCGCACCGTAGTGCTGAAGGCAGTGCGGATCATGGTTTGCGCCTGTTCTTCGACCACGGCGATCAGGCGATTCCACTGGATCTGGCGTTGGATTGTCGCCAGCGCGCCGGTTTCCTTCATCGTGCAGCCTCCTGCGTCAGATCGAGATAACCCAGCCCATCCATCCGGCAAATCCAGCCAGGGCCAATCAAGGTGCTGGTTTCCGCTTCCGAGATAATGGCGGGGCCGGCCACCGTGGCGCCGGGCCGCATCGCCTCACGATCATAAACCTGCCATTCGGCCACTTCGCCGGTCGCGGTATCGCGCACCATTTGCACGCGGATCGGGCTTGGTGCGGGCGCATTCGCTACCGCCGCCGCCGGTTCCACATGCGCTTCAATGGTGCGGACCGTGACGGCGAAGGACAGGATTTCAACATCCGAACCTGGCACCGGGCGGTCATAGAAGCGGCTATATTCCGCATCATAGAGCGCGCGAATTTCGCGCACATCCTGTTGGGTCAAGGCGCGCGGCGGAATGGGCACGGCAATTTCATGCCCCTGCCCGACATAGCGCATATAGGCGATGCGCGTTTCCTCGATTGGCGCACCAAAGGCGCCTTCCGCCACCACGCCCGCCGCTTCGCGCGACATGGCGGCGAGCAGGCTATTCACCGCAGCGACGTCAAAGCTGCCGAAGCGCTGATAAAGCGACTTCACCACCTCATAAGCGACCGGCGCGCGGAGGAAGCCAATCGCGCTACCCACACCAGCGCCGGATGGCACCAGAATGCGCTTCACGCCGATTTTCTCTGCCACGCGATAGCCATGCACGGGGCCACCGCCACCAAAGGCAATCACCACGCGGCCTTCGTAATTCTTCGCACTTTCAATGGCATGCACGCGCGCGGCATTGGCCATATTCTCATCCACCATCTCAACCACGCCAAGTGCGGCCATATCAGCGGAAAGCGCGAGTTTGCCACCCACATGCTCGGCCAACGCCTTGCGAGAATGATCCGGATACAAACGCAGCGCACCACCCGCGAAAAGCTCCGGATCGTAGCGGCCAAGCGCAAGATTGGCGTCGGTCACCGCCGGGTGCGTGCCGCCACGCCCGTAACAGGCGGGGCCAGGATCAGCGCCGGCACTTTCGGGGCCCACCTGAATGCGCCCCATGCTGTCCACCTGCGCGATGGAACCGCCACCCGCGCCGATTTCCACCATTTCAATCACGGGAATGCGCAGCGGCAGGCCAGAGCCCTTCTTGAAGCGCCCAACGCGCGCGACTTCAAAACTGCGCGACGCCTGCGGGCGGAAATCATCAATCAGGCAGACCTTGGCGGTGGTGCCACCCATGTCGAAGGACAGCACCTTATCAAAGCCACGCTGCCGCGCGACAAAGGCCGAGAATATCGCGCCCCCCGCCGGGCCGCTTTCCACCAGGCGGATTGGGAAACGCGCCGCGGTATCAATGGTGGTGAGACCACCGCCCGACAGCATCAGATAAAGCGGGCAAGCAAGTCCTGCTTCACGCAGCCCCAATTCCAATTGCTTCAGATAGCGCGCCATCAAGGGCTGCACATAGGCATTGGCAACCGTTGTTGAAAAACGCTCCCATTCGCGCATTTCGGGCGAAACTTCGGAAGAAAGTGAGATTGGCAATTCCGGCCAGGCCTCTCGCACAATCTCGGCGGCGCGGCGTTCATGGTTGGGGTTCACAAAGCCGTGGATGAAGCCGATCGCCAGGCTTTCAATACCCTCGGCGCGCATAAAGGGAATCTGCGCGCGCACCGCGGCCTCATCCAAGGCCAGCAGCACCTTGCCGGTATTATCAAGGCGTTCCGGCACCGGCAGGCGCCAGCGGCGCGGCACAAGAGGCTTGGCCAATTCAATATTCAGATCATATTGGTCGTACCGCGCCTCATTCGCGAGAGCGAGGACATCACGAAAACCCTCTGTCGTGATCAGCGCGGTCTTCGCCCCTTTGCGTTCGATCACCGCATTGGTGGCAAGCGTGGTGCCATGGATCACCAGCGCCAGATCGGCGGGCTTCATGGCGGCCTTGGCCAGCACCTGCTGCACGCCTTCAAGCACGCCCTTCTCGGGCGCGGCGGGCGTGGTCAGGACCTTGGCAGTCCAGCGCTGACCATCCTTTTCAATGGCAAGGTCCGTGAAGGTGCCGCCGATATCAACGGCGAGCCGCGCATTATTGTGTGCTGATGTGCTCATTGCCCCATCTCCGCCGCCCAACGGGTGACCACGGCGCAAGCGGCCGCAAAATCTTCCATGCGCATAGCTTCCTTCGGATTATGACTGCCATTCTGATTGCGAACGAAAAGCATCGCCGCCGGCACGCCCGCTTCGCCAAAGGCGGCCGCATCATGCCCGGCACCCGATGCCATATGCCGATAGCGAATACCAAGCGCCTTGGCGGCGCTTTCAATGCCCGCCCGCACACCCTGATCCATCGGCGCGGAAAGGCTGCCGGTTTCCGGGCCAAGATCAAACCGCACACCACGGCGCGCTTCAATTTCGGCCACGATGCGCCCCATGGCGGCGAAAAGCAGATCGCGCGACGCCGGTTCAACGCTGCGAATATCAAGCTGAAAACGCGCCTCGCCGGCGATTTTCGTGAAGCCCGCTTCTTCCGTGGTGGCCATGGTGCAGAAGGTGCAAACCATGGCGTGGCCAAGCGCTTCCAGCCGGCACCATTCCTCATCCAGCCTATGCACAAGCTCCGCCAGCGCAACCGCAGCATCGCGCCGATAGCGCCGCGCGGTCGCACCCGAATGATTATATTCACCCAATACGCGCGCCGCACGCAGGCGGCGCGATCCGGGGATGCCGGTCACAATGCCAATCGGCAGGCCTTCGGAATCAAGGCTCGGCCCCTGTTCAATATGCACTTCCAGAAAGGCAGCGGTATTGTCGGGGCCGAGCAGATGCTCACCGCGCGCTACCGCTTCAGGATCAAAGCCTTCTTCGCGCATATGTTCAGCCAAAGTCCGGCCGCTATCGGTGCGCTTCACCTGCAATATCTCGGGCGCGAGTGTGCCCAAGGAGGCCTTGCTGCCAGGATAGGAAGTCGGGAACCATTGCCCTGCTTCCTCGGCACGGATCGCCATCACCGTCATGTCGCGGGTGGGCTGGAAGCCAGCGCGCTTCATGCCGGCCACCGCCGCCAGTCCCGCCAGAACCCCGGCGGCACCATCGAAATTCCCGCCCTCGCGCACCGAATCAAGGTGGCTGCCCATGATGATCTGCTTCGCCGTGCGGTCCGTCCCGGGCAGGGTCATGTATAGATTGCCCGCGACATCATTGCGGCATTCAAGGCCGAGTTCTTCGGCAGCTTCGCGCACCAATTGATGCGCGATGCGCTCACCGCGCCCATAGGCTTCGCGCGTGACACCTTCGCCATCGCGGGAGGCTTCTCGCAGCGCGTCAAACAACCGCGCCGCGAGCGCCATGTCGGGTGTAAGATTGGGCAGCATGCGCGTGCTTACAGCATGCTCCGCACGCGCCCGCCATCCACACGGATCATGGAAGCGGTGAT
>JBBAUC010000234.1:0-4705 GCA_040398485.1 Roseomonas sp. | reverse complement strand
TCAGCATCGTCGCAAGCAATATACGGCGCATAGGCTAACCCTCTTCGCGGCCAAAATAGCAGTCAGGTGGGGGCGCAGCTTCAAGCCCCACCCCGCACCAACCCGCCCCGCCCCAAAGGCGCGGGGCAGCAGCCATCAAGCGAAGAGAATCAGGAACGCGATCAGCAGCGCGAACAACGCCACCGCTTCCGTCAGCGCGAAGCCCAGAATGCCGATCGGGAACACCACATCGCGCGCACCCGGGTTACGCGCCACGCTGGAGATCAGCGAGGAGAAGATATTGCCGATTCCAAGACCAACGCCGAACAGGGCGATAACGGCAATACCGGCACCGAGGGCCTTCGCAGCAGCAACTTCCATGACACATTCCTTCCTTTTGAATTCAACAGATTTGCGAAAAAGATCCAGCGCTTCAGTGCAGATGCACCGCGTCGTGGAGATAGATGCTCGTCAGAATGGCGAACACATATGCCTGGAGGAAAGCCACCAGGAATTCAAACCCGACCAGGGCAATATTCACGCTAAGCGGTAATATCGCCACGAAGGGGCCAACCGCGCCAAGGCCGCCCAGCAGGACGACGAAGGTCGCGAAAACTTTCAGCATCACGTGGCCGGCGACCATATTGGCGAAAAGACGCACGGAAAGGCTGACCACGCGGGAGAAATAGGAAATCACTTCAACCGGGATGATGATCGGCGCCAGCCACACAGGCGCGCCTTCCGGGAAGAAGTAACTAAAGAAATGCATGCCGTGGCGCATCAGCGCGATTACCGTCACGGTCACGAACACAATCACAGCCAGCGTCAGGGTGACGGCGATGTGGGAAGTGAAGGTGAAGGCATAGGGAAACAAGCCAAGCAAATTGCCAAACAGCACGAACATGAAAATGGCGAAGACAAAGGGGAAATACTTCTTGCCTTCTTCGCCTACCTGTTCTGTCACCATGCCGTGGATGAATTCGTAACTAGCTTCGCCAAGCGCCTGCAAGCGCCCTGGAACAAGGGCGCCGCGCGCGGCGGCCGCCATGATGAACAGCGTAATCAGGCCAAGGGCCAATAGCATGAACGCATTGGATTGGCTGAAGCCGATAGCCTGCCCGAAGCCGCCCAAAAATGGCGTCAATTCGAACTGGCTCAGCGCGTCAATCGTCTTGCCTTCCTTTGCCACCGGCAAACCCCTTGTCTCTCGCTTATGTCACGCTTTAACGGCGACGCGGGTTGAAAAGGCGATAAACATTCAACACCCCGGCGACGCTGCCCAGGACGAAGAACACAAGGAAAAGCCAAGGCCAAGTGCCGAGCCAGTGATCGAGCAACCACCCGATACCGATCCCCACCACCAGGGCGGAGACAACCTCAACCCCTGCGCGCAGCCCGATTCCCCACGGTCCTACCGGCAAGCCCTTCTGACCATCAGGGCCAGATTCAAGCCCTTCGCGGGCCCGCGCTTGCTTTAACCGTTCATGAAGGTCCGGCTGTTTAGTCACCTTAAGCTCCCCAGGCGTTTCTCGCCAGAAGGCGTGCGGGCTTTACGGGGGGGATACCCCAGTGTCAAGCATGTGCGGCGCAGCAAAAGGCCATTTTCCTGCCGTGTAACGAGCCTCAAGCGACTGTGCCCGTACAAGTTAGCGTGGCCGAGCGGGTGGCCGCGGCGGCGGCGGCGGTGGGCGCGTGGCAGGACGAGCCGCTGGGCGTGATGCCGTGGCACTTGTCCTGGCGGGCGGGGCAGGTGGTGGCGGTGGTGGGCGGCGGATGGCGAAGCGCTGTTTGGCCGGCGGCAGCGCGTCCCATTGCCGGATCGCTGCAGCTTCGCTTGATGTGTCGTAGCCAAGCCTGGTCATGACATCCCGCGCGCGGCGCTTCTGGTCTTCGTTCAGCCTATCCCAGGCGATGGGGCCAGGGGCGAAAACCTGTTCGGGTTCCTCATCCAAGGGTGGGGCCACCACGGGCGGGGCCTGGTTTGGCTGCGCGCAGGCGGCCGGCAGCAGGGCCAGTAGGAAAAAGCGGCGCTTCATGGCTGAAGTTCCACCAGCACCGGCACATGGTCAGACGCCTGCGGCCAATCCCGCGCATCCTTCAAGACATGGTGCCGGCTAAGCCCGCCCGCCAGATCATCACTGACCCAGACATGATCTAGCCGCCGGCCACGATCCGCCGCGCGCCAATCTCGCGCACGATAGGACCACCATGTGTAGAGCTTCTGATCTTCCGGCACGAAATGGCGCAGCGCGTCATGCCAGCCGGCTGCCTTCTGCCAGCCCAAAAGCCCTTCAACTTCGATTGGTGTGTGCGACACCACATCCAATAATTGCTTATGCGACCAGACATCATGTTCCAGCGGCGCGATGTTCAAATCCCCCACCAACACCGCGCGGCGCGCGCCTCGGCCCGCAAACCAGCACGTGGCTTCGGCTACAAAATCAAGCTTATGGCCGAATTTTGGATTGGCTGCGCGGTCCGGAATATCGCCGCCGGCGGGCACGTAGAAATTATGCACTTCAACCGGGCCGCCTGGCGCATCCAGCATCACGCCCAAATGCCGGCAATCACCCTTGGCGCACCAATCGGGATCATCTTCACGCAAGCTGATGGGCAGGCGGGAAAGCACCGCGACGCCATTATAGCCCTTCATGCCGCGCACCAGGCGATGCGTGAAGCCGAGTGCGGCGATGCCTTCATGGGGAAACGCCTCATCCGGGCATTTGGTTTCCTGCAGGCAGATCACATTGGGCGCCAGATCAGCGACCAGCTTTTGCAGCAAGGGCAAGCGCAGCCGCACGCTATTGATATTCCAGGTCGCGATGCGAAGAGCCTGCTGCGCCGTGCCGCGTTTCGCCATGGGTTTTCCTGTCGTCATTTCTGGGAAAGGGTTTCAAAAACATCGCCCGCGGGCGCGGCGCCTTGCATATGCCGCCGATGCCATAGCGCATAGAAAAGCAAATGCCAGGCGGCGAAGCCTTCGCGCTTGCCACCCGCTGCGCGAAACAGCGGCAGGATGCGATCCGGCTTGGCAATTTCCGCAACCCCTGGCTGGCCTGCCACCAGCGGCGCCAGCCTATCCGCCACATCGGCGATCCATGCGCCCACCGGCACCGTAAAACCCTGCTTGGCGCGGAAGGGCTCGCTGGCTGGAAAGTTCTTCGCGAGCCATTGGCGGAGCAGGTATTTCCCGCGCCCATCACGTATCTTGAGCTTGTCAGGCAGGCGAAAGGCTGCGGCGGCCATGCCGGGATCAAGGAAGGGTGTGCGGCCTTCAACCCCATGCGCCATCAGGCAGCGATCGAGCTTAATCAGCAAATCATGCGCCAACCAATCGGCGCAATCGGTCGCTTGCGCGACTTGCAAGCGGGACCGCCCAGGCAGCGCGGCGGCGGCTTCCGCGGCGGCAATGCCATCGCGCCAGCCGGTGAGTGATTCGCGCCGCACATCCAGCCGATCAAAGGTCCCATGGCCGCGCATGGTTTTGCCGCCCAGCCACCAGGGGCGCATCGCGGCGCGGTAGCGGCCATAACCACCGAAAAGCTCATCGCCGCCTTCGCCGCACAACACAACCTTCACTTCCTGCCGCGCGGCACGGGCCAGAAACCATGTGGGGATGATGGCGTAATCAGCGGCGGGATCATCCATGCAGGCAACGATTTCCGGCAAATGCCGCCAGACCATATCGCGGTTGATGTCCACGCGCACATGCCGCGCGCCGGCGGCACGCGCTGCAGTGGCGGCGGCTTCGCGTTCATCTGCGGCACCTGCCACATCAAAGCCTGCCGTGAAGGCCAACACCGGCGCCGTGTTGATGCGCGCCATGGCGGCCAATACGGCGGCGGAATCCGTCCCGCCCGATAGGAACATGCCATAGGGCACGTCGCTCCGCTGATGCAGGTCAACGCTTTCCAACAACGCTGTATCCAACCGGGCTAGCGCTGCTTCTTCCGAGATGATTTCAGGCCCTTCCACCGGCAGCGCAGCGCGCCTTTCGCGCGCAATGATGCGGCCATCAGCGATGGTGATGGTCTCACCAGGCAGGACACGGCTGATGCCTTGGAAGACCGTCTCTGGCCCGCTGGTAAATTGCATTTGCAGCAATTCATGCAAAGCGGGGCGATGAAGTTGGGGCGTGACCAAGCCGGCGGCGATCAGCGCCTGCGGTTCGGAGGCAAAGGCGATGCCATCCGCGATTTCGGCGATATAGAGCGGCTTGATGCCGAAGGGGTCGCGCGCCAGCAGCACTTGCCGGGCCGCGCGATCATGGATCGCAATGCCATACATGCCGCGCAGAAGGGCGGCGAAGCCCGCCCCGTCCCGGCGGTATAAATGCAGGGGCGGTTCGCAATCCGAAGCTGTGGCGGCGGGCAGCGCGTGATCGCTGCGCAATTCGCGGTAATTATAAATCTCGCCATTGGCGACCAAGGCGGCAGCGCCGGCGAAAAGCGGTTGATCGCCGGTGGCAAGGTCAATGATCGCAAGCCTGGTGTGGGCAAGTGCGACATTGCTCGAAACATGGTGCCCAGCGCCATCCGGCCCGCGATGCGCCAGCGCGCGTGTGAGCGCTTCCAACACCGTGGCGGGGGGTGAAGCGCCGGGGCGCAGCGCAAGCCCTGCTATGCCACACATTTAAGCGATAACCTCATGAAGGAATTCATTCCATTGCTGCACCACCGCAGCTTCGGAATACTCAGCTTCGAATTTGCGGCGCCCCTCTTCACGT
>JBBAUC010000233.1:0-4720 GCA_040398485.1 Roseomonas sp. | reverse complement strand
CCTTTCGCCTGGAATTCGGCAAGTCTGTTGTGATGATTGACCCTTTCTTGACCGGCAATCCCGCCTTTGGGGGCGATGCGGAAGCAGCCAGCGCGGGTGCGACGCATGTGCTGCTGACCCATGGCCATGCCGATCACATCGGCGATACGGCTGCCATCTGCAAACGCACTGGCGCGAAGCTTGTCACCAATTATGAACTTGCCATGTGGCTCGGCAAGCAGGGTGTCACTGCGGTGGACCCCATGAATACGGGCGGCACCACGGATCAGGGCGAATTCACCGTCACGTTGACCCAGGCTCTCCATTCCTCGGTTGAGGTGGATGCCAATGGCGTTTTCCATTGCCTGGGCCTGCCGAATGGCATTGTGGTGACGCCGAAGGACAAGCATGAACCGACCGTCTATCACATGGGCGATACGGATATCTTTTCCGATATGGCGCTGATTGATGAGCTGTATGCCCCAACCGTCGCGCTGGTACCGGTGGGTGACCGTTTCACCATGGGGCCTCGCGCCGCGGCGCTTTCGGTGAAGCGCTATCTGCGCAATGTCACCACCGCCATCCCCTGCCATTATGCCACCTTCGGCATGCTGCTGCCGGATGCCAAGGGTTTTGAGGCCGAGATGGTCGGCGCCAAGGCCAAGGTGTTGATCCCGGAAAAGGGCAAGGCGGTCAGCCTGTAAGCGGCCCCACGCATCGGTTGGCGCTGCGTTGGCTTCACGCCGATGCAGCGCACCATGATGCGGATCAATCTGCGCGCATCCATTTTTCTATAAGGTGAGGGTGAAGTGCATCGTGCGATGATGCCATGCTGAAGGGAACTGATGATGCTATTTGACAGGCGCGTGTTTCTCACTGGGCTGGTCGGTCTTGGCGCATGCTCCGGCACGCCGCCGGAAGTGGCCAGATTACCTGAATTCAGAGGCTTTGTTTCGATTGATGCCGTGCGCTATTCAATCGAACAGGGCGCCGATATTCTCACTAACCAGCGCCGCCTCACGGGCCAGCCATGGGAAGTGGCGCGTCTTGTTCAGGCGCTGGAATTCCTGGCGGTGGAATTGCGCAATGGGCCGCGTTCAAATGTGATGTTGCCCATGGCACAGATTGCGGTGCCGGCAGCGCGCCCTGAATGGCGCCAGGCTTTCGGCATCGCGGCTGATGCGCGCGCTCAGGAGGTGATTGATAGCCTCTCTGAACTGCGCCGCGCCTTTGCGGCGCGCAGCCCCGCCGCCGCAGCCGCCGCCTTGCGTCCACCACTTTTCACACCGGGTGGGCAAGAAACGCTCAATCTTTTCGGTAATCCGCCCGCCCTGCCGCGCACTACCCGCGCCATGCTGGATGCGCGCCAGGAATTGGCTACGAGCGCCAACGAGAGGCGTTCCTAGAGCATTTCCAGAGTCGCCAAGTGAAGTCACTTGGCTTGAAAATATTTGTCTGTCTGGTCGCATTTTCCGAGCCGCCAAGTGATTCCACTTGGCTTGAAAATGCTTGTGTGTTGGGTCGCATTTTCCGAGTCGCCAAGTGAAGTCACTTGGCTTGAAAATGCTCCGATACCCGCGCCTCGCCGCAAGCGGCGCGCGCTTTAGCCAGGCGCGATTAAACGCCCGGCGCCACCATCGTACAATTCCCGGCTGAACCCTGCTTCTTGCAGGCCTGTTCCGCCTGAGCCCGCGTCAGCCCCTTCACCCGCGCAGTGAAAGCCGCGCTATTGCCCTGCGCAACTCGCACCACTTCCGCCTGGCCGCTGCCACCGGCTGACGAACGCGCCGAAGAAGCCGCGCTGCGCGCGAGGTTTTCAGAGGCAAAACGCCCAAGGCTCACTGACCATCCATTACCGCCACCGCTTGGCGGCGGCACGGACCCTGCGCGCCCCAAGCCGGAGGCCGGCGCCGCCTGGGCAGAACTGACCAGCCCAAGCCCGCTCCGCGATGGTGCGGCGGCCGGTGCCTGACGCGGCGCGGGTGGCGCCACGGCAGCCGAGGCCAGCGCGGCACTGCCAGACTCAAGCCCGGCACGCCGGCGTTCTGTGGCACTGAAAGTACTGCCATCCGGGATCGGTTCCATGCGGACCACGTTACTCAGGCTTGCAACCTGTGTCCCGCCACGCGCGGCAGGTGCCGGCGCGGCGGCCTGTGCCACCTGCATAGTGGCCGGCGGGCTGCGCTGATCATTCAGCGCCATCATCGTGCCGCCATCCATCCGGCGTGGCCCGCGCGGGATATTGGTGCCAATATCGGCTGCGGCGTAAACCTCCCTCGGGGCGCGCCGCGCCGGGGCCGTGCTCGCAATCCGGGGCCCAACACGCGCTACGTAATTGCGCGTTTCATCCGGCAGGCCGCGCCCGCCCCACAAATAATCTTCCAACCGTCGCGGCCCGGCATTATAGGCCGCCAGGAACGCCGGGTTGCCGTAAAGCTGATACATTTCGCGGACATAAGCCGCGCCCGCCTGCAAATTATCATAGGGGTGATAGGGATCCGGCCCCAGATTGTAGCGCCGCGCCAATTCCCGGTAGGTGCCTGGCATCACCTGCATCAGCCCCATGGCACCAACGCGAGAGGTGGCGCCGGCGCGGCCACCGCTTTCCTGGCGCATCACTTCGCGGATCCAAACTTCGGGCACGTCGAATCGGCGGGAAGCGTCACGGATCCAAGGACCCCAGGGATCATTGGCCGGGCCAGGCGGCGTAACACTATCCGGGCGATTATAAAAAGGCCCACTGGCATGACGACCACCAGCGCCATCGGCGCAAGCGGAAAGGACTGCCAGCAGCAGCCCTATTACCAGAAATCGGCCATAGCCCAGTCGAAACCCGTGCATCCCGTAAACTCCATCGGGTCTGGGATTTGCGCCCCGAAACGGCCCCCCAAGGACCGCGCCAATGCCCCCGCACCAGCGCCGCCCAAGCCGTCCCGCTGACCATGCCCTGGATGCCTGAAACATCCGGAAACACGATCGCGACAACTTCGCCTATGCCATTTGGATAAGGCAGGTCAAGCGTTACCTGTTACCCACAGCATGTGGGGTATTTGCCACGGTGATCATGACAAGATTTAGGCAAAAACTGGATCAAATCGCGATAGAAATCTGATACTTAATCCCTGAAGCTCAAGCGACACCGTCAGACCCGTCACCCATAGGTCACAGGCTGACGATCTGCCCCGCACCCACCGCGCTCAGAAAACTCGCCACCCCAGCCCGTTCCACCCCGGGGGCGAGGGGGGCGCTTCCCAAATCCTCGGCCTTCAACCCCGCCTCACAGACCATACGCTGCACGCCAAGGGCTGTGATGGCCGAAAGCAGCGTGCCGATCCCGGCCACACCGCGCGAAGCGAGATGCGCTTCCCGCGGGTCCTGCAATAAGGGACAATCCGCCAGCAGCAGCCGGCAGCCGCCATTGGTGGCGAAAAGCACCACATCGCGCCCAAGTGCGGCCGCGCCGCTTGCCATCACCAACGCGTAATGCGCGCGTTCATGCCCGCCATCCAGCAACAAAATGCCAAGTGGGGGGCGTTTTTCACTCATGCCCGGCAGGCCGCTTCTGCCGCATTTTCATGGGCGGAAAGATCGTGGATGGAAGCTTCCGGCCCGCACAGCGCGCAGGCCGGGTCGCGCTTCAGCCGCACGGTGCGGAAACGCGCATCCAGGGCATCCCACAGCAAAAGCTTGCCGATCAGCGGTTCGCCAATGCCAAGGATCAGCTTGAGCACCTCGGTCGCTTGCAAAGTGCCCATCACGCCGGTCACAGCGCCCAGCACGCCCGCTTCAGAACAGGTCGGCACCAGGCCTGGCGGTGGCGGTTCCGGATGCAAGCAACGGTGGCAGGGGCTGGTGCCATCATGCCCATGAAACACCGAAAGCTGACCTTCAAACCGCAGCACTGCAGCACTCACCAAGGGCTTGCCGAGCAAATGGCAGGCATCGCCCAGCAGAAAGCGCGTCTCAAAATTATCCGTCCCGTCGCAAATCACATCATAATGCGGGATCAAATCCCGCGCCGCCTTCGCATCCATGCGCCGCGCATGGATATCAACTGCTACTTCTGGGTTCAGAGCCTTCAGCGTCTCCGCCGCGCTCGCTGCCTTGTTCTCCCCAATCCGCGCGGTGGTATGGGCTACCTGGCGCTGCAGATTGGAAAGCTCCAGCGCATCATGATCCACGATCCCAAGCGTGCCCATCCCGGCGGCGGCCAAATACAGCGCAAGCGGAGATCCCAAGCCGCCCGCGCCCACCACCAACACCCGCGCCGCGCGCAGCTTGGCCTGGCCAATCGCGCCCACTTCGCTGAGCAGGATATGGCGGGAATAGCGCTGCAATTCCGCGCGAGAGAAAGAAAGTGACATCCGAGACATATGGCCGCGATGCCCCGGCGCGCGCAAGCTTTCTGCTTGTGATACGGCCCCGCATGGCGCCTTATGCCGCCATGAGTACGGAGGAGCTGTTACACCGCCTGGCCGCCGCACTCGCCATCGGCCTGCTGGTGGGCACGGAACGGCATTGGCGCGAACGCCAAGAAGCGCCGGGCAGGCGTACCGCCGGCGTGCGCACCTTTGCGCTGACCGGACTTTTCGGCGGTGTCATGGCGGTTTTGGCAGCCTCGCTGGGTCAGAACGGCGGCGCGCTGCTGCTGGGCTTTGGGCTGGCGGCTTTGCTCGCCGCGCAATTGCCCTTCGCGCTCCGGGAAGCCGATGCGGAGAACCGCGTTTCTGCAACCAGCCTG
>JBBAUC010000232.1:1208-4775 GCA_040398485.1 Roseomonas sp. | reverse complement strand
GGGGATGAGGAAGCGCGGCTTTCCGCCCATGGCTTGCTGCTGGGCTTTCCAGGTGCGGATGGGCTGCTTGGCGATATTGGCGGTGGTTCCTTGGAATTGGTGGAACTCCATCAAGGTGAGCAAGGCAAAACCGGCAGCCTGCCCATTGGTACCATTCGCCTCGCGGATCGCGCGAAGGGCGATATTGGAAAGGCGCGCGCGGTTGTGATGGAAGAATTGGCGCGTGTGCCCTGGGTGCATAGCGCATCCGGGCGGGATTTGTATCTGGTGGGCGGCGCCTGGCGGGCCATGGCGCGCATGCATATGGCGCAAACCGGCTATCCGCTTTCCATTGTGCATCATTACGCGCTGACGCGCGAAGAAGCGCGTGATCTTTCTGGTGTATTGATGGCGGCCACGCGGCGCACGCTGGAACGCATGCCCGGCGCGTCCAGCAAGCGCCTAGCTGATCTGCCCTTCGCCGCCCTGGTGCTGCGCCGGCTGCTACGCGCCAGCGGTGCGCGCCGCGTTATCTTCAGCGCCAATGGCCTGCGCGAGGGTTGGTATGCGCGGCTGATTGATGCGGCTGAGCGCAAACGTGACCCTCTGCTGGCCGCATCGCATGACATGTCGCTGCGCTTCGGGCGCGACCAAACCATGCCGCCGGCGCTTTTCGCCTGGACCGCGCCGCTATTTGAAGATGAGTCCCCGCTGGCGCTGGCTTTGCGCGAAGCCGCGTGTTGGGTGAGCGACATCGGCAGCCATGATCATCCGGATTATCGCGCCGAACACGCTTTTTTTCGTGTGCTGCGCCAGCCCGGTGTTGGCTTTGACCATCATGGCCGCGCCTTCCTCGCCCTTGCCGCGGCGCTGCGTTACGAGGCTGAGGCGGAAGCGCCCTTCCTGCCCTCGGCGCGGTTGCTGTTGGATGTTGGCACGCTAAGGCGCGCGGAGATTTTGGGCGCAGCCTTCAGGCTTGCCTATACGCTTTCAGGCGGCACGCCCGTGTTGCTGGCGGGCACATCACTTGAACGCCGCGGTGGGCGGCTGGTGCTGCGGCTTGTGGAAGGCAGTGGTGTTTTCGCGGGCGAAAGCGTGCTGCGCCGGCTTGAAACCCTGGCTGCGGCACTTGGGCTTGAATCAAGCGTGCAGGTGACGCAGCGCGGCTAGGGCGTGCTCCAGGCACGCGGAAACTTCGCCGATCAACTAATGAAAGGATTGCGCCGGGGCGCGGGGGGCTTCACCCCCGCTTCAGCACCGCCGCCGCATCCACCGCGAAATAGGTCAGCACCCCCGCAGCACCCGCGCGCTTGAAGCCCAGCAGGCTTTCCATCATGGCGCGTTCGCGATCAATCCAGCCATTTTGCGCGGCACCTGCGATCATGGCGTATTCACCACTCACCTGATAGGCAAAGGTGGGCACGCCGAAGCGTTCATGCACGCGCCGCACAATATCCAGATACGGCATCCCTGGCTTGACCATGACCATATCGGCACCCTCGGCCAAATCCATCGCCACTTCGCGCATCGCCTCATCCGTATTGGCGGGGTCCATCTGATAGGTTTTCTTGTCGCCCTTGAGCGAAGAACCAGACCCCACCGCATCCCGGAAAGGCCCATAGAAAGCCGAGGCATATTTCGCCGCATAAGACATGATGCGCGTATGAATAAAACCCCGCGCATCCAGCGCGGCGCGAATGGCAGCTACCCGCCCATCCATCATGTCGGATGGCGCAATCACATCAATGCCGGCTTCTGCCTGATTGACCGCCTGCGCCGTCAGAATGGCGAGCGTATCGTCATTGGCCACATAACCATCGCGGATCACACCATCATGCCCATGATCGGTATAGGGGTCGAGTGCGACATCACCCACCAAGCCAAGCTCCGGGAATTTCGCTTTCAACAAGCGCGAAGCGCGGCACATCAGATTATTAGGATTGGTGGATTCCGTGCCTTCCGCATCCTTGATCTCGGAAGGCGTCATCGGGAAAAGGGCGACCGCCGGCACACCAAGCTTTACCGCCGGCGCGACATGTTCTTCCAGCTTGTCAATCGTCACGCGCACCACACCCGGCATGGAAGCAACCGGCATAATGGTATTCGTGCCTTCCATGATGAAGATCGGCCAGATCAGATCACCAACACTCAGCACATTTTCTGCGACAAGCTTGCGCGTAAACGCGTCATAGCGATTGCGGCGCATGCGAATGGCGGGGAAGGCGCCAAGCGCGGGTGCGGCCTCGGTCAGGCCAAGCCCTTCTGCCATCCGGCGACGATCCGCGTTCATGCCTGTGCCGCCTTCAGCGCCTGATCAAGGTCCGCCAGAATGTCATCAATATGCTCAATGCCAATGGACAGTCGGACATAACCAGGTGTCACACCCGATGCCGCCTGTTCGCTTTCATCCAATTGGCTATGGGTGGTGGTGGCGGGATGGATCGCAAGGCTCCGCGCATCGCCGATATTCGCCACATGGTAGAACATTTTCAGCGCCTCAATAAAACGTTGCCCGGCTTCCTTGCCGCCCTTGAGCTCAATCCCCATCAGGCTGCCATGCCCGCCGCGCAAATAGGCGTCAGCCCGGCGGCGGCTTTCGCCTTCCGTGAGCGACGGGTGGATCACCCGCGTCACCGAAGGGTGCTGCGCCAGGAAGGCAGCGGCGCGCGTTGCATTGGCGCAATGGCGTTCCATGCGTAGCGGCAGGGTTTCCATCCCTTGCAGGAACAGGAAGGCATTCATCGGCGACATGGGCGCGCCCAGATCGCGCAGCAGGCAGGTGCGCATGCGGATAATGTACGCAATCGGGCCAAGCGCCTTCACGGCCTGGGTCCAGACCGCGCCGTGATAGGAAGGATCAGGCTTGTTCAGCGTGGGGAAGCGATCCCCATGCGCTTCCCAATCGAAATTCCCGCCATCCACCACCACACCGCCAATGCTGTTGCCATGCCCGCCAATCCATTTGGTGGTGGAATGCATGACAATCGCCGCGCCATGTTCGAGCGGGCGGCAGATGATCGGCGCCGCCGTATTATCCATGATGAGCGGAATGCCGAGCTTGCGGCCAATCGCCGCCACTTCCGCAATCGGGAAGACTTGCAGCTTCGGATTGGGCAGGGTTTCCGCGTAATAGGCGCGGGTGCGCGCATCTGTGGCTCGCGCGAAACCTTCCGGATCGGCGGGGTCCACGAAGCGCACTTCAATGCCGAATTGCTTCAGCGTATTGGCGAAAAGATTCCATGTACCGCCGTAAAGATCGGTGGAGGAGACAATATTATCCCCCGCTTCGCACAAATTCATCACCGCGAAAGTGGTCGCGGCCTGGCCGGAACCCACCGCGAGCCCCGCGACACCGCCCTCCAAAGCCGCGACGCGCTTTTCCAGCACATCCACGGTTGGGTTCATGATGCGGGTATAGATATTGCCAAGCTCGGCCAGCCCAAACAGCCGCGCCGCATGGCCGGTATCCTGGAATTGGAAAGACGTCGTCTGATGGATCGGCACCGCGATCGAACCGGTTGTCGGGTCCGCACGCCAGCCGGCATGCAGCACCAGGGTTTCAGGATTGGTCCAATTCGGTGCCGACAT
>JBBAUC010000232.1:0-1108 GCA_040398485.1 Roseomonas sp. | reverse complement strand
GGCGTCAGGCTCAGGCGCTTGATGGCAATGCCGCGCAAAGGCGGGGCGCGATGGCCCTGCTGCGGCGGGCTATGCAAATGCGGCACACGGATCACCAAACGGGTCGGCCCCTCATCGGCGCGCGGTAGGATGGGGCCGGCGATTAGATTCTTTCCGGGGCCACGCCGCAGTAATGGGTAAAGCTCCCCATCCACAATCAGCGCCAGCGCATCCAAATTGGCCGGGTGGCCGAAATCCGCCAATTCCAGCCAGGCGCGCAGCGGGTAGCGGCGATCAATCAAAATGGTCAAAGCCGCTTCCGCCCCGGGGCCGGTCCAGCGAAAGGTGCCCTCAGGCCCTTCCTCAGGCGCGTGGAATTGCCCGGCATCGGGCAGGTAGGAGGCAGCGTCGAAGACAAAGCGCTCAGGCAGCGCCGTTTCAGCGGATTGGCTCATGTCATCTATTTAAGCGACGATACGGGAAAGAAGCCAGAGAAGCCGAACCCAAGCTTTCCCGCCGGCACCGCTCGGCGTAGGTTTTGGCGATCAGCAGGAGCCCACCCGCATGCCCCCCATCACCCGCCGCACCAGCCTTGCCCTTTTCACCGCCGGGCTTGCCGCCCCCGCGCTCGCCCAAGCGCCCGCCTTCCCCAGCCGGCCGATCCGGATTTTCGTGCCCTTCGCCGCCGGCGGCACCACCGACATCCTGGCCCGCGCGCTTGGCGAAAGGCTTTCCGTCGCGCTTGGCCAACCGGTCGTGATTGACAATCGCGGCGGCGCCGGCGGCACCGTGGCCGGGGAAGCCTTTGCGCGATCCGAACCTGATGGTCATTCGCTTTTGGTCGCGACTGCGTCACTGATTTGCATCAACAAGGCGCTTTATCAGCGGCTGTCCTTTGATCCGGATACGGATTTCCTGCCAATGGCCATGCTGGCGCAGCAGCCCAATGTGCTGGTGGTCAATCCGCGCGCCCTGCCCTTCACCGATCTGCCGGCCCTGATCGCCCATATCCGCGCCCGGCCCGGGCAGGTGGCCTTTGGTTCTTCCGGCACGGGGTCACAGCTGCATCTGACCGGGGAGATGTTTCGCGCCGCCATTGGCGCGGAGATGACCCATGTCCCTTATCGCG
>JBBAUC010000231.1:0-4785 GCA_040398485.1 Roseomonas sp. | reverse complement strand
TCAGGCCAAGTAACCTCACTTGGCCTGAAGATTTTCTAGGGCAATTATGCGCTGCGCCCATGATGCGGCGAAGGCCTCTGTAGGCACCGCCTAAGCTTCCCCCGCCGGGCGGCCAGTCACATGGCGCCAATGATGCCAAAGCAGCCGCGCCGCCATGGACCGCCAGGGGCGCCAAGCGCCGGCAAGCTCTGCCAACTCCCGCGGGCTTGGGCGTTCCGGCAAGCCGCGCAGGGCCGCCAAGGATGCCGCCAAGGCCAAATCCCCGGCAGGGAAAACATCCTCACGATCCAGGCCGAACAGCAAATAAACATTCGCCGTCCAGGGGCCGAAGCCGGGAATGGCGGCGATGGCGGCAACCACGGCCTCATCCGACAAGGCGGCAAGCCCTTCAGCAGAGAGGCGACCCGAGGCGAAAGCCTCGGCCAGGGCGCGCGCATGGAGCAGTTTCGGGCGGGATAGCCCGGCCTGCCGCAAGGCCTCATCGCTCAGCGCCAGCAGCCCATCGGGGCTTAGTGCACCGGGCAAGGCGGAAAGCCTGACCCAAATGGCTGTTGCTGCCTGGTTCGAGATCATTTGCCCGCATAAGCCGCGCAGAAGCCCAGGGAAGCCAGCCTCCCGCCGGCGCCAGGGCAGGGTTCCCGCTTGATGTGGAATGGCCGCAATCAGCGGGTCTAGCCTTGCCAATTCGCTCAGGGCGCGATCCGCCCATGCCGGCGCATCGGCGGCAAGGATCACGGGGCGCAGATGTGTCATTCCCCCAACAGCACTAACCCTTGGCGCCGCGCAAGGCCGCCAATTTGGCAAAGGGGTTGCGCGGCGGGGCTTCAGCAGCTTCGGCGGCTTCCTCCGGCGCCAGAGGCAAATGCGCCCCCTCCTGGCGCGGATAAGGGTTGAGCGAGAGCGATAATTCCTCCGCCAAAGCCTCGCCCAGGTCGAAATGGCCGGTGGCATCGGCCTGGATTTCATCCGGCCCATCCGGGTCTTCCGAAAGCGCGCCATCGGGGGGCAGCACGACCAGGGTGAAGGGCTTGTCCAAACGCTCGGTCACTGGCTCAAGGCTGACGATGCAAAGCTGTACGGGTTCGGCCTTTAGCCGCCCGGAAATAAACAGCCCGCCGCCCGGATAGGGTTTGCGGGTGAAGCGGGCACTGAAATGTTTCAGCGCCTCAATCCCGAAGCGCTGAGCAAGCGCCGCGCATTCCGCGGGGCTTGCTTCCAAGCGATCTTCCACCCCGGCCTGGGGCGGGTCGGTCAGGATTTGGTGGCGGGAAAATTCAGGCAGCATCGGGGACGGCTTCTGGCGCCAGAAACTTGGCCTGGCCGGCCAAAAGCGTGGCAAAATCCTGGGATTGCAGATATTCCGCCTGAGCAAAGGTAATGCGTGACAGGCGATGGGCGGCAGGCCCCGCTTCATCTTCGCGCCAAACATTCCGCGCCAGCGCCGCTGCCATTTCGGTGAGGTCGCCGGCATCCAAGGCGGCCTCATAAGCAATGGCGCGGCCGTGAAAAGCTTCCCACAACCCGCGCACGCGCTTGCCCACCACCATATCGCTCACCCCCATTTCGCGCAGGTTCACGTCCATGTCGGAAAACATCGCGTCAAACACGGCCTGGGCCAAGGCGGGGCCGCGCGTATCGGGATCGCGCCGCAGGCGGCGGACCAGCAGCGCGGCATGTAGATGGATCAGATCAAGCCGGCCTTCCACCGAATCGCGCACCGCAAGATCGGCGTAGAAATAGGGCGACCGCGCGGTGGCGACAGCGGCACCGTAAAGCGTGAAGCCCGCCCTTTCATGCGATGAACGGCGGAAGGCGCTGAGCAAACCCATTGATCCCATCCCAAGCCGAAAGGCAGCGGTTGACCCCAGAGGCCGGGGGTGTCTATCGAAGACCCTGGACATGGGTCCGGAGCGGCGAATGGTCAATCTTGAACAGGGCGTCTTGGGCTGGGAACCGCGATATGGCTGAAGGTTTTTACCGCAGACGCGGCATGAGTGTGTTTCTGCTGCTTGTCACCCTGGCTGCAGCCGGCTGCGAAAGACTGGCCCCGCCGCCCGTGCCGCGCGGCAATCGGGTCGATTCGGAAAGGCTCGCCCAGATCACCAAGGGGGTGCAGACTAGGTCCGATGTCGCAGCGCTGCTCGGCCCGCCCACGGCGCGCGGCACCTTTGATGAGGAAAATTGGTACTATATCAGTGGCTTTACCCAGGTCATGCCTGGGCGATACCTGGAATTGCGCGACCGGGTAGTGGTGGCGATCAGCTTCGACCGGCGCGGCGTGGTGCAGGATATTCGCGAATTGAAGCCGAGTGACGGCCAGGATGTCGGCATGGTTTCCCGGGAAACGCCCGTGCCAGGGACAGAACGGAACATGCTGCAGGCGCTGTTTGGTAATATCGGCCGTCCGAGCCTTTCAGATGACGCCAGCAGCACCATGAATAATCCGGCCCGGATGGGCCGGTAGCGACAGCAAAAAAGACTCCGCTTGACCTGCCTTACAACGGCCCAGGCTGGAAGGTATCGCAGGACGAAAGCTGCCCAGTTTCAAGCCCGCGCCGGAACCAGCGCAACCGCTGTTCCGAACTGCCATGGGTGAAGGTCTCAGGCTGGACATGGCCCTGGGACCGGCGCTGCAAGGTATCATCCCCAACGGCTGCCGCGGCGCGGAAGCCTTCTTCAATATCGCCTGCTTCCAGGATGCGCCGCGCATCATGGGCGCGCTTGGCCCAAAGCCCGGCCAGGCAATCGGCCTGCAATTCCACACGCACCTGCAATTCATTGGCCGTGCGTTGATCGGTGCGGCGCTTCAGCCCTTCCACTTTCTCAAGCACGCCTAATTCATTCTGCACATGATGCCCAACCTCATGCGCCACAATATAGGCCGCAGCAAAATCACCGGGCGCGTTCAGTTGCCGCAGCAATCGGCCCATGAAATCAAGATCAATGTAAACGCGCTTATCTACCGGGCAGTAGAAGGGGCCAACCTGCGCCTGAGCCGCGCCGCAGCCTGACCGGACCGAGCCACTATAAAGCACGAGCACCGGTTCCTCATAACGCCGCCCAAGCGCTTTGAAGGCCTCATTCCAGACCTGTTCGGTTTCGGCCAGGACACGAGAGATGAAGCGGCGCGCCTCATCTTCCTGCAAGCCGGCCTGACCGGGCGGGAGTTGGCGCTCCTGCACCACATTGGGCGTGGGTGTGGGCGCGGGTGATGACACCCCACCAAGCCCCGTCACATCCACGCCGAGAAAAATGGAAAGCAGGAGCAGCAATATGGCGCCGAGCCCGCCACCCATGGCGACACGGCCCATGCCGCCACCGCCGCCGCCGCGCTGACCGCGACGGTCTTCTACATTTTTGCTATCGGGACCATCCAGGCGCATGGGCGTCTTCCTTACTACAACTTTTCGCCAACCAACAGCGCCGCCAGGGTCGGCGTCAAGCCCTTACTGATCCGCCCCTGGGGCGGGGCGTAGGAGCCGCTCTCCGCCCGGGGCGGGTTGAGCGCCACAAGGGCTTCCGCCAGCTTCACGCCGCAGCGAATACCATCAAACAGCGGCAAGGCCGCCCGGCCTGCCAGGCGTTGGTCGAAACCCGCCAAGGCCGCGCCAGCCAGCACCACGGAATCAGCCCCCTGCGCGGCCAGCCCCTCCACCGCGATGCGGAGCTTTTCCGCGACCCCTTCCGGATTGGCGAGTGCCTCCGGCGGTGTCGCATCCAACCCAGCCAAAGCAGCCAGCCGCGCGGAAAGCCCATGGCGCGCGATCAATTCCCGGTAGGGTTCAACATTGCCGAAGGTGATCAAGCCAAAGCGCCCGCCCATCATGCAGGCCGTCAGCGCCGCTGCTTCCGTCATGCCAAGCACTGGGCAGGGCATGAGCTGACGCGCCGCATCCAAGGCAGTATCGAAACTGACCGCGAGCAATACCGCATCCACTTGGCCCACATGCTCGGCCAGGGCTTCCAGCAGGGCATGGCCGGCGATGACATTTTCCACGCGGGTCGCGATCACTGCCGGGCCAAAGCGGGGCGTGGCACCGATGATCTCAGTGCCTGGTGCGGCGGCGGCACGCGCGACGGCCGCGCAGGTTTCGGTGATGGCTTCTGTCGTATTCGCATTGGCAACCAAAAGGCGCATGGGCGATTTCCTGATTTCGGGATTACCCTACCATGCCGGAAACCTGCTGCCGAGTTACCCCCTTGCCCTGATCCGCGCCGCACCGCAGGCTCCCTCCAGCAGAGACATTTCGCAGGAGAAGACCCGCCATGAACCACGCCGCCCTTGCCCTTCCATTTGAAGCTGATGAGATCCTGACCCGCCTGATGCGCTGGGCGGCCTGCGAAAGCCCCACCTTTGATGCCGGGGCGGTCAATCGCATGATGGATTTGGCTTCCCGCGATCTGGCGCTGCTGGGGGCGCATATTGATCGCATCCCGGGGCGTATGGGGCTTGGCGATTGCGTACGCGCGCGCTTCCCGCACTCGGCCGGCGATGGCGCGCCTGGCATCCTGGTGATGGCGCATCTGGATACGGTGCATCCCATTGGCACGCTGGAAAAATTGCCGATCCGGCGCGACGGCAATCGCTGCTATGGCCCGGGCATTCTGGACATGAAGGGCGGCACAGTGCTGGCGGTGGAAGCCATGCGCCAGATCATCGCGGCGAAGATCAAAACGCCTTTGCCGATCACGATATTGCTGACCAGCGATGAGGAAATCGGCAGCCCTTCCACGCGCGACCTGATCGAAGCGGAAGCAGCACGCCATAAATTCATCCTGGTGCCG
>JBBAUC010000230.1:0-4833 GCA_040398485.1 Roseomonas sp. | reverse complement strand
AGCAGATCGCGTTCAGATGGAATCATCTGAACGCGTGAAGATGCTCGAAAAACAACAACTTAGAGCGAGTTGCGTGAACCCATGTGAACGCAACATGCCCTAAGCGAAACACGGGATGGCGGCCTTCGGGTCGCCATTTTCGTCTTTGGGTCGTGCCCGCTGGCACCCCGCGCGCTTCTGCGCCATGATCGGATCAGAAACCGCGGGAGAAGGCGCCATGGAAATCAACAATCCCGACATCATCGCGGAAGTCCGCGCGGTGTTTGACAGGTATGAAGCGGCCATCGCTGCCAATGATGCCGCGGTGCTGGATAGCAGCTTCTGGGATGACCCGCGCGTGGTGCGTTATGGCATCACGGAATTGCTTTATGGCATCGAAGCCATCCGCGCCTTCCGCGCCAGCGTGAAATCCTATGCGCCGCGCGCGCAGAAGAAGATCCACATCACAACCTTCGGGCGCGATTTCGCCACCACCAATCTGGAATTCCAACGCCTGGATAGCGGCTTGGTGGGGCGGGAGACCAAGATCATGGCGCGCATCCCGGGGCAGGGCTGGCGCGTTGTCTCCGCCCATGTCTCACTAATGGCGCAAACCGATCCAGGCCGCGTCGCGAAAGGCTAATGCCATGAGCAAAACCGTCGAATGCTTCTACACGCTCTCCTCCCCCTGGATGTATCTGGGCGGGAAGCAATTATCCGACATCATCAAGCGCCACGGCGCCAATCTTGTTTTGCGCCCCTATGATTTCCGCTTGGTGGTGCCGCATACTGGGGGGATACCGCTCCGCACCCGCCCGGAACCGCGCCAGGATTATCACGCTTTGGAACTGGACCGCTGGGCGCTGTATCTCGACATTCCCATCAAGCTGAAGCCCAAGCACTACCCGCCATCAGATCAGCGCCAGGCGGGGCAGATGGTCATGGCGGCGGCAGCGCGCGGCATGGATGCCATGCGGCTTTCCCACGCCCTGTTGACCGCGCTTTGGCTGGAAGACCGCGATATTGCGGACCCGCACATCCGCGTTGCCATCGCCGAAGAACAGGGCATGCCGGGCGAAAGCCTGCACCGTGAAGAAGAAAGCGCCAGCATCCAGGCGGAGTTTGACCGCAATAACCAGGACGCCATCGCCCGCGGTGTCTTCGGCGCGCCCACCTATGTTTGTGATGACCTGTTCCTCTGGGGCCAGGACCGCCTGTTCTTCCTGGATAAATATCTGGGCGGCCAGCCTGTCCAATCCGGTGCCGTCAAGACCATCGCCAAGACCCGGGCGCGCTGAGCATGGCGGCACGCCATGTCGTTATCATCGGTGCCGGCGCGGTTGGCGCGGCCTCGGCGCTGGCGGCGCTGAAGGAAGGCTACCGCGTCACTATTCTGGACCCCGCTGAGCCGGGCGGGGAACAGGCGGCATCCTATGGCAATGGCTGCTGGCTCAGCCCCATGTCGGTGATTCCGCCGGCGGTACCGGGCATTTGGAAGAAGCTGCCGAAATTCCTCGCGGACCCGCTTGGCCCGCTTGCGATTCGCTGGGGCTATCTGCCCAAGGTGGCGCCCTGGCTGATCCGCTACCTTGCCTCTGGCTGGCGGTGGGAAGATGTGGCGAAGACCGCTCAGGCGCTCCGCCCACTGGTGCAGGATGCGCCCCGGCTGCATCAGGCTTTGGCGGAACAGGCCGGGGTTGGGCATCTGATCGAAAGGCGGGGGCTGATGTACATCTACCCCTCCCGCACCGATTTTGAGGCTGAGCGCAAAGCCTGGGACATCCGCCACCAGGTCGGCGTGCGCTGGATTGAACTTGACGCGGATGAGCTGCGCCAGCGGGAGCCTGATCTAGACCGCCGCTACGCTTTTGCGATTTTTGTGGATGAGGGTGGGCATTGCACCGACCCCGGCGCTTATGTCGCTGCTCTGATTGCCCTTGCCCAAGCCGAAGGCGCCAAACTTATGCGCGATTACGCCACAGGCTTTCGCATTGAAGCTGGCCGGCTATGCGCCGTAACAACAGGGCAGGGGGAGGTCACCTGTAATGCCGCCGTAATCGCCGCCGGCGTCCATTCCAAGCCGCTGGCGCGGGCTGCCGGGGATGATGTGCCGCTGGAGAGCGAACGCGGCTATCACGCTGAAATCAGCGCCCCGGAAGTGGCACCGCGCTATGGGCTGATGCCATCCGATGGCAAAATGTCCATCATGCGTACCGCGCGCGGCTTGCGCTGCGCAGGGCAGGTGGAGATTGCGGGCATTGACGCCGCCCCCAATTGGCAGCGTGCGGAAATCCTGAAAAACCATCTACTGAGCTGTTTTCCTAGGCTGCCCAGGGATATTGCGGCGGACCGGATCAAATTCTGGCTGGGGCATCGGCCTTCCATGCCCGATGGCATGCCCTGCCTTGGAACGTCCCGCGCCACGCCGGATGTGGTCCATGCCTTTGGTCATGGCCATACCGGGCTTGTCGCGGCGGCCCGGACGGGTGAGGTTGTGGCGGCGCTACTGACCCGTCGCGCGCCGCCCATCCCCATCGCCGCCTTCGACTCGCGGCGTTTCAAGGCATTTTTTTAGCTTTTGCTGCGCCGCACTTAAGATTTTTCTCGCTTTTTAGGAAACGAAGTGTCATGGTGACAAGTAGCGGCGTTGCATCCCGCGCGCTGCGGTCATTTTTGTGTGGATAGTAAAAAAGTGTTTCCTGAAAACGAGCACCAGGATAGCACCGGGCCGATCGAGGCCGAGGTGAAGTGGTATAACTCCCGTAAAGGCTTCGGCTTCGTACTGGGACCAGATGGGCAGGATGTGTTTTTTCACGCCTCTGCCCTAACAGAATCAGGCATTGAGCCGCCAGATACCGGCGATAAGCTGGTCTGCGAAATGGGTTCTGACCGGCAAGGCCGGCGCCTGATCACGCGGATCATGCAGCTGAAGAAGGGCGAAGGCGGTGGCGAAGCCCGCCCGCCGCGTCGTGAATTCGGCGGCGGTGGTGGCTTTGGGGATCGTCCCCCGCGCCGTGATTTCGGGGATCGTCCCCCGCGCCGTGATTTCGGTGGCGGCGGCGGCGGCTTCGGTGGTGGTGGCGGCGGCTTTGGTGACCGTCCCCCGCGCCGCGATTTCGGCGATCGTCCCCCACGTCGTGATTTCGCCGGCGGCGGCGGCGGTTTCGGTGGTGGTGGCGGTGGCTTTGGTGGTGGTGGTGGCGGTGGCTTTGGCGATCGTCCCCCGCGTCGTGATTTCGGGGATCGTCCCCCGCCGCGGCGCGAATTCAGCCGCGATGAAAGCGGCCCGACCTATGACATCGCCGGCACGGTCAAGTGGTTTGACCAAGTGCGCGGCTTTGGCTTCGTGACGCCGGAAGATGGCGGCCAGGATGTCTTTCTGCATTCTTCGGTGCTGCAACGCGCCGGGAAGCAGGATGTGCAGCAGGGCGAAAAGGTCGCGCTTGAAGTGCGTGACGGTCAGCGCGGCCGCCAAGCCGTGAATATGAAGGACTGAACCACGCCTCTGTGCGGCTTTCGGGCGGCGCTGATGATGTGATGGGAAAAGCGAGGGGGCATGCCTCCTCGCTTTTTTCGTGGCGTAAGGCCGCCCGTGCTGTTTCTATTGTTGATTGAGAAAACCTAAGACCAGGACAGGATTTTTACCAAATTTAAATAAAAAATGTGGTTTTTCAATAGTTTATTTAACCGCTTTTTCATTTCCCTCTGAGAAATTGACGTTGTCCCGAAAACCGGGCGCAGCGAAGGGAAAATCCCATGAATCTGAATTCCGTCAATACCAACATTGGGGCGATGACCGCCCTTCAGTCCTTGAACAGGACCAATGACGCGCTTGCCGCAGTGCAGAAGCGTGTCTCGACCGGTTTCCGTGTTGCCGATGCGAAGGATGATGGCGGCGCCTTTGCTGTCGCCCAGTCCGTGCGTGGTGACGTTGCCGGCCTGACCGCTGCCAATGAGCAATTGGGCGGTCTAAAGGGTATCATTGATGTCACGCTCACGAGCCTGGGGCAGGTTTCGAAAACCATGGTGGAGGTGCGGACGGTTTTGACGCGCCTTGCCGATGGCACGATCAATGATGAGCAGCGCGATCAGTACGAACAACAATATGATCAGTTGAGAACACAGATCGAGCGTTTCATTGATGATGCAACCTATAATGGGCGCACCTTGCTTTCGACAGATGTTGTTGCGGGCGGCGGCGATATCGTCACCATTCGAAATGAGCAAGGCACGACCCTTACCCTCGCTGCCTTTGACGGCGCGACTGATTTTGTTGTGGATGCCGCACCGGTTGACGCGACGGCTGCGCAGACGGCCATTACTGGAAACTGGACCGATATCAACAAAGCGATCAACGACGCGCTCAATCGCTTGGGTTCCGATTCACGTTATGTTGATTCCCAGATCGGTTATAATCGCGACAAGCTTGATGCCATTGAAGGCGGGCTTGGCGCCTTGATTGATGCCGACATCGCCAAGGAAGCAGCGCGGCTTCAGGCGCTGCAGATTCGTCAGCAGCTTGGCACGCAAACGCTTTCAATCACCAACCAGGCACCGCAGGCGCTGATTTCCCTGTTTGGTCGCTGAAGCAGGTGGATTGCTTATGTGATCCGCCGATTTGGATCGCAGCAAGGAATCTTGACACCGCGGCGTGATTGCTGCGGTGTTTTGTTTTAGTGCTAACACGATTCATATTCGTTCGCCGGCCATGCACCAAGGCTTTAAGCAGGTCGCATTTTTCGAATTTCATTAGGCAATTTTTTCTAAAGTATCTAAAAAAATTTGTGGGAAATTTTTGAAACAACTGAGTAATTTACTGAAAATTATATTTTTAATGCCAATTTGTGCTGAGCC
>JBBAUC010000229.1:0-4869 GCA_040398485.1 Roseomonas sp. | reverse complement strand
CATTGCCTTCAAAGGCACGCTGCGAAGAACCCTTGCGCCCCGCATGGCCAAGCTGCATCGCCGGCACCGCGCCCTGCGCCTTGATGAAGCGCGCAAGCCGCTGCACCGGTTCAATATGAGCATCAGACCAAAGCCCAAGATCACCATGGGTGATGCGCCCTTCGCGCATCACGCTTGTGACTTCGGTGAAAATCAGACCAAAGCCACCCACGGCGAAGCGACCCAGCTGCACCATATGCCAATCATTCGCCAAACCTTCGATCGCCGAATATTGGCAAAGTGGCGGCATCACCACGCGATTGGGAATCGTCACACCGCGAATGGTGAGTGGCGAGAAAAGTAGGGAACCCATGGGGCGTCTCCAACAAGGCAAGCGTTTCGTGTAGCGTGATACAGCTTGGCGCGCGCGTCCAGACCGCACGTGGGAAGGGCTGGTGACCCCGTTCTTTGTCAAAATATTCTGGGCCTGTTAGGGCGAATGGCTCCTAATCAATGCCACCGGACCCCTGCAATGAATGACCCGCTGCTTTGGGCGCTGCTTGGTTTCACCTTTGCCACAAGCGTCACGCCCGGCCCGAACAATGCCATGCTCACCGCTTCCGGCGCCAATTTTGGCTTTCGCCGCGCCGTGCCGCATATGCTTGGCATCATTGTTGGTTTTCCCGCCATGGTGCTTGCGATCGGGCTTGGTCTTGGCGCGGTTTTCACCGCCCTGCCTTGGTTGCATCTGGCACTGAAATATGTCGGTGCAGCCTATATGGTTTATCTGGCCTGGCGCATCGCAACAGCCGAGCGCGGCAAGGACACAGCCGCCGCCAAGCCCATCAGTTTCTTCGAAGCGGCGGGCTTTCAATGGGTCAATCCCAAGGCCTGGATCATGGGGGTCGGCGCACTCGCAGCCTATACCGTGCCCGACGCGCCTGTATGGTCTGAGGCAGCGCGTGTGGCAGGGGCCTTTGTGGTCACCGGCATCATCTCCTCAGCGCTCTGGTGCGGCTTTGGGGTCGCGATCGGCAGGCTGCTCACCTCCGATCGCGCTTTTCGGCTTTTCAACTACGCCATGGCCTTGGCATTAGTGGCCTCACTCATTCCCGTTTTCATTCTCTAGCGCGAAAGGCCCAACGCTTTGCCCCAATCCCTGCCAGCCATCATCGCGGCATTGCTTCTGCTGATCGGCGCGCTTGGGCTTGCACTGCAATACGGCGGCAATCACGCGCTGCTTTGGGGGCTTGGCGCGGCGCTGGGCTATACGCTCTATCGCGGCTCCTTCAGCTTTGCCGGCGGTTTTCGCGAGGCGCTGGCGGATGGGCGCGGCGCGGGGCTGCGTGCGCAAATGCTCATGCTCGGCATTCTGGTCATTATCATGCTGCCTGCCATTCAGGCCGGCACACTCGCCGGCGCGCCGGTGCGTGGCATTGTGTTTCCCGCGGGTGTGGCGGTTGTCATCGGCGCCTTCATCTTCGGCATTGGCATGCAATTGGGCGGGGGCTGCGCTTCCGGCACGCTCTACACCGCAGGCGGCGGCAATACGCGCATGCTGCTGACACTGATCTTTTTCATCATGGGTGCTACCATCGCGGCTTATGATTCCGAAAGATGGGCTGATCTGCCGGCGCTTTCCGCCACAACCCTGCCGGAGTTGATTGGGCTTTGGCCCGCACTGCTTGGTAGCTTGGCGATTTTTCTTTGCGTGGCGCTGGCATCACGCGTGATCGAACAGCGTCGCCATGGCCGCATTGAACCGATATTCAGCGCGCCAGCGCCGGACGCATCAAGGCGCTGGTCCTGGGCGATGGCCGCCATCATCCTTGCCGCGCTCAATATCATCACGCTTTGGGCGGCAGGGCGGCCTTGGGTGATCACGGCATCCTTCCCGCTGTGGGGTTCGCGGATCATCGCTGAACTTGGTTGGGATGAACCCGCCTTCTGGACCTTTTGGGAGGACCCAACACGTACGGAAGCCTTTCTTCGCCCACTGCTTGCGGAACGCAGCAGCGTAATGAATTTCGGCCTGATGCTCGGTGCGTTTTTTGCGGCCGCCATTGCGGCGCGCTTCAGCCCTGCGTGGCGCCTGCCATGGCGGCATGTTTGTGCCTCAATTATCGGGGGGCTTTTGCTCGGTTATGGCGCGGTCATGGCCTCGGGCTGCAATATCAGCGCCTATGTGGCGGGGATCGCTTCCGGCAGTCTGCATGGTTGGCTTTGGATCCTGCCGGGCATTGCCGGCAATTGGGTGGGGCTGCGTCTACGCCCGCTTTTTCATCTGGATCGCTAAGAAATATCTTCCAAATTTCAAAGCCGGCGCAGCAAGCCCTTTGTTCTGCTTGATCCGCTGATAGCACTAAATTATCTCACTTGTGCCTGAAAGATACGGACGCCATATCCAGCCCCAGCATGGCGCTGCGCCACTCACCCTGGGCGGCGCGGCATGGAGGTAATGATGATCGCTCGCAGGACTTGCCTCGCGCTTCTGGCGCTGCCCTTCGCCGCCGCGGCGCGGGCGGATGATGCGCTGTCCACCGCCATGCGCGAAACTATCGGCGACAAGCCTGTGACCGATGGCGGCATTCTGCTCCGCGTGCCCACACTTGCCGAAAATGGCGGGCAAGTGCCGCTTGGCATTGTGGTGGAAAGCCCGATGACAGCGCAGGACCACATCACCGCCATTCATGTTTTTGCCTCGCGCAACCCAACACCCGGGGTCGCGACCTTTCGGCTGACGCCGTTGCTCGCCCGTGCCGAAGTGCAAACGCGCATTCGCCTGGCCGAAGATCAGCGCCTGATTGTGTTGGCGGAAACCAGCACCGGCCGCGTCATGCGCGCCAGCGCCGAAATGCGTGTTGGCGCCGGGGGATGCCTGACATGAGCGCTTTGCCATCCCAACCCCGCATTCGCATCCCGCGCAGCGCCCGCGCCGGTGAGGTGATTGAAATCCGCACGCTGATCGAACACCCGATGGAAACGGGATTGCGCCACGAAGCCGGCCGCGCCTTGCCGCGCGATATGCTGACGCGGCTAATGGTGCGGCTGAATGGAGAGGCGCTGTTCAGCGCCGATTTCCAGAATGGCACTGCGACCAACCCCTATCACGTGTTTTTCGTGCGGATTGAAAAGCCGAGCCATTTCGAATTCATCTGGACAGATGAAAAGGGCCGCCAAGCGCGCACTGAAGCGCGCGTTGCGGTCGCCTAACACAGCTTCACGAAACCGGCTCAGGCTTATCCGCATTGGGGAAGAAAAGCTGTTCCCCATTGATACGATAGGAAGCAATCGCGGCCTGACCAGCGGATGAAAGTAGCCAATCAATGAAGCGCTGCCCATCCGCCGCCTTCACATGCGGATGGCGCTGGGCGTTCACCAGCATGACGCCGTATTGATTGAACAGCCGCGTATCACCTTCGATCAAAATGCGTTGATCCTGCCGATTACGAAAGCTCAGCCAGGTGCCGCGATCCGCCAGAATATAAGCACCCTGCGCGGCGGCGGTATTCAACGCCGGGCCCATGCCTTGCCCCACTTCGCGATACCATTGGCCGCGCCCGGTGGCGGGGTCCACGCCGGCCTGTTGCCACAAGCGAAGCTCCGCCGCATGCGTGCCACTGCGATCGCCTCGGCTGATGAAGGGTGCGCGGGCGGCGGCGATGCGGCGCAGCGCTTCGGCCGTATCACCAAGCCCAGCGATGCGCGCGGGATCGGCTGCGGGGCCGGTAATCACAAAATCATTGAACATCACATGCCGCCGCGGTCCGCCAAAACCTTCCGCGACAAAGCGTTCTTCCGCGGCGCGATCATGCACAAACACCACATCCGCATCACCGCGCCGCCCCACATCCAAGGCCTGGCCCGTGCCCAAAGCCACCACGCGCACAGCAATGCCTGTTTCACGGGTGAAGATCGGCAGGATATGGCCGAATAGGCCGGATTGTTCCGTGCTGGTGGTGGAAGCAACAGTAATGCTGCGTTCCTGCGCGAAGGCAGGCAATGCAACAGCCGCGAGCAACATCGGCAAAATGCCGCGCCGAAAAATACCCATCATGTTTCGTTTCCTTTCTTTCAGACCCATCACCACACCAATTCTCCGCGCAGAAATGCACGCGCGGTGGCTGAAGCTGGCTGCTGGAAAAACGCCTCAGCCGGCGCCTGTTCCAGCACGCTGCCGCGATGCAGAAACACCACATCCCCCGCAAGGCGCCGCGCCTGGGCCAGATCATGCGTGGTCATGACAATCTTGGTGCCGCGCTGCGCCAGCGTCAGCACAATCTCCTCCACTGCACGCGTCGCGGCGGGGTCCAGGCTTGCAGATGGCTCATCCAGAAACAGCAACTCCGGCTGCAAGGCAGCGGCACGCGCCAAGGCAAGCCGCTGTTGCTGACCAACGGAAAGCTTGCGCGCCGGATCAGCCGCGCGATCAGCAAGCCCAACCAGCGCCAGCGCTTCCTCGGCACGCGCGTCACGGTCCTCCCGCGCCACACCGGCCAAGGCCATGGGATAAAGCGTATTGGCGAGCACAGACCGGCGCAGCAGCACCGGGCGCTGAAACACCATCGCCTGGCGCCGCGCGGCCTGGTCGGTTGGCATCGCCCAGAAAACTCGCCCGGCCGAGGGCTTCAGCAAGCCATGCAGCAGCCGCAGCAGTACGCTTTTCCCCGCGCCATTCGCGCCAATCAGCAGCGTCGGCGCGCCGGCAGTAATGGTCAGCGAAACATCGCGCAGAATCTCCGCGCCACCTGCGGAAAAACCCAAGCCTTCTGTGCAAAGCGGCAGTATAGATTGAGGTGCCAACATTTCAGCCGGCCCAGCGCGCGGCGATCCCGCGCACCCCCTGCGCCAGCGCATTCACGCCAAGCACAATCGCCATCAGCACAATCC
>JBBAUC010000228.1:0-4870 GCA_040398485.1 Roseomonas sp. | reverse complement strand
CGCGTGTTTGCCGCGCAAGATCACGCAAGACACCCGCCAAAATGACCGGCCTGCCACGCGTGGCGATGCCGATGGTGATATGCATCACGCAGCCCCTTGCAGCGGCGCGGGCAGGGGGGCTTCGCGCGCTTCCCGCGCCAGGCCACCGATCAACCGGCCCCAAAAGCTCATGGCGTAATAGGCAGCGTTGTGAAAGCGCAGTGTTGCAAGGCTGATCAGCGCACCGGCGATGGGGCGCACCAGAAAGGCGAACCAGACGGAAGGCGGTACGCCATGCCGGCGTAGCACGAAGCCAAGCCCACGCCCGTAACTCGCAGCACGAGACACCGCCACTTCCGTCAAGCGCTTGTCCGGATGGATGATGCGCAAACCCGCATCATATTGCGCGACCGCACCGCGTGCCATGGCGCGACAGACCAGATCATTGCCCTCAGCCGAGCCCCAGCGCGTGCCGGGGCCAAGCTTTTCATCAAAGCCACCCAGCGACAGCATCAATTGGCGTGGCAGAAACAGGTTGAATTCAATCACGCTGGTCCAAACGTTGGTCAGGTCAATCGCGCCTGAGGCTTCGCGCCAGCGCCCCGATCCAAGCCCACCTTCCGGCGATGCCGCAGGGCCGGTCAGCACGCCAAGCGATGGTACAGCAAGAAAGGCGGCATCAACACGCGACAGCACGCCCGCCGGATAAAGGCAGTCATCATCAGGGAAAGTAACGATCTTACCGCGCGCCTGGCGCAGCCCAAGATTGCGCGCGTGATTGGCATTGCGGATGCTGGAACGCAGATGGGTGATGGTGAGGCGCGCTGCATAAGGCTGTAGCACCGGCGCCACCCGATCATCCGCATTTTGATCCACGATGATCACTTCAAAATCCTCGCGCCCTTGCGCGAGCAAGCTTTCCAGCAATTCGCCGATTTCGCTGCTGCGGCCAAGCGTTGCGACAATAAGCGAAAACCTCATGTCGAGGCGATCCCAAGTGCCTCATGCACCACTTGGCAGAAATTGCGACGGAAATGCGCGTTGCTGAAGCGTTCCGCATTGGCGCGGCAATCCTCGGGCGTAATGGCAGGCGCCATGGCCTCAAACCGCTCCACCGCGGCGATCAGGCTTGCAGTGGTTTGTTCCTGGAAGAAAATGCCGGTGGGGCGGGTATCGGGTGGCGCTACGATGATGTCGCGCGCGCCGCCGCGGCCATAGGCAATCACCGGCGTGCCGCAGGCTTGCGCTTCTACGGTCGCGATGCCGAAATCCTCCTCGGCGGCGAAAACTGCCGCGCGGGCGCCTTGGGTCAGCGCAATCAGCTCCGCCCGTGCGACGCGGCCCTTGAAGGTGATATTGGGGGCATCGCCAGCGGCGGCGCGCGCCTGCGCCTCATTGGGGCCATCACCGACAATCATCAGCTTGCGGTTTGGCATGGCGCGGAAGGCAGCGGCGATCAGATCAACCCGCTTATAGGGCACGATGCGAGATGCAATCAGGTAGTAATCGGCCTTGCTCTCTGCCGGTGTGAAGCTTTCGATATCCACTGGCGGATGCAAAACCCGCGCATCGCGCCGCCAGGTTTTTTGAATCCGTTCCGCGATATAGCTTGAATTGGCGAGAACGATATCGGGGTTGAGCGCACTCGCCCGATCCCAAAGCCGCATGCGGTGCAGCAGCCAGCGCGTATAGGCGCCCTTCACGCCGCGCGTGAGGCCCGCTTCGCGCAGATATTGATGCTGCAAATCCCAGGCATAGCGCATGGGGCTATGCACATAGGAAATATGAACCTGCCCCGGCCCCGTCAGAACGCCCTTCGCCACGGCGTGAGAGGATGAAATCACGACATCGTAACCGGAAAGATCAAGCTGTTCGATGGCAAGCGGCATCAGCCCCAGGAATTTGCGGAAATGCTTGCGGGCAAAGGGCATGCGTTGGATGAAGCTGGTGGTGACCTGCTTGCCTTGCAAAAATCCGCGCTCGGCGTCCGACATGAAATCACAGACGGCGAAGACATCCGCTTCCGGCCATTCCAGCAGAAGCTGTTCCAGCACGCGTTCCGAACCCGCGTAGCTATCCAGCCATTCATGCACCAGCGCGATCTTCATGGCGCGTTCTTTCGGATCAGAGACAACAAGGCAAGCGCAGCCTTTTCCCAAGTGTAATGCGCCGCCCGTTTCAGCCCCGCATCCCGCATGCCGGCGGCCAGGCCTTCTTCATCGAGCAGCCGTTCCAAGGCCTCTACCAAGGTCTCAGGCCGCATCGGGTCGAACCAAAGCGCGGCTTCGCCGCATACTTCCGGCACCGCGCCAGCATGGGCGGCGACAAGCGGACAGCCGCAGGTCATGGCTTCCAAAGGCGGCAGGCCAAACCCTTCGTAGCGGGACGGGAAAATCAGACAGAGCGCGTTTTCGTATAATGCGCGCAATTCGGCATCACTCACGCGCCCCAGGATGCGCCCGGCATCGGCGGCTGGCCCGCCGCCCGCGCGGAATACGGCCGGATCAGCCGCACCCGCCACGGCAAGCGTCAAGCCGCGTTGCCCAAGCAGTGCGGCGGCGCTGGTCAGTGCGGCAAGGTTTTTATGCGCGGCCGGATTGCCCACCACCAGCGCATAGCGGCCCGCTGCCAGACCATGGCGCGCCAGAACGCTGCTATCGGCGGTGATGCGCAGCATGTGATCGCCACCTTCCGGCAAGACGCCGATGGAATCAGGTGCCACGCCCAGCGCCGCAGCAATGCGGCCGCGCGAAAATTCCGAAACCGTCAGCAATTGTGCGCCGGATCGCGCGAGCATCTTGTGCAGAAAGCGATACCAGGCGCGGAAGGTGAAGGAATAACTCTCTGGCGTGTCAAACACGCCGGCATCATGGATCACGACTGCTTGGCCACTGCCCAGCATCAGCGGCGCGGTATTGCCAAGGTTGATCAGGAAGGAACCCTTGGCCGCTTTCGGCAATTCCCATTGTTCCCAGATCTGGCCGGATTTCTGGCCAATGGCTTCTGCCTTCAAATAGGCAAAGGGGCTTTGCGCCACGCTGCTTGGCATCAATAGCCGCGCTTGAGGCCAGGCATCATGCCCCGCCAGCCGATCCGCCGCTGCGGTGATTTCGCGCGCAAAACGCTGCACGCCGGTCATGCCCTGGGTCAGGAAGCGGCCATTGATGGCGATTGGCATCATGCGCTGCGGCGCCCCTTTCCACGGATCAGCGCCAAAGCGCTGGCCTTGTCTTGCGGCGCGGCAATGGACCAACCGGCGGCGAAAACCAAGCCGAAAATCAGCGCCACCAAAAGCGCGGGCCATAGCCAGCCGCCCAAAGGCACTAATACTGCCAAACCAAGGGCGGCAGGTGCGATGGGCCAAAGTAATTCGCGCATGGTGTCGCGCACGGCCGGGTAAAGCCTTGCTGCGAACCAGCAGCGCCCCAAGCAATCCACCACGCAGCGTGCTGCCCAAGCGAGTGCCGCACCTTCAATGCCAAGCCAGGGCAAAAGCGCGGCGCTGAGCGGCAGGAAAATCGCTGCAAGCGCCAGTGAGAACTTCGCCGTCACATCCGGCCGGCCGATCGCTTCCAGCAAAACGCCGGGAATGAAAGCAAGGCAGGAAAAGAAAATGCCAAAGGCAAGAATACGCAGCACCGGCCCGCCGCCCGTCGCGAATTCCGCGCCCAACCACAGCCTGAGGAAAAGCTCCGCACCCGGAATCAAGATCAGGGAAGCAGGCAGGCTCAATAGCATCACAATCAGCGCACCGCGCTTGATCAGCAAGGCGGTATGGTCGGGCAGTTCCCGGAAGGAAGAAGCAATGGCCGGCAACATTGTCTGCGCCACCGCAACAGGAATGATCCAAAGCCGGATGATCAGATCAAGCGGCGTTGCGTAAAACGCCACGGCTGTAAGCGTCAGCATTGCGCCAATGATGAAGCGATCAGCGTAAAGCAATAGCTGCGTCAGCGCGCCGGAAAGGCTCATCCAAAAGCCCTGGCGCAGCAAAGGCCGCATCAGGCCAAAGCGTGCCTCGCGCAAGCCAAGCCCCGGTACATCGCGATGCGCAATGATGGCATAGGCAATGCCGCTGAAAAGCCGCACCAAAATCACCGCCAGCATCACGCCGATCAGGCTGTTCCAAACGAACAGCACCAGCAAAGGGCCGAGATAATAAAAGGTATTGAGCGGAATATTCACCAGATTGGCGATCCGAAAGCGCTGCCAGGCGGAAAGCACGCCCCAAAGCGCGGCGTTCAGTACCACCAAAGGCGCACCCGCGGCCAGCAATTGAAAGGCAATGATCGCTTCCCGCTGCAAGCCTTCCGGCACATTCAGGAAACGCCCTACCAACCAGGGCATCGCCAGAAAAAGCCCTGCCGCCATGATGGAAGAAACGCCAAGCAGCGCGAGCAATGTCGCGCCGATCATGGCACGCGCTTCATCAACCGCGCCGGTGCCAAGCTTTTCCGAAACGCCGCGCGTCAGTGCCATGCCAAGACCGAGATCGAAAACGCCGAAAATGCCGATCAACGCCAGCGCAAGCGTGAAAAGCCCCCAGCGTTCCACGCCAAGTGCGCCAACCAGAAACGGCGTGATGATGAGGGCGAGTAACAAGGGCAGGCCGCGCCCAAGCCCATTCCATAGAATGCCGGAGACCAGCCTGCGCCCGCCCGCGCGTTCCGCGGAAGTGGAGATTTGCGCCTCAGCCATTGGCAGACCCTTCAGCCGGCTGCGCGCTGGAATTTAGGAAGGCAGCGCGGCAGGCTTGCCGCGCGCCGCCATCTTCAATGTGCGCCGCGGCGCGATAATACCGCAACCGGTGTGCGCAGCAGAATAGAAATGTCTGCGAGCAGCGAAGGGCGCGACACATAGGAAACATCCAGCGCCACGCGGGATTCGTAAG
>JBBAUC010000227.1:0-4929 GCA_040398485.1 Roseomonas sp. | reverse complement strand
TGGAAGCGCATGGGTTGCTGCTGTCCGAAGGCACCTGGTCTGAAAGCTACCTGGATGATGGCAATCGTCATGCCTTCAACAACGTGGCGATGACCGGGTTGTTCCTGGATTTCGAAGCTGGGCGTTCCAAGGGCCAGTATGACCATCAGGCGTGTCTGCCTGTACTGCGCCAGGGGCTGAGGCTGGACGAAATCCATGGGCGGCTGGCACTTCGCGCTGAGGAATTGGCACGCGGGGCAAGGTTCAAACGCAGGGCTGAGTTACCCTTGGCGATTTAGAGCGTGTCCCGTGAACGAAGGTGAATGGGAAACGCTTTAGACCCGTAAGCCCCTTAGCGGGTCCGGCCGGGCAGGGGGGGCGTGCTGCCCAGCAGTGCCACCACTTCTTGCGGTGACATGAAGCGTGGGGATTCGCCCTGCACCAATTGATCAAGGCTTGGCGCCGGTAGCCCGAGTCTTGAGGCGTAAATCCAGGAATAGGCCAGCACGCGCTGTACATAGGTTCGGGTCTCATCGAAGGGAATCGCTTCAATGAAAAGCAGCGCGTCATCGCGGTGGCGCGTGGCGGGCAGCCATTTGGCCAGATTGCCCGGGCCGGCATTGTAGGCTGCGAGCAGGCGGATCAGATCGCCGCCCACTGTTTCGCTGCGCGCGAGATGATGCATATAGCGCTGGCCCAATTCCAGCGACAGGTCGGGGTTATGCAGGCGTTCTGCGCCCTCGCCGACAAAGGATGGGTCATTGGCCAAATAGGCGGCGGTGGCGGGCATCACCTGCATCAAGCCGCGCGCCCCGGCAGGAGAGATAGCCGCCGCGTCAAAATTCGATTCCTGGCGCGCCAGCGCATAAAGCAGGGCAGGTTCCACGCGGAAACCTTGCGCTGGGTTCAGCCGGGGCAGCGGGAAGCGCGCCAGATCGCGCGGTCGGCCATCGGCGGTCTGCGCCAGTTCCGCAAGCTGTGCCGAGAGATGCGTAAGGCCGCCCTGAGAGGCGAGCGCCAGCATGGCGCGCAGTAAGGGAAGATTGCCGCGCGCCAGCGGCCAAAGTGCGCGCAATTCAGCCTCTGCCCGGCCTGCCTGGCCGATTTGCAGCAGCGCGAGGGCGCGCCAGCCGCCTGCCGTTTCCAGCAGCGCTGCCATGCCTTCCTCACCGCCTGCTTCGGCATGCCACGCGAAGCCGGGCGTCAGGCCAAGCGCGCGGCGCGCCATCAAGCCATAAAATGTGCGCGGTTCCTGTGCCGCTTGCAAAAGCCAGGGCACATGCATGCCAGGGTGCCGGGCGCGAATCGCTGCGCGGCTTGCCCAATAGGCAGCGGCGGAGCGGTTGGCCGCGGATGCGCCTGGCGCGCGCGCCGCCACTTCGAAATAGGGCAGCGCTACATCGAAATGCCCAAGCCCCCAGGCGGCAAGGCCTGCGGCAAAGGCGGCCCGCCCACTAGGCTCAGCCCGGCTGCGGGCGGCCACCGATGCAACTTCGAAGGCGCGCTCATCTTCCCCACGGCGGAACAGGATAAGGGCGAAATCAGTCCTGAGCGCGGCAGCATAGGGGGGCGTCATGCCGCGCGTGCGTTCCATCTGGCGCAATGCCACTTCCAGCTTGCCATCACGCACCAGATCCCTGAGCCCCCGGTCCAGGGCAGGATTTCGGATAAAACCCTTTTCTGGGGCTTCGCGTTCTTCCGGGGCGGCGCCGGCATCCTCTCGGAGGCTTTCCTGCACGGGCGCAGCCGGCAGGCTGGCCCCGCGGGGCGCGGTGCGGCGCAATAGCGCGTGGATGGCGCGGGCATCAGGATGGTCGGCGAAGCGCGTCAGCCAATCGCGGAGCGCTTCCTGATCAGGCCTGGGCGCGGCGGGGTTCAGCCAGCGATCCGCAAGGACATGGCCTTCAAGGCGGCGATCCGTGAGCAGCGGGGTTGCTTGTTCAGCCGCAGACCAATCCCGGGCGGCGTGCAGCGCAAAGATATGCTTGATCTGATCAGCATCCGTTGCCGCAAGCGGCCTGCGGGCACTCGCAGCACCGCGAAGTGCGGGCGCTGGTAAGGCAGCGGTTTGAACGGCCCCCTGCGCTGCGGCTGGAAGGGGGCTTCCGAACCACAAGGGCGCCAGGACCAGGGCCAATAAAGGCAGGGTCCGGCAGGGGGCCATGGGGGGGTAAGCGCTCATGGTCGGGCCTTGTTACACGCGAATTGGTTAAAAACTCAACCTACGGGCGATGAGGTACCCTTAGCCTACCCGTGAAGGAGGCTTCGCTGACCTGCGGCGCCCAGGTGACAGGGGCGTTGCTCGGGGCTAGTTTCGCGCCTTCGTCTCAAGGAGAAGACCATGACCATCAAGACTGGCGACAGCATTCCCGCGATGAAGATCATGCAAGGCACCCCGGAAGGTCCGAAGGAGCTTGATGCGGCGGAATTCTTCAAGGGCCGCACGGTGGTGCTGTTCGGCGTGCCAGGCGCCTTCACCCCCACCTGCTCGGCCAAGCATTTGCCTGGCTTTGTGGAACATGCCGCGGCGCTGAAGGCCAAGGGTGTGCATGCCGTAGCCTGCATGGCGGTGAATGACGCCTTTGTGATGGGCGCCTGGGCCAAGGATCAGGGCATCACGGACCAGGTGACCATGATTGCCGATGGCTCGGCCGCCTTCACCAAGGCGCTGGGGCTGGAATTCGACCTGACGGCGCGCGGCCTTGGCATGCGCTGCCAGCGCTTCGCCCTGGTGGCGAAGGATGGCAAGGTGACCCATGTGGCGGTGGAAGCCCCGGGCGCCTTTGAAGTGAGCAAGGCCGAAGCGGTTCTGGCCGCGCTTTGATCTGAATGCACGGCGCGCCCTGACTGGGGCGCGTCGGCTGACCTAAGGATAGCCGCCCATGAGCATCACCTTATGGACCTGGAATACGCCCAATGGGCGGAAGATCAGTGCCGCGCTTGAGGAAATGGGGCTGGCCTACACCGTCAAGCCCGTGAACATCAGCAAGGGCGAGCAATTCAATCCTGAATTCCTGGCCTTCAGCCCGAATAACCGCATCCCCGCCATTCAGGACCCGGATGGGCCGGATGGCAAGCCGATCACGGTTTTCGAAAGTGGCGCCATTCTGCTGTATCTGGCGGAAAAGACTGGCCGCTTCATGCCGAAGGACCTGCGCGCCCGCGTGCCGGTATATGAATGGCTGATGTGGCAGATGGGCGGCTTTGGCCCGATGCCGGGGCAGGTGCATCACTTCCTGATGCAGCCCGAAGGCCCAGCGCGCGATTACGGCTTCAAGCGCTACCATGATGAAACCAAGCGCCTGTATGGCGTTTTGGATCGCCGGCTTGAAGGGCGCGATTTTGTGGCGACCGGCGGTGAACCTTCAATCGCTGATTTCGCGATTCTGGGCTGGGCCTGGCGGCATGAACGCCATCAGGTGGATTTGGGTGGCCTGCCCAATGTGAAGCGCTGGTATGAGGCGATGATGGCGCGCCCCGCCACGAAACGCGGATTTGAGGTTTCGCTGGGCTGAGATGGCGTTTGCGTCTTGGTCGCAGCCGCCGCGGCACGGAAAGCGAGATTCAGCGCTATGCCGTGCCGCCCCAAAAAACAGTCTAATTGCAAATAAACTCTCTACGTTTACCCTTTCGCTTACTTCTTATTAACTTTCGCGGGTTATAAAGCCCCTACGGCGGTTACCTCGCCCCGACCTTGCCAAAACGGCTGAGCGAATGGACTAAAACCATGCAGCCCGCCGATTGGAAGATGCTTCCCGACGAAATTCAGCTTGTGCTTTCCCGTGAAGCCATGCGCCGCGCCGCCGATACCCTGGCCGAACACGCCGAAATGCTTGCCGCCGAAATGGAAGATGGCGCTTTGCGCGATCGTGGCGGCCCTGATGCGCTCAGGCTTTTTGCCGCTTTGGTGCGCACTACGCATGATGAGGGCTATGGCCAAGTCGGCCACGCCTAATCAGCGCCTGATCAGATTATAGCGAATACGCAGGTCAATCTCGATTTCATTTGAAGTCGGGCGCTTGAAGGCGGGCAGCTTTGCGCCGCGAAACACGGATTGCGAGTAGTGATTGAGCGTGATGGAGCGCGAGGCTGTACGCAGTTCCACGCGCCGCACTGTCCCATCAGGTGCTGTGAAGATTCGCACACCCACCAGGCCCTGTTCGCCGAAATCCGCCGCATCGCGCGGGTAGCGCAGGTTATCATTTAGCCAGCGATAGAATTCTCGCTGCCAATCATCGGCATCATCCGCGCCGCGCACTACCAGATTGGGGATGCCAAGCGCTGAATCGGGTACCGGCCCTGGGTTGAAATCCAACTGGTTGCGCGGCCGATAGCCCTGCTCCCCAAGCCTGACCGGCGGCAGATGTGAAAGATCAAGCGGCGGGCGCGGTTCCGCATTGGGCCGCGGCGGTTCCGCACGCTGCGGCGCCACGGCTGGCGGCGGAGGCGGCATCGGGCGTGGCGCCTGGGCTATTTGGGGTGGCGGCGGCGGCGGTGGTGGCGGTGGTGGCGGCGGCGGCGCGGGCGCTTCGGCCAGCGGCCTTGGCGGCGCCGGGGGTGCTGGGCTTGGTGGAGTTTGTTGCGCTATGGGCTGCGGCGGCCGCGGCGGTTCCGGCACGGGCGGCGGTGCCGGGGCCGGGACCTGTGGCGGCGCGGGAGGTGTTGGCGGAGCGGCAGCCATCGGAGGAGGCGGAGCCGGCGGCGTGGGCGGTACTTCAACCGGCGCGCCTTGTTCAGGCGCCGCGTTGAAAACCATGTCAAAACCTTGTTCTTCAACCTCCAACGCGCCAGAGCGTGGGGCGCGCGGGTCCAGTTCCAGCAACACCAGGCCGGTGAACAACAAATGCGCCAGGACCGAGGCCAGAATCGCACGCCCGCCCAGGCCAGGCCGCTGCGGGCTCAGCCAGCTTAGCGGCCGCCGCCCTTTCGCATCAGGCGCGCCGGGGCGGG
>JBBAUC010000226.1:0-4934 GCA_040398485.1 Roseomonas sp. | reverse complement strand
GGGCTCAGCCAGCTTAGCGGCCGCCGCCCTTTCGCATCAGGCGCGCCGGGGCGGGTCAATTCGGGTTCGGTGCGGCGCATCGGGGGGTCGAACGGGTCCTGATCAAAGAAGGCTGGACTCGGCGCGGGGCCGAGTTGCCGAATGGGCGCACTCTGCTACATCAATCCGGCGCGCCGGGTTAGCACAGGGGTAGTGCAGCTGATTTGTAATCAGAAGGTCGGGGGTTCAAATCCCTCACCCGGCACCAGCCGCCTTATGCCCCCAGCGCCATATCCAAGTCACGGATCAAATCCGCTGCATCCTCAAGCCCGATTGAAAGCCGCACCACATCTGGCCCGGCGCCGGCGGCCAGGCGCTGTTCTTCGGTCAATTGCCGATGTGTGGTGGATGCCGGGTGCAGGATAAGGCTGCGCGTATCGCCAACATTGGCCAGATGCGAAAACAACTGCACATTTTCGACCAAGCGAATGCCTGCCTCAAAACCGCCCTTCACGCCAAAGGTGAAGACCGAACCCGGGCCTTTGGGCAGATAGCGTTTGGCGAGCGCATGGAAGGGGCTGCTGGGCAAGCCTGCATAGGAAACCCAAGCAACTCTCGCATGCCCCGCCAAGAATTCCGCCACCTGCTGGGCATTGGCGACATGGCGTTCCATGCGCACATGTAGGGTTTCAATTCCGGTGATGGTCAGCCAGGCATTCATGGGTGAAAGCGTGGGGCCGAAATCACGCAGCGCCACGGCGCGCGCTTTGGTGGTGAAGGCGAAATCGCCGAAATTCTCGTAAAACTTCAGCCCGTGATAGGCAGGTTCAGGGTCCGCCATGCTTGGGAATTTGCCATTGGCGTAATTGAACTTACCCGATTCAACGATCATGCCGCCGAGCGAATTGCCATGCCCGCCGAGAAATTTTGTGAGCGAATGCGTGATGATATCGGCACCATGTTCGAAGGGCCGGCACAGATAGGGGGAGGCCAGCGTATTGTCCACAATCAGCGGAATGCCGGCCTCATGCGCGATATCTGCAATGGCGCGCAAATCCACGACAATACCGCCGGGATTAGCCAGGCTTTCAACAAAAATTGCCTTGCATTTCGGCGTCAGGGCGCGGCGGAAATTCTCAGGATCAGTTGGGTCCACGAAATGGCAGGTCCAGCCGAGTTTCTTGAAGCTGAGCGCGAACTGCGTAAGCGACCCGCCGTAAAGATTGCGGCTGGCCAGGAATTCATCGCCGGGTTCCAGAAGCGTGAAGAAGGTCACGAATTGCGCCGCATGGCCTGAAGCGGTTGCAACAGCGGCGCGTCCGCCTTCAAGGCTCGCGACACGTTCTTCCAAAACCGCGACGGTCGGGTTGGAAAGCCGCGTATAAACATGGCCAAAATTATGCAGGTTGAACAAGGAAGCCGCGTGATCCACATCTTCAAACACGAAGCTCGTTGTCTGATAAATCGGCGTACCGCGTGCGCCGGTGGTGGGATCAGGCGCGGCACCTGCGTGAATGCTGCGCGTGGCAAAACCATAATCCAGATTGCGCGGTGGCAGCGGGCGATTGCGGCCCTTGCGATCTGCCGGCGGTTCCGGTGGGCGATTGCGGATCAGGCCGGAATTCACACCACTCCAGGACAATTCGCCACCGAAACGGCTGAATTCAATCTTCGGGCAGCGATCCATAATCACTTCAAGCCCGGCCGCTTCCGCCTTGGCCGCCGCGCCATCATGGCGCACACCAAGCTGCGCCCACAGCACCTTGGCGCCAATCTCAATGGCTTCATCGGCAATACCCGGCAGCGCATCCGCGGCGCGAAACACATCCACCATATCCACCTGGTCCGGGATATCGGCAAGCTTGGCGTAAATGGTTTCACCCAATAGCGTTTGCCCGGCCGTGCCAGGGTTCACGGGAATGACGCGATAGCCCTTTGATTGCAGGTATTTCATCACGAAATAGCTGGGCCGATTCCAGTTGGAAGAAGCCCCAACCAGCGCGATTGTCTTCACCCGCTGCAGGACGGAGCGGATTTTTGCATCGCTATAGGCAAGTGGAGCCGGCTGGTTCATGGCGCAACCTTCGAAGAATGTTCAGGACCAAGCGTTTCGTTTAGCATGTTCTGAGACCCATCACCCACCCCAGGCCAATCCCATGATCGCCATTATTTTTGAAGTTGAACCGGCAGAAGGCCGGCTGGATGAGTACCTTGACCATGCCGCGACGCTGCGAGAGGAATTGCAGCGCATGCCGGGCTTTGTTTCGGTGGAGCGTTTCCGTAGCCTGACCAATCCCGCCAAGCTTCTCAGCCTTTCGCTGTGGGAGGATGAGGGTGCCGTCACGCGCTGGCGCTGCCATGCAGGGCATCGCGCGTCTCAGGTGGCGGGGCGGGATGGCATATTCGCAGGCTATCGGCTGCGCGTGGCGGCCGTGCTGCGCGATTACGGCATGACGGAACGGCGCGAACAGGCGCCGGCGGATAGCACCGCGCTTTGGGGGCTTTGAGCGCCGCCGGTGCAAAAGGCGCGATCGCCCGCGCCGGTTAGCACTATCACGCCAATGGATTTGTCCCAGCCGGCGCGGTTCAGCGCATGGATCAATTCTTCGCAGGTCTGGCCACGAAAGGCGTTCATCACCTGCGGGCGATTGATGGTGATGGTGGCCACACCATCCTGCGCTTCAAACAAAATATCCTGATAGGTCACGATGCTTTTCCTCAGCCCGCCATGGTCAGGCCGCCAGAGACACTCAGCACCTGGCCGGTGACATAGGCGGCATCGTCACTCGCGAAAAACAGAATGGCGCCGGGCAGGTCCTCAGGTTCCCCAATGCGGCCCATGGGTGTGGCGCGGCGGAAGGCTTCTTCCAGTTTTTCCGGATTGCCCGCACCCTTCTTGTAGTCATCGAAAAGCGCGGTGTTGGTGGCGCCCGGGCAGACCACATTCACGCTAATGCCATGGCGCGCATGTTCACGCGCGATGGTTTTGGAAAACCCAACCAGCCCGGCCTTGCAGGCGGCGTAAACCGCTTCACCGGAAGACCCGACGCGCGCAGCATCGGATGCGATATTCACAATGCGCCCATGGCGCCGTTCCAGCATGCCGGGCAGCACCGCGTGATGCATATTGAGCGCGCCCGTCAGGTTGATCGCGATCAGCTTCTGCCAATCGGCGGGCGTTGTGTCCTTGAACATGCGGAAGATATCCCAGCCCGCATTATTCACGAGTATGCTGATGGGGCCGAGTGCGGCTTCTGCCGCCGCCACGGCGGCCTTCACGCCTTCATGATCCGTGATGTCGCAGCGAAAGGCCTGAGCAACGCCACCTGCTTGAGAGATGTCTGCCGCAGTCTTCGCCGCACTTTCAAGGTTGATATCAAACACCGCCACGCGGCTGCCCGCTTCGCCGAAGCGCCGGCAGGTGGCCCCGCCAATCCCACCGCCGCCACCGGTGACGATGACCGTTTTGTTCTGAAGGCCGCGCATGTTTCCCCCTGGTTCGGTTCAAACAAGATTTGACTGGCAGCGCCAGAATAGCAATACTATGATATATTAAATCTGAAATGACAATCTATTGATGCAATTTTCCATCGCCAATCCTGAAAGCCCAACCGCGCGTGAGGACGACGCGGCGCGTTTTGACGTCGCGAACCGGCTGTTTCTCAGGCTTTATCAAGCCTCTAACCTGCTGCACAAAACCGGCACCCGGGCAGTGGGCGCGTTTGGCGCCACCACGCAGCAATGGGCGGTGATGGGGGCGCTGGCCCGCCCGGCCAGCCGAGACTCCGGACTGACGGTGAAGGAATTGATCGCCTTCCTGATGGTGAGCCGCCAAAATCTGACTGCGGTGATAGATAGGCTGGTGGCAGCCGGCCTGGTGGAAAGGCTGCGCGCGGGTGGCGATGGGCGGCTCAGGCATATCCGCCTAACCGAAGAAGGTAATCGCCAATGGGCAGCGATGGGGCCGGCCATTCGCGCCTATTACCAGGCGGCCCTTGCCGATTTTTCTACTGATGAATGCGTGCAGCTTTTCCGCTTGTTGGATCGGTTGCGGGATAGCCTCAACCGCATTGCGGAACCGGAATAGACCAGCCTAATCCACCGCGTTGCGAAAGCCGCGCCCTTCTTCGCCTTGTGTCACGCCAATCAAGCCCGGGAAGGGGTAATGCGCGCCGGCAAGCCGCAAACCGCTTTGCGCTGCCTCGTTCAATAGCGCGGTGCGTGTTGCCAGGGATTGCGCCTGGTCCACATCGAACAGAAAGCCCCATTCGGGATGCTTTATTTGCAGGGCAGGCAAATGCAGCGCATCGGCGGCAATCAGCAAGGGCTTTTCCTTGCCAAGCTGAAACCCAACCTGGCCAGGCGTGTGCCCAGGCAGGGCGCGCACCATGACACCAGGCAGGATTTCCTCGCCGGGATGGATAACGACCAAGCGTTCCCGATAGGCTTGTAGCGCGGCTTCGGCGATGGGTAATTGCACGCGCTGCACACCATCAATTTTCTCGGGCGCGGACCAGAAGGCGATTTCATCCGCTGCCGCATACATCGTCGCATTCGGATAAACCAAGCGCCCTTCGTGAAACAACCCGCCGGCATGGTCCCGGTGCAGATGGGTCATGAAAAGATCCGTGATCTGATCAGGCGCAATGCCAAGGGCTTCCAGCGCGCGCGGCAGATGGCCGAGCGTATCCCCGCGCCAAATGCCATCCCCGGCATCAATCAGACAAAGCCTATCACCATGGCGCAGCAGAAAAGCATTCACTGAAACCGTCATGTCGTTCAGATCCTGCCCATCGGCGATGGCCAGATCATCGCCCAGCCCGCGCTTGATATCGGGAAAGCGCGAAAGCTCCATATCCAGATAGCCATCACAGAGCGCGTAGAGCTCCACACCATCCACGCCAAGTCTTTCGGCCTTGCCGCCAGAAGCGCGGCTACGCTTTGTAGTCTCACCC
>JBBAUC010000225.1:0-4967 GCA_040398485.1 Roseomonas sp. | reverse complement strand
GGGGGCTCTGCCCCCCGAACCCCCCGCCAGGAGGAATGCATCCTCCTGGACCTCCATCATGGGGGATTGGGGGGAGAGGGGCTCAGGGGTCGCGTGGGGTCAGCGGGCGCGCTGTGCCCCTCTCCCCCCAATCCCCCGTATTGGCGGGGTCCGGGGAGACACTGTCTCCCCGGCGGGGGTTCGGGGGCAGCGCCCCCGCGGAGCCCCCCTTCCCATGACCGACTCCGATCGCCTTTCCAGCCCCGCCCGGCTTGAGGAGGATGGGGCTGAGGTTTCGTTGCGGCCGCAGACGCTGGATGATTTCGCGGGGCAGCGTGGTTTGCGGGAGAATTTGCGCGTTTTCATTGGGGCGGCGCGGGCGCGGGCTGAGGCGATGGATCATGTTTTGTTTCATGGCCCGCCTGGCCTTGGGAAGACGACTTTGGCGCAGATTGTCGCGCGTGAATTGGGCGTTGGTTTTCGCGCGACATCCGGCCCGGTTTTGCAGCGTGCGGGTGATTTGGCGGCGATTCTGACCAATTTGCAGCCGCGTGATGTGTTGTTTGTGGATGAGATACATCGCTTGCAGCCGGCGATCGAGGAAACGCTTTATCCGGCGATGGAGGATTTCCAGCTTGATTTGATTATTGGGGAGGGGCCGGCGGCGCGCACGGTGCGGATTGATTTGCCGCCTTTCACGCTGATTGGTGCGACGACGCGGGCGGGGTTATTGGCGACGCCGTTGCGGGATCGCTTCGGTATTCCCTTGCGTTTGGTGCTTTATACGCCTGAGGAATTGCTGGGTATTGTGACGCGCGGTGCGCGCAAATTGGGCTTTGATTTGTCGGAGGATGGCGCGCGGGAGATTGCAAACCGGTCGCGCGGCACGCCGCGTATTGCGGGGCGGTTGTTGCGGCGTGTGCGTGATTTTGCGCTGATGGAAGAAAAGGTCGCGGACCGCGCCATGGCCGATGCTGCGCTCCGGCGGTTGGAGGTTGATGCGCTCGGCCTTGATGCGATGGACCGGCGTTATTTGGCGCGCATTGCGGAATACCATAATGGCGGGCCGGTTGGGATTGAAACGCTGGCGGCGGCCTTGGCGGAAAGCCGGGATACGCTGGAAGAAGTTGTGGAGCCTTTCCTGATTCAAGAAGGGCTTGTGTTGCGCACGCCGCGCGGGCGGGTGCTGGGGGATCGCGGCTGGCGGCATTTGGGCCTGAGCCCACCTGCCGGGGTGCAGCCATTGTTGGATTTGCTTGGGGATCAGGAATCGTGAGCGGCCCGCATCTCTGGCCGTTGCGCGTTTATTTTGAGGATACGGATGCGGGCGGTGTTGCCTATCACGCGCGCTATTTGCATTGGGCGGAACGCGCGCGGACGGAAGCCTTGCGTGCCATGGGGTTGCCGCATCAGGAAATGATTGCGCGGCATGGTGTCTTCCTCGTGGTGCGGCGGCTTGAAGTGGAGTATTTCCGGCCAGCGCGACTCGACGAATCGGTGGTGGTGGAAACGCATATCCGCCGAGTGACGGGCGTGCAGGTGTGGCTGACCCAGGTGGTGCGGCGTGAGGCGGAAGCCGAGGCACTCGCGGTCTTGGAAGTGCGGCTTGCCTCGGTAGGGCAGGAGGGCACCAAGCCGGTGCCCCTGCCGGAGCCCTGGCGTTCGGCCTTGCGCGCGGTGGTTGAATCCGCGCCGGGGTGAACAAGATTCTGCCGGGAAAAGGTCGCTTTTCCCGGGTGTAGTAGTTTCGGGTGGCTTTGGCTGCCGGCAATCGTCCCGCTGGGGCGAAGGAGATGTGGCGTGGATCGTAGCGTGACCACTCAGGCGCTTGGGCAGGCGGCCCATGACCTTTCCCTATGGGGCCTGTTTTTGCAGGCGGATTGGGTTGTGAAGGCGGTGATGATCGGGCTGCTGGTGGCCAGTATTTGGGTCTGGGCGGTGGTGTTCGAGAAAGTCGTCACCATGCGGCGCGCCAATAAGGCGGCTGATGCGTTTGAGGATCGCTTCTGGTCCGGCGGCAGCCTGGATGAGCTTTTCTCGCGCGAAGGTGAGCAGCCGACACATCCGATGGCGGCTGTATTTGGTTCGGCGATGCGCGAATGGCGCCGGAGTGCGGGTGGCCTCAGTGTGCTGGGCGGCGCCAAGGAACGTGTGGAACGCGCCATGGGGGTCACAATTGGCCGGGAAATGGAAAGGCTGGAACGCTGGATGGTGTTTCTGGCTTCCGTCGGTTCGGTCGGGCCGTTTATTGGCTTGTTCGGCACGGTCTGGGGGATCATGAATTCCTTCTCGGCCATTGCGGGGATGCAGAATACGAATTTGGCGGTGGTGGCGCCTGGTATCGCGGAAGCGCTGTTTGCCACCGCGATCGGGTTGGTGGCGGCGATCCCGGCGGTGCTGGCGTACAACAAGCTCAATACGGATTTGGCGCGCTTTGCCGCGCGGCTTGAGGGTTTTGCCACTGAATTCGGCGCCATCCTGTCGCGCCAGACGGAAGTGGCGGCGAATGATGGTGGGCCGCGCAGCCCAAACCAGGCGGCGGAATAGACCATGGCGGCATCCTTCTCAGGCGGGCGCGCTTCCGGGCGTTCGCGTTATCGCCCGATGGCGGAAATCAACGTCACGCCGCTGGTGGATGTGATGCTGGTGCTGCTGATCATTTTCATGGTCGCTGCGCCGTTGATGACGGTGGGGGTGCCGGTGGATTTGCCGAAAACGACCGCCCAGCCGCTCAATCAGGAAACGGAGCCACTTACCATTACGGTCAATCCGGAAGGCAAGATTTTCTTGCAGGAAACGGAAGTGCCGCTTGATGGGCTGGTGCCGCGCTTACAGGCGATTATGCGGGAACAGGCTCAAGGCGCACCGGAGCGGCGGATTTTTGTGCGGGGCGACAAGGCCATTTCCTATGGCCGCGTGATGGAGGTGATGGGCACCATCGCCGGTGCGGGCTTCACCCGCGTGGCGCTTTTGGCTGAACAGCCAGGCGGGCCGCGCCCGGGTGCGGCAGCGCCCCCGGCGGGCAGGCCCGCGACCCAGCCCGCGCGTCCGGCGGCGCCCCCCGCCACGCCCAATCGCCCTGCCCAGCCGCCCCGCTGAAGGCCGGGGAAGGAGAAAGCCTTGCCCCGGGCCCTGCCCGATAAGCGCCTGAACAAATGGCTGATGGTCTCGGCGGGGCTGCATGTCGCGCTGCTGGGCATCGGGGCCTTGTTCTCGCTTTCGCGTTCCATTCCTGAACCGCAGGAACAAGGGATCGCGGTGGAGCTTGTGGCCCCTGGCCCGGCGCAGATGGCGCGCGCCGAGACGCCTTCTCCGGTGCCGGCGCAGACCTCGACCCCCAACCCAGCGCCGCCGACGCCAGAACCCCCGGCGCCGGAGCCGCCGCGCAATGCGCCGCCCGAGCCAACCCCGCCGCCGCCGCCCCCGCCGCCGGCGCCTTCGGCTGCGCCAGCGCCCGCACCGCCGAGCCCCGCACGGCCCACGCCGCCCGCGCCGGCACCTGCGCCAAGCCCTGAGCCTTCGCCCGCGCCGCGCGTGACACCACAAACGCCAACGCAGCAGCCAACACCGCCGCGGCAACAAGCGGCGCAGCCGCCGCGCCCGGAACCGCCCTTGCCGCTACCGCCGCCCCCGGTGCCGCCACCGCCCGAGCCATCGCGTCAGGCCGGCACAGGACAGACACCGCCGGTGGCGCGGCCGCAGGAAAACAGCACTTCGGTGCAGAATACGCTGGAGCGTTTGCGCGCCCAGCAGCAGCAGGAACGCGCGCCGACGGCGCGGCCCAATCCTTCCGGCGCGCCGCGCCAGGGTGGGGGCTCGCCCACCGGCACAGCGGCCCTGACGCAGGGGGAAATACGCGGCCTCGCGGATCAGGTGGCGGAATGCTGGAATGTGGATGCTGGTATGCTTGGGCTTCAGGACATTACGGTTGAATTGCGCGTACAGCTTGATCCGCAGGGTAATGTCCGCAATGTGGTGCCGGCGGGAAATATGCCGAGTGATCCGCGTGTACGGTCTGTATTCGAATCGGCGCGGCGTGCTTTACTGGCGCCTGCGTGCAATCCACTGAAAGTGCCTGCGGATAAAATGCAAACCGTGATGGCTTCCACCTTTCGCTTCAGCCCACGCGGGCTGGTGCGCTGAATTCGGGATGATGGGCATGACAACTAGACGCTCCCTTTTACTTGGTGCCGCGGGCGCGGTGACGGTCTCGGCGCTTGCGGGGGCACCTGACGCAGCCTTTGCGCAAGGGGCGGTGATTGACATCACGCGCGCGCGAACAAACCCGATCCCGATCGCCATTCCGGATTTCGCGGGGGCGGGTGATGGTCAGCGTTTCGGGCGCGATATTGCGCGCGTGGTGCAGGCCAATTTGCGCAATTCCGGCCTGTTTCGCCCGGTGGAACGCCAAGCCTTTATTCAGACGCCGGAAGCCGCCGCGCAAACGCCGCGCTGGCAGGATTGGCGCGTGATCAATGTGCAGGCGCTCACGACGGGGCGCGCTGATGTGCAGGGCGGCAATTTGCGCGTGGAATTTCGCCTGTGGGATGTGCTGCCGGAAAGCCAACTGGTAGGCACGGCCTTCACCGCACCAACCGGTAATTGGCGGCGCATCGCGCATCTGATTTCTGACGTGATCTATGAAAGATTGCTGGGCGAGAAAGGCTATTTCGACACACGTATTGTCTACATCGCGGAAACCGGGCCGCGTGACCGCAGGCTGCGGCGCCTCGCCATCATGGATCAGGATGGCGAGAATAATGCGTTCCTGACTGATGGGCGCGAAGCCGCTCTCACGCCGCGCTTTCATCCAGCGGCGGATCGCGTGGCCTTCATGTCCTATCAAAGCCGTGAACAGCCGCGCGTTGTCTTGTTTGATTTGAATACGCGCGGCCAACAGGTGCTTGGTAATTTTTCGGGCATGACGCTGTCACCACGCTTCGCGCCCGATGGGCGTTCCGTGGTGCTTTCCGCGATGCGCGGCGGCG
>JBBAUC010000224.1:3034-4970 GCA_040398485.1 Roseomonas sp. | reverse complement strand
CTCAAAAAAGGTAGAAAATGGCAAACGCGCGTGGCTTGACCATCACGGATACTCTGAGGCCGCGCCATGTCCCCCGCCACGCTCGCCGGCTGCGGCGCGCTGATCCTCTGGGCGTTTCTCGCTTTGCTGTCGCGGATGGCTGCCGGGATCCCGCCGCTGCAGCTTACCGCCATGGGCTTCGCCATCGGCGGCGGGGTTGGGCTGGCCGTGGTGTTGGCGCGCGGGCAGGCCGCGGCGCTGCGCCAGGGGCCGCTCGCCTGGGCGCATGGCGTGGGCGGGCTGTTTGGCTATCACGCGCTCTACTTCCTCGCCTTTGCCCTGGCGCCGGCGTTGGAAGTGAACCTCATCAATTATCTTTGGCCGCTGCTGATCGTGCTGCTCGCCGCGCCAATCCGCGGGCTGCGGCTCGGCCCCATGCGGCTTGCTGGCGTGGCGCTCGGCTTTGCCGGCTGCGCCCTGCTTGTCGGTACCGGCGCATCCTTCCCGCCGGAGGCGCTGCCCGGCTTCATCGCCGCGGCGGGCTGCGCGGTGGTCTGGGCGGTCTATTCGGTCACGGCCGGCACCGCACGGCTCGCGCGCGTCCCGACCGAGGCGGTGGCGGGCTTCTGCCTGGCGACGGCGGCGCTGGCCGCTGTGCTGCACCTAGGCCTTGAGGCCACCGTGGCGCCGGATGCCCGGCAATGGCTAACGGTGCTGCTGCTCGGCCTGGGGCCGGTCGGCGCGGCGTTCTTCCTTTGGGATGTCGGGATGAAGCGCGGCGACCCGCGGCTGCTTGGCACGCTGGCCTATGCCGTGCCGGTCGCCTCAACCCTGTTGTTGATCGCCGCCGGGGAGGGCGAGCTATCCTGGCGCGCCGCGCTGGCGACGTTGATGGTCGCCGGCGGCGGCTTCATCGCGGCGCGGGCGAGGTAGCCAGCCAGGCTTGGCAGCAGCACGCCGGGCCCGCCGAAAAGATCTTCCACGATGTTGCGCGACCAGGGCAGGTCCGGCATCCTCGGTCCACCGTTGCGTAGGCAAAGACAGCCAACAGCAACATACAAACGGAGCGAAACAATGGATGGCACCCCGAAACTCGCCTGCCCCTGGGATCGGACTGAGGAATCCCTCGGCAATGTTGTCGAATTGCAGCATGTCAATCTGCAAGTGCCGGATCAGTTGAAGGCAACGGCCTTCTACATCAGCGCGCTTGGCCTGACGCGGGACCCGTATTTGATGACAGGCATCGACAATATGTGGGCTAATGCCGGCATCAGCCAATTCCATTTGCCAAGCGGCCCCGCGCAGGTATTGCGCGGCACAACGGGCCTGGTGCTGCCGGATCGCGCGCAATTGCTGCATCGGCTGGATCGCGCGCGGCGCTGGCTGGAAGGCACGCAATATAGCTTCACCGAGGCTGAGGATCATGTGGATGTGACCTGCCCCTGGGGCAATCGCATGCGCTGCCATAGCCCGGATGCCGAAAAGCTTGGCCGCATCACGCTTGGCATGCCTTATGTCGAATTTGATGTCGCGCATGGCACGCTGCCTGGCATTGCGCGGTTCTATGAGCAGATCATCGGCACCAGCACAGCGATGCGCGATGGCCTGCTTTATGTGCGCGTGGCGCGGGAGCAATTCCTGATTTTCCGCGAAACCGACAAGCCGCAACCCGCTTTTGATGGCCACCATGTCCAATTGGCCTTTGTGGATTTCGGCGGCATCTATAACCGGCTGAATGAACGTGGGCTGATTTCGCGCGAAGACAGCGCGCATCAATACCGCTTCATCAAAGTGGTGGACCCGAATGATGGGCGTGTGCTGTTCGAAGTGGAACATGAAATCCGCAGCATGACGCACCCCTTGTTCATGCGCCCGCTGGTCAATCGCAATGCGGCGATCAGCAATAATTACTACTCCGCCGGCAATGAGGCCGCTGTCGCCGCCATGCCGCCTGGCT
>JBBAUC010000224.1:0-2934 GCA_040398485.1 Roseomonas sp. | reverse complement strand
AGCGGCGCGGCGAGCGACACCCCCGCCCCCAGCAGCAGCAGAAAGGGGGCGGCGGAAAGCCCGGCGCTGGCGGCTTCAATCGCCGCCGCGCCGAAAATCACCGCCGGAATCGCGAGCGGCAAAACAAGCAAGGGCAGCAGCACGCCGCCCCGCCTGGCGCCCAGCGTCAGCGCCGCGCCCAAAGTGCCCAGCAGCGACAAAAGCGCGGTCGCCAACGCCAGGGCCACCATCGCCACGCCCCAGGCTTCCACTGGCAGGTTCAGCATCGCCGCCGCGATAGGGGTCGCCGCAATCAGCGGCACGCCCGTGGTCAGCCAATGGCCCAGCGCCTTGGCGGCCGCCAGCACCCCGCGCGGCAGGCCGGAAAGCAGCAATTGATCGAGCGAGCCATCCTCTGCCTCCGCCCCGAATAGCCGGTCCAAAGGCAAAAGCGCAGCCAGCAGCGCTGCGGCCAGCAAGGCGCCAGGGGCAAGGCGGGAAAGGGTTTCCGGCGCCGGGCCGACGCCAAAGGGGAAAAGCGCCGCCACCAGCACGAAGAACAGTACGGCGGCCAGCGTATCGGCCGGGTGGCGAAGCGCGAGCTTCCATTCCCGCCCAAGCACCGCCAGGAACCCGCCAAACACGCCCCCGCTCACAGCTTCAGCTCCCGCGCATCCGGCAGCGGCAAGGGCAGATGGGTCGCGGCCAGAATGGCGCCGCCGGCAGCACGGTGGCGCGCCATCAGCGCGCCCAACCGCACCACGGAAGCCGCATCCAGCCCAAGGCTTGGTTCATCCAGCAGCCAAAGCCGCGCCGGCGTCAAAGCAAGCCGGGCCAAAGCAAGGCGGCGCCTTTGCCCGGTGGACAGCACCCGCCCTGGCAAACCCGCCAGCGCGCCAAGGCCAAGCGCCTCAAGCGCCGGGGCCACGTCGCCTCCCCAAAGCGCGGCATAAAAGGCCAGATTTTCGGCCACTGTCAGCGCTGGCTTCAAGGCATCCTGGCTGGAGATAAAACGAAGCCTCAACGCATGGCCTGCAGGGTCCGTCCGCGCGGGCGTGCCTTCCAGCACTACCTCCCCGCCCGCCGCCGGCAGCAGCCCGGCTATCACGCGCAGCAAGCTTGATTTCCCCGCCCCATTGGCCCCGGTCAGCAGCAGCGCGCCGCCCGCCGGCACGGAGAAGCTGAGCCCAGCAAAAATCGCCCGATCACCGCGGATGCAGGCAAGGTCCAGCACGTCTAGAATGGGTTGCCCCGACGCCAAATTCCGCCCCCTCGCCAATGGACCATATTCAGTCTCCATGCTTTAAAGCCGGCATTGGCGCGGTCACGCAAGGCCAGCGCGCTTGAGGAAGGGTAATCAGCCATGCGGATGATCGGGCAAGACAGCCTGAAGACTCGTCGCACGCTTAGTGTGGACGGCAAGACCTATCATTATTTCAGCCTGCCCGAGGCAGCGAAGAGCATCGGCGACCTTACCCGCCTGCCCTATAGCCTCAAGGTGCTGCTGGAAAATGTGCTGCGCTTCGAAGATGGCCGTTCCTATACGGTGGATGATGCGAAGAAGATCGCCGAATGGGTGAAGGATGGCCGTTCCGACAAGGAAGTGCCCTTCCGCCCCGCCCGCATCCTGCTGCAGGATTTCACCGGCGTGCCCGCCGTGGTGGACCTTGCCGCCATGCGCGATGCCTTGCTTGGCCTGGGTGGTGACCCGCGCAAGGTGAACCCGCTGGTGCCTGTGGATGTGGTGATTGACCATTCGGTGATGGTGGATGTCTCCGGCACCGCATCCTCGCTTCAGCAGAATGTGGATATCGAATTTGAGCGCAATGGTGAGCGTTACGAATTCCTCCGCTGGGGTCAGGAAGCCTTCAATAATTTCCGCGTTGTGCCGCCGGGTACAGGCATCTGCCACCAGGTTAATCTGGAATATCTGGCGCAGGTTGTCTGGACCGCGACGGATACCGGCGATGTCTTCGCTTTCCCCGATTCCTGCTATGGCACGGATAGCCACACCACCATGGTCAATGGCCTTGGCGTGCTGGGCTGGGGTGTCGGCGGGATTGAAGCGGAAGCCGCCATGCTCGGCCAACCGATTGCCATGCTCATCCCCGATGTCATCGGCTTCAAGCTGACGGGTTCGGTGAAGGAAGGTGTGACCGCCACCGATCTGGTGCTGACGGTGACACAGATGCTCCGCAAGAAGGGCGTGGTCGGTAAGTTCGTGGAATTCTTTGGTCCGGGTCTCGCGCATCTGCCGCTCGCGGATCGTGCGACCATCGGCAATATGGCGCCCGAATATGGCGCGACCTGCGGCTTCTTCCCGGTGGATGACACCACGCTGGAATATCTGCGCCTGTCGGGCCGTGAGGAACACCGCATCAACCTGACGCGCGAATACCTCAAGGCGCAGGGCATGTTCCGTGAGGAAGGCATGCCCGATCCGGTGTTTACCGATACGCTGGAACTTGACCTCAGCACGGTTGAACCTTCCTTGGCCGGGCCGAAGCGGCCGCAGGATCGCGTCGCACTCAGCAATGCCGCGCCGGCCTTCCTGAAGGATTTGGCGGCGGGCACCATGGGTGTTCCGGGGGATCAGGCCGATCTGCGCGTTCCGGTGGAAGGGGCGAATTATGACCTCGGCCATGGCGATGTCGTGATTGCCGCCATTACGTCCTGCACCAATACATCGAACCCCTATGTGCTGGTGGCAGCCGGGTTGGTTGCGAAGAAGGCCGTGGAAAAGGGCCTGACGGCGAAGCCTTGGGTGAAGACGTCACTCGCGCCTGGTTCCCAGGTGGTGACGGAATATCTGAACAAGGCCGGGCTGACGCCGCATCTGGATGCGCTTGGCTTCCAGACGGTGGGCTATGGCTGCACCACCTGCATCGGCAATTCCGGCCCGCTGCCGGATGCCATTGTGGATGCGATTGAAAACAACAAGCTGGTCGGCGTTTC
>JBBAUC010000223.1:0-5007 GCA_040398485.1 Roseomonas sp. | reverse complement strand
TTTTCAATTGTGTCAGCAGGCCTTCAGCCATAGCCCGAGTAGGCAAAAGTTTTAGATATTCTGTCAGCAGCTCCTCCGCTTGGACGAAATCCCCGGTCAAGGCCGCGGCCCAGCCCTCAATGACTTCGGGACATTCGACGCGCGTCGGCTTGATGCCGTATGGCCGTACCCGCGCGATAAGTTCAGGCCAATCGAATTGCTGATCCAGAAACATACGTCCCTTCGCGTTGAAATTACGTAGCAGATGGCCTGGAAAATCGGGATCAAAAACATTGGTATGGACCGGCGGTGGCGGTGGGCGTCCCGCCTCTACCCAGGCCTTCCACTTTTCTTCCGGCCATGGCGGAGCGCCGATGATGTCCTCAATGTCAAAATCCGTTGCGTAACCAAAAATACTAGGATGAACAAGCCTTGATAGCGGCCTTATCACCAGATGCATGCGGCACAAATCTGCTGCGAATGAACGATCTACGAACAGACCGATCAACGCCCGCGCGATAGGCGGGCGAAACAACCAGCGCCCATGCAGCACCAAATCTGGGTGCTGGTTGAGGATGGGCTTGAAGATCTTGCGTAGTTGAACGGCAGTCGCCATGATTCAGGGCCTCAATTCCACGATGTAGATTTTCGGCGCGACAATACCTTGATCTCTTGCAAATTGGGTCGCCTCCGCGATTGCCCGCCTGGCTTGATCCTCAGTTAAGCCACGTGCTCCCGTTTTGATATCGTAAATGCAGATATCATTCGTGCCTTCGACGTGATGGAAAATGTCCAGCCGCGTTGAGCCGCGGGTACCATATGTGGTGTTTGGAAGGCCCTCGAGAAAAGAGATTTCGGCTCGGATACGGCTGTTTTCGCGCTGCCCGGCAGTCTTTCCATACTGCGCTTCAATCTCCCGCTTCATGGTCATATGCACCTCCGTCCCCCATTGCTGCGCGCTGCGCCCCTCACGTGGGATGCCGGCGGCGATGCGGCGTAACATATCCCCAAATTCCTCGGTCTTGGGGCAGGCATCGCGCAGTTCTTCCTCATTCAATTCTTCTACTTTCGCCCGCGCAGCCTCGGCCGCGCCTGCTGCCGGGTTGCGCGCGCCGCGCAGGCTTGGCAGCACCAGCACCGGCGTTTCCGCCCTGCCGCCGCGCTGGCCTTCCGCCCTTTGGCGGTTGAGCGTACCAAAAAGTCCGAGCGCCGTGCCAAGCCCTAGCAAGCCGCCCAGCATCAGCGGCAGGGCCGGCGCCACCACTGGGGTGGCTTGCGGACCCATCATACGGGCAGCAGCTTTCCCGCCTGTGCTTGCCCGCTGATAGCCGGAAACCTGCACCGTTTTGCCATCTTGCGTGCGCGTATAGGGGCGCACCCAAGCTGTGCCGCCCGCTGGGCCCTTCCCATCCGCTGGGTAAAGCGCTTCCCAGCCCTTGGTCACCCAATCATGGAAACCCGCGCGTTCCGGATTGCCGGGATCCCAGTAGCGTGGGTCGCCCATGGCATCTTTCAGATCAAGATCGGTGAGGGGGATGGAATCAAGAAAATCAGACATGGGAGTCCCCTGCGCAGCGCCGCTAATATTCCTAAATTACACCAAAAGTCAAGAACAAAAATAGAACAAATGGGCGGTGGCGCTTGCCCTGTGCCGGCGCTGGCGCGCCATCACCCGCAGCGGATCACCCCCTAAGGGCCGGCTTGGTCCCATGCCTGGTGGCGGCGGGCCTGCCCTGGCGATGCCGCGTTGGGCGAAGTAAACATCTCCACTCTACAAATTGGCACTCGGCCGACCTGAGTGCTGATGAAGGCTTGACGCCCGGCGTGGCGCGGCCTAAGTCGCTGGCACTCCTCTGGGGGGAGTGCTAACGGTCGGGGTGCTTCGGCAACCGGTCAGGCTTCCCAGAGCGAGCCGTCATCAACCCGAGGCTCAGGAGAGGACCATATGGCCTTTCGTCCCCTACATGACCGCGTTCTGGTTCGCCGCGTTACCGCGGAAGAAAAGAGCGCTGGTGGTATCATCATCCCCGACACCGCTAAGGAAAAGCCGCAAGAAGGCGAAGTCGTCGCCGTCGGCTCCGGCACCTTGAACGAAAAGGGCGATCTTCGTCCGCTCGACGTCAAGGCTGGCGATCGCATCCTTTTCGGCAAGTGGTCCGGCACCGAAGTGAAGCTGAATGGCGAGGAGCTCCTGATCATGAAGGAATCCGACGTCATGGGCATCCTGACCGCCTGATCGCCGAATTTCCAATCAGAACCTGAAAAGGACACGCAAACATGGCTGCTAAGGACGTTAAGTTCGGCGCCCACGCGCGGGAGCGGATGCTCCGCGGCGTGGATATCCTGGCCGACGCTGTAAAAGTCACCCTCGGCCCCAAGGGCCGCAATGTCGTCATCGACAAAAGCTTCGGCGCGCCGCGCATCACCAAAGACGGTGTGACGGTAGCGAAGGAAATCGAACTGGCTGACAAGTTCGAAAATATGGGCGCGCAGATGGTGCGCGAAGTTGCCTCCAAGACCAATGACACGGCGGGCGATGGCACCACCACCGCGACCGTGCTTGCACAGGCTATCGTGCGCGAAGGCGCCAAGGCGGTTGCCGCCGGCATGAACCCGATGGACCTTAAGCGCGGTATCGACAAGGCAGTTGCCCATGTCGTGGCCGAGCTTGAATCCAAGACCCGCAAGATCACCACTTCTGCCGAAGTGGCGCAGGTTGGCACGCTTTCCGCCAATGGCGAATCCGAGATCGGCGAAATGATTGCCAAGGCCATGGAAAAGGTCGGCAATGAAGGCGTGATCACGGTTGAAGAAGCCAAGTCCATCCAGACCGAACTTGATGTCGTTGAAGGCATGCAGTTCGACCGCGGCTATGTCTCCCCGTATTTCATCACGAATGCGGAAAAGATGATCGCGGAAATGGACAATCCGTATATCCTGATCTTCGAAAAGAAGCTGTCTCAGCTTCAGCCGATGCTGCCGCTGCTCGAAGCGGTTGTGCAGTCCGGCCGTCCGCTGGTGATCGTTGCCGAAGATGTTGAAGGCGAAGCGCTCGCGACCCTTGTGGTCAACAAGCTGCGCGGTGGCCTGAAGATCGCGGCCGTGAAGGCGCCTGGCTTCGGTGATCGTCGCAAGGCGATGCTCGAAGACATCGCGATCCTGACCGGTGGTGAAGTGATCAGCGAAGATCTTGGTATTAAGCTGGAAAGCGTCACGCTTGCTCAGCTCGGCCGCGCCAAGACCGTGCGGATCGAGAAGGAAAACACCACCATCGTTGATGGCGCTGGTGAGAAGGACCAGATCACTGGCCGTTGCGAGCAGATCAAGGCGCAGATCGAAGAAACCACTTCGGACTACGACCGTGAAAAGCTGCAGGAACGTCTGGCGAAGCTCGCTGGCGGCGTTGCCGTGATCCGCGTCGGTGGCTCCACCGAAGTGGAAGTGAAGGAACGCAAGGACCGCGTGGACGACGCGCTGCATGCGACCCGCGCTGCCGTGCAGGAAGGCATCGTGCCCGGTGGTGGTGTTGCGCTGCTCCGCGCTTCGACCAACCTCGGCGGCCTCAAGGGTGCCAACAGCGATGAGCAGGTGGGGATCGAAATCATCCGCCGCGCCATCCAGGCGCCCCTGAAGCAGATCGCTGAAAACGCCGGCAAGGATGGCGCTGTGATCGCGGGTGAAGTGCTGCGCGACAGCACCTATACCCACGGCTATGACGCCCAGAAGGACGAGTACAAGGATCTGGTTAAGGCCGGCATCATTGACCCGACCAAGGTTGTGCGTACCGCGCTGCAGGATGCGGCTTCTGTCGCTTCCTTGCTGATCACCACCGAAGCGATGGTGGCTGAGCGTCCGGAACCCAAGGGTGCGTCTGCTGGCGGCCCGCCGGGTGGCGGCATGGGCGGGATGGATTTCTAATCCATCGCGACCTACGCGAAAAATGGGGGCGGTCCTGCGGGGCCGCCCTTTTTCATGTCTGGGGCATTATCCTTGTGGCGCCCTCAAACCTGCCAGGATGCGCCCAACAATCAGCGCCAAACCCAGTCCAATCATCGCCATGCCCACGAAGTGTTTTGCGTCCAGCCTTTCGTCGAGCAGCAAAGCGCCAAGCAGAATGGCGCTGATCGGGATCAGAAAGGTGACCAAGGCAAGATTGGTGGCCCCGGCAGCCGCGAGGATGCGGAAATAAAGAATATAGGCCAATGCCGTAGAAAGCGCTCCAATGCCCAGCAAGGCTGCCCATGTGTGCGCGCTGGGCGGCGCCAATAGCCAGGGTTGATCTATCATAAGGGCCATTGGCAAGATTAGTAGGCTGGAAGCTGTTACCTGCCCGGTCGCTGTTGCCAAGGGCGGTATGCCCATGCGCTTGAAACGGCGCCCAAAGACACCGGCAAAGGCATAGGAAAGTGCTGCGGCAAGGCAGGCCAATTGCGCCAGAAGCCCAGCCCCCAAGCCCGAGAGCAATTCGGCCCCAAGCATCAGGATCACCCCCAAAAGCCCGAGCACCACGCCTGCCATCTTACCCGCACTCAATTTTTCATCGCGCGTCAGGAAATGCGCAACCAGCACCGTGAAAAGCGGCGTGGTGGCGTTGAGGATCGCGGCCAAGCCACTCGCGATATGGTGCTGCCCCCAAACGAATAGCGCGAAGGGAATGGCATTGTTCAAAAGCCCCATGCCGAAAAAAGCAGGCCAAAGCCCCTTCATGCGTGGCATGCGGATGTTCAACAGCGTGAGCACCGCCCAAAGCGTCACCGCCGCAACACCCACGCGCACCAGAACAATCGTGAGGGAAGGCAATTCCCTGACTGCAACACCATTGAAGAAGAAGGACCCGCCCCAGAGCACCGAAAGCGCGATCAGCATAACCCATTCCTGCGCGCCCATCGGCGCTTGGGTTGTCGGTGCGGATGGGGGCTGCTTCATTTAGGCTCCGATTTGGCTGGACTGGTCTATGGAAGCCGCAGCTTATGGACCGCGCCATCCGCTTCTGGCTTTCACTTGAACAGCGCCACTCCCCGCCAAGGG
>JBBAUC010000222.1:0-5055 GCA_040398485.1 Roseomonas sp. | reverse complement strand
GGAGGAGGGGGGAGGGTAACTCAGCCAAGAACGGGGAAAACCCCGCCCCAAGATTAGGCCGCGAGCGGCTTCGCCAGCTTTTCCATCGCCATCGTCATGCGCGCATTCACGGGCGCGAAGGCGCTTTCGGCGAGCTTCACGGAAGCTTCCTGAAGCTTGGTGCCTTCGGCAACCATCTTCTCCAGCGCGGCCTGGGCGAACTTCGCCTGCAGCTCAGCGGCTTCATTCACGCTTTTCACGCCGGACAGCGCCTTGGCGCCTTCCATGGCGTGGTCGGTCAGGCCCTGCGCCAGCGCCATATACTGGCGGGCGAGGTCCTGAGAGCCCGAGGCCCAGGTCTGGGCGGCCTTGGTGAAGGCCTCCACATTGCCACGGCCGAATTCGGCGGCGTCTTCCGCCGCCTTGAAGATGCCCTCGGCACCCTTGGTCATCTGTTCCACGCTATTCTCCATTGCTACGCGGGCCTGCGCCGCACCATCATTCATCACTTTTTGAGCCTGTTCCGCAGCTTCCGCCGCAAGCCTGCTCGCAACCTGGCTTTTGCTTTCCGGCATTGTCTCAACCCTTTCCTTGCCTAACCGGGGCGCAGCGACCCGGGCTTTGTGAACCGGCCGGGAGGGCCGGGCAGATTTGCTGCGCTGCAACATGGGTAGCTTCTACGCTTACTGCCCGGGCGATTGCAAGGAATTTTTTGCACTGCACAAAAGTTCTTGGCGCCTCTGGCTGGGCATTCGGTCCTGGGCTTTCGGATTATACCTCAAGCTCATTTCTTAACCCTCTGAGGGAAATGAGAATTTATCTTTTTTTGCTGGACGGGTGGGATTTGACCGGATATAAAAGCTCAGGGGAATACGGGGCCCAGGCGTCGCAGCTTTGGTCCAATGGGGGATTTTCGAATGGGGATTCGTCGCCAAGGCCTGGGGGGCCTTGCCGGTCGATTCGTCGGGGCGGTATTCGGGCTGGCGCTTGCCGCCCTGCCTTGGCGCGCCGCCGAAGCGCAAATCGGCAGTGCGCGCTATTCCGCCATTGTCATGGAAGCCCGCACCGGGACCGTGTTGATTGACGCCGGCGCAGATGAACCGCGCTACCCGGCATCCCTCACCAAAATGATGACACTCTATATGGTGTTTGAGGCGCTGCGCGACGGCAGGACACAATTGGGTAGCCGCGTGGTGATGAGCGAGAATGCTGCTTCCCAGCCACCTTCCAAGCTTGGCATCCCGCCTGGCGGTGGCCTGACGGTGGAACAGGCAATCCTGGCGCTGATCACCAAAAGCGCCAATGATGTCGCGGCTGCACTGGGCGAGCATATTGGCGGGTCTGAGGAACGCTTCGCACAAATAATGACCATGCGCGCGCGCAGCCTTGGCATGACGCAAACGCGCTTTCGCAACGCATCGGGTCTGCCGGATTGGGAACAGGTGACAACGGCGCGGGATATGGCGACTCTCGGGCGGCGGCTGTTTACTGATTTCCCCAATCGCTATCATTATTTCGGCACAGTGCATTTCGCCTGGGGCCGGGCGCAGATCCGCAATCACAACCGGATGCTCGGCGATTATGATGGTGCGGATGGCATCAAGACCGGTTTCATCAACGCATCCGGCTTCAATATCGTGACCTCAGCGCAGCGCGATGGCGTGCGGCTGGTGGGGGCCACTTTTGGTGGTTCTTCCTGGGTGGAGCGGGATCGCCATATGGGCGCGCTGCTCGATCAGGGGTTTTCGCGCATGGGTGTGGCGCCGCGCGCAGCTTCATCGGTGATGGCCGCGGCTGTTGTGCCGCCGCGCAGCGCCCCTGCCGCCCGCCCAGTGGCGCAAAGCAATGCGCGCGTGGCGCAGATGGTGCCGCAGCAGCAGCGCGGCGCGCCGCAACAAATGGCGGCCATGCCCAATCGCCAAACCGCGGCCCCGGTGGCCTATCGCCAAACGCCAATACCGCCGCGGCCCGCCGCACGGCCAATGCAGCGCGTGGAACAGGGTAGCGCTGCGAGCAATGCGCCACGCCTCAATGCGCCGCGGCCAAGCGCGCAACCCCAGCCACCGGCCCGAGCCCCGGCGCGTCCGCCACAGCGGTGAATTAGTCCCGCCAAGACAGTCCGGCGCGCGCCATACGCGCGCGCACATAGACCAGCCAGATCACTTGCAGGCCGATTGCGGCCAGAAAAACCAGCGCCTTATGTGCCGGATCAAGGCCCAGAAACGCCCAGGCCAGCAGCCCATTGGCCAGCACAAAACCCCAATGCACAGCCGCCACTTGCCGCACACCAAGCCCGCTTCTTTGCGCCATTTGATATAAATGAGTGCGATGCGCGGCGGTGATGTTCAGCCCCATGGCGGCGCGCCGCGCAAGGGTGAAGGTCGCATCAAAAAACAAGCCAAATAGCAGCAGCGGCACCAGCATGAAGGAAACCTCGGCCGCATCGAAGCGCGCCGCCGCCACGGCCAGAATTGCCACCATGAAGCCCAGGAATTGGCTGCCGACATCGCCCATGAAAATCCGCGCGGGATGCAAATTGAAGGGCAGAAAACCAAGCAGCCCCGCGGCGAGCATCAATGACGCCAGATAGACAAACCAACCGCCATGATGCCCGGCAATGACGCACAGGATCAGCAGCGCGAGGAACACCGTGCCCCCCACCAGCCCATCCAGCCCATCCATGAAATTCACCGCATTGGTACAGCCCAGAATCCAGAACAGCGTCAGCAACGGCCCAAGCGCGCCAAGTTCCACCGGGCCAAGCCCCGGCAGCGCGATCCGCTGCAATTCAAGCCCGCTGCCAATCGCGACCAAAGCGGCCAGCGCCTGCGCTGCCAGCTTCAGTGCAAAGCGCAAATCACGCGCATCATCCCAAAAGGATACCGCCGCAATGGCGAGCGCCGCACCAATCACGCCGAGAAACTGTGGCCCCGGCAGGCGCGCATATTCCGCCTGCCAATAGAGCAATCCCATGCCGAGCGTGAAGGCCACCACAATGCCAAGCCCGCCGCCGCGCGGTGTTGGCCGGCTATGGCTTGACCGCGCATTGGGGTGATCCAGGATCGGATAGGCGATCATCAGTCGCACCACGATGGCCGAGATCAGCGCAAGGCCAAGGGCGACAGCCAGATGGGTCAGTATGGCGTGGAAGGTCATATCGGGGCAGCGCTATCGCCCGGCCAAGCGCCGGGCGCAACCTGACAATAGTTTAGCGCCTTTGCAGAATCTCCGGATTGACCATCATGGCCGGATCGGGCGCACCATCCAAAGCGGCCAGGATATTTCGCGCCGCCGCTTCCGCCATGCGGGCCGTGCCTTCTTCCGTGCTTGCCGCCGAATGCGGGCTGATGATGACATTGGGCATGCTGAACAGCGGATTACCGGGCGTGGCGGGCTCAATTTCCAGCACATCCGTGCCGAAGCCCATCAGCCGGCCTGATTGCAGCGCGGCCACCACCGCTTCCTGCTTCACGATCGGCCCACGTGCCGTATTCACCAGAATGGCGCCGGGCTTGAGTGCGGCGAAGGCCGCTTCATCCATCAAATGCCGCGTTTCAGGCATGAGCGGACAATGCAGCGTCACCACATCAGCTTCCGCCAGCGCCTTTTTGAAATCCCGCGCCGGGATATGCCCGTCGGACGCGATGCGCGCCGGATGGTACAGCGGGTCATGCACCATGACCTTCATGTGAAAGGCGCGCGCATAGGCCGCAACGCGTGACCCGATCCGCCCATAGCCCACCACCAGCGCGGTCTTGCCGGCCAAATCCACCATGCGCGGCCCATCCTTGGGCCACCAGCCGCCTTGCTTGATCTGCGCATCCGAATCCACCGCGCGCCGTGCCACCCCCAGCATCAGCATCATGGCGTGTTCGGCGACCGAAAGATCATTGGTGCCATTCACCACCATCACGGCGATGCCGCGTTCTGTGCAGGCGGGGATATCCACCGTGTCAAAGCCGACCCCAATGCGTGAGACCGCGCGCAGCCTTGGCGCGGCGGCGAGTGCGGCCTTGTCCACCCGTTCCAGCCAGGCGACCAGGCCATCCGCACTGGCCAAGGCCGCGTGCAACGCCGGCGCAGGTGGGTCGAACATTTCGATGGTTTCAACATCGGCGCGCGCCGCCAGCACCGCCGCCCCTGCGGGATGCAGGGGCCGGCCAAGGACAATGCGGTAAGGCATCAGTTCAATTTCTCGATCTTGTTGACTTCAACCACCTCGCGCCAGCGGGCGATCTCGGACCGCACATGGGCGTTGAAGCGCTCGGGCGGGCCGCCTTCGGGGCGCACGCCAAGATCAGCGAATTTGCGCCGTACTTCGGGATCGGCAATCGCTTCATTCAACAGCCGGCTGAGCCCTGCAATCACCGCATCCGGCGTGCCGCGCGGTGCCATGAAGCCGAACCAGGGCTCCACCACAATGTCCGGGATGCCGGCTTCGGCGAAGGTGGGCACATCCGGCAAGGATGGATCACGTTCGCGGCCTGTGACGGCGAGCGCGCGGATTTGCCCGGCGCGAATGGCCTGAATTTTCGTCGGGATGTTTTCCATCATCACCTGCACCTGGCCGGCCAGCAGCGCCTGCAAGGCGGGCGCGCCGCCGCGGAAGGGCACATGCACCAGCGTCAGGCCAAGCCGGCCATTGAGCAATTCCGGGATCAAATGATTGGAGGACCCAAAGCCGGAGGAGCCGTAATTGACCTTGCCCGGATTGGCCTTCACCCAGGCGATGAATTCCTGCAGGTTTTGTGCGGGCACGGCGTTGTTCACCGCCACCGCATTCATGACGCTGCCTGACCAGAAAACTGGGATCAGATCGCGTTCAATATCATAGGGCATGCGGGCATAGATTGCGGGGTTGATCGCGCAATTGCCGATGGTGCAGGCGCCAAGCGTATAGCCATCTGGCGCGCTTTTCGCCGCTGCATCCATGCCGATATTGCCATTGGCGCCGGAGCGATTTTCGATCACCCAGGGATGCGGCGCGCTGCGGCTGACGCGATCCGCCAGGATGCGCCCGACCAGATCCGTGGAGCCCCCCGGTGGGAAGGGCAGGATGATGCGCACTGGGCGTTC
>JBBAUC010000221.1:2123-5078 GCA_040398485.1 Roseomonas sp. | reverse complement strand
AGATGCGCGGCGCCGATACCGAATTGGACCGCCAGGTGCTGGAACTGATCAAGGATCCCCTCACGCATATGGTGCGCAATAGCGGGGATCATGGGCTGGAAGGCCCGGCGGATCGTCGCGCGGCGGGTAAGCCAGAAACCGGGCGCATTCTGCTGAATGCCTATCATCAGGGCGGACATATCATCATCGAAATCGGCGATGATGGTCGCGGCCTGCCGGTGGAGAAAATTCGCGCCAAGGTGCTGGCCCAGGGTCTTACGACCGAGGCTGAACTCGCGCAGATGAATGAACATGATGTGCTGCGCTTCATCTTCCGGCCTGGCTTTTCGACGGCGCAGCAAATTACCTCTGTCTCCGGCCGTGGGGTTGGGATGGATGTGGTCAAGACCAATATTGAGCGAATCGGCGGCACAATCGAATTGCGCTCAAAGGAAGGGCGCGGCACCACCTTCACCATCAAGATTCCGCTGACGCTTGCGATTGTGTCGGCACTGATCGTGCAGGCGGGTGGTGAGCGCTTCGCCATTCCGCAGATTGGCGTTGTGGAGTTGGTGCGCGTTGGCGATGAGCATGAAGGCAATACGCGCATTGAAATGATCAAGGATGCGCCGGTGCTGCGGTTGCGTGATCGTCTGCTGCCGCTTGTGTCGCTGTCTTCGCTGTTGCGGCTGCGTGAGGCGCCGGTGGGTGGCCTTAAGGGTTATGTTGTTGTGATGCAGGTCGGCGCCAATGTCTTTGGCATTGTGGTGGACCGCGTGTTTGACACGGAAGAAATCGTGGTGAAGCCGGTGGCACCCATTCTGCGGCACATCACCATGTTCAGCGGCAATACCATTCTGGGTGATGGCAGCGTCATCATGATCCTGGATCCGAATGGCGTGGCGCGTGGTGCTGGCATTACTGCCGAAGGCCGTGCGGAGGATCAGCAGACCGTCAGCGTAACCGCCGGCATCCGTTCGGATTCCAGCACATCGCTGCTGCTGTTCCGTGCCGGCGATCAAACGCCAAAGGCCGTCCCGCTTGGGCTGGTCGCGCGGCTTGAGGATATTCCGGTGGAACGCATTGAAATGTCGGGCGGTACGCCGGTTGTGCAGTATCGCGGCCAATTAATGCCGATGGTGCCGATTGCCGGGCATTGGGAAGCGCCCGCATCGGGCCGCCAGGCCGTGCTGGTCTTCACTGAAGGCGAGCGCAGCATGGGGCTGATGGTGGATGAAATCCTTGATGTGGTCGAAGAACCCTTGCTGATCCAGCCTGGGTCTGATCGGCTTGGTTATCTTGGCAGCGCGGTCATTGCCGAACGCGTCACGGATGTGATTGATACCGTCTATTGGCTTTCGCATGCCGGTGGCGATTGGTTCCGGGGTGATCGGAAATCCTCTGCGTCCAATCAAAAGCCGCGCTTGCTGCTGATTGATGACAGCACCTTCTTCCGCCATCTGGTCGTGCCTGCGCTTTCCGCGGCCGGCTTTGACGTGACCGCGGTGGAAAGCCCGGCGGAAGCGCTGCGGCTGCGTGATGCGGGTGTGGAATTCGAAGCGCTGATTTCCGATATCGAAATGCCGGAAATGGACGGGCTGAGCTTCGCCCGCAATGTGCGCGCTTCGGGTGCCTGGATGCGCTTGCCGCTGGTGGCCCTTTCCTCACGCGCTGAACCTGAAGATGTCGCGCGTGGGCGGGAAGCCGGTTTCACTGATTATGTCGCGAAATATGACCGGGATGCGCTGCTGTCTTCGCTGCGCGAATGCCTGAGCTCACCGATTGCCGCCTGAGGAGGGGATTATGCAAAGCATCAGCGAAACCCAGCGTTCCAGCTCAGCCATTGCCGCGCTGGCATTGGCCGAGCGGGAAGACGAAGTCTTCCTGACCCTGACTGTGGCGGGCCAAACCTGCAGCATTCCCGTGCTGCTGGTCCGTGATGTGCTTGGCCCGCAGGCCATCACGCCGATCCCGCTTGCGCCGGCCGAAGTTGCCGGTGGGCTCAATCTGCGCGGGCGTATTGTGACGGCGATTGATTTGCGCCGGCGCCTTGGCCTGCCGCCGGCTGATGATGCCGACAAGGCGATGAGCGTGGTGGTGGAACAGGCGGGCGAATTATACAGCCTGATCGTGGACCAGGTAGGTGAAGTGCTGCCCCTGCCTTCGGCTGGCATTTGCCCAAATCCCCCAACTCTCGACCCGCTTTGGCGCGACGTATCGCTCAGCGTCTATCGCGAAGAGGACCGGCTGATTGTCATGCTGGATGTCGAGCGTCTTCTCAATATCGGATGAAGAATATCATGCAAAATCGCTCTTGCCTTATCGTTGATGATAGCCCGGTGGTAAGGCGGGCCGCACGGCGCATTGTGGAAGGCCTTGGCTTTACTGTGCGTGAAGCCAAGGACGGCGCCGAAGCGCTGGTTTCCTGCCGCACTGACATGCCGGAAGCCGTGCTGCTTGATTGGAACATGCCCGTCATGGATGGGCTGGAATTCCTCAAGCATTGTCGCGCTGAACACGGGCCGTCGCAGCCGATCATCGTGCTCTGCACCACGGAAGCGAGCATTGACCGTATTGTGGAAGCGCTGGCTGCCGGGGCGCAGGAATACATCATGAAGCCTTTCGATGCCGGTATCCTGCACGATAAATTCGTCCAGGCCGGTCTGCTTTCGGATGCCGCGTGAGTTTTCTGGCACCAGCCACCACGACGGAACCAGTGCGCGTGATGCTGTGCGACGACAGTGCCGTGCAGCGCGGCATCATGGCACGCATTCTGGAAACCGATCCCGGCATCAGGATTGTTCATCGCGCCGGTGATGGGCAGGCAGCGCTTTCCGCGTTGGCAGTGACCAAGCCGCAAGTGGTGCTGCTTGATCTGGAAATGCCGGTGATGGATGGCATGACAGCGATACCGCTGATCCTGAAGCAAGCACCAGGCACCGCGATTATTGTCGCCAGCGCGCTGACCCAGCGTGG
>JBBAUC010000221.1:0-2023 GCA_040398485.1 Roseomonas sp. | reverse complement strand
GCGATTGTCCAGCATATGCCAGCCGGCTTCACCACCATGCTGGCCGATCATTTGGACAAGCTTGGCGTCATGCCCTGCGCCGAGGCCAAGCATGGGGAAGTGATGCAGCCTGGGCGCATATATCTTGCGCCCGGAGATCATCATCTGATCGTGGAAGCCGGCAGTGGCGATACGCTGGTAGCAAAGCTCGATACCGGGCCGCCGGTGAATTATTGCCGCCCCGCGGTGGATCCCATGGTGCAAAGTGCTTCGCGCGTTTGTTCTGGTCGCGTGTTGGCCGTGATCCTGACTGGCATGGGGCAGGATGGGCTGGAAGGCTGCCGCAGCCTTGTCGCCAAGGGCGGCGCGGTTTTCGCGCAGGATGAAGCAAGTTCTGTGGTCTGGGGAATGCCGGGCGCGGTTTCGCGCGCCGGGATCGCCAGCCTGCAATCTCCGCCGGAAGTGCTGGCGGAACGGGTTCTCGAAATCTTCAAATTGCCGGGTGCAAAAACATGACCCCTGAATCCTTTCAATTCCTCACTGGGCTGGTCAAGGCACGCTCTGGCATCGTGCTGACCACGGAAAAGGCCTATATGCTTGAGACGCGGCTCGCGCCGATGCTCAAGCGCGAAAGGCTGGTGTCGCTGGATGCGCTGGCAGGGCGGTTGCGCAACGCGTCTTCCCTGCCGCTAGCGACCGAAGTGGTGGAAGCGCTGACCACCAATGAAAGCTCCTTCTTTCGCGATGGCAAACCATTTGAGCATTTGCGGAAGATTCTCCCGGCACTTGCGGCTTCGCGCCCGGCGGGCCAGGCGCTGCGAGTGTGGTCGGCGGCGAGTTCGACCGGGCAGGAAGCCTATTCGGTGGCGATGATCGTCAATGAATTGGGGCCAGTGCTGGGCGGGCGGCGCGTGGAAATCTTGGGTACGGATCTGTCGCGTGATGTGCTGGCGCGCGCGCAGGAAGGGTTATTTTCGCAATTCGAAGTGCAGCGCGGCCTGCCGGTGCAATTGCTGGTCAAGTATTTCAAGCCCGATTCAGGGCGCTGGCGCATTTCCGATGGGCTGCGCAGCATGGTGCGCTGGCAATGCTACAACCTGCTGGAAAATCCAGCCATTCTTGGCCGCTTCGATATTATTTTTTGCCGCAATGTGCTGATCTATTTTGATGCAGCGACCAAGACGCAGGTGCTGGCCAATATCTCCAATCAATTGCAGCCGGATGGGTATGTCTATCTTGGCGGCGCGGAAACCGTGCTTGGGCTCACCACACGGCTTGTGCCAAGTTCGGGAGAGCGCGGCGCTTACGAATTGATGCGCAGCGCCGCCAAGGCTAGTTAAACAGCCGTCCCGCCCACCGTCAGCCCGGTCAGTTTCAGGGTCGGTTGGCCAACGCCAACCGGCACGCCCTGGCCCTGCTTGCCGCAAGTGCCAATGCCGGGGTCGAGTGCCATGTCATTGGCAACCATGCTGACCTTGGTCAGCGCATCCGGCCCATTACCGATCAAGGTCGCGCCCTTCACCGGCGCGCCGATCTTGCCGTTTTCAATCAGGTAAGCTTCCGATGCGCTGAAGACGAATTTGCCGGAGGTGATATCCACCTGCCCGCCGCCGAAATTCACCGCGTAAAGCCCGCGCTTCACACTGCCCAGAACTTCTTCAGGCGTATGGGCGCCGCCCAGCATCACCGTGTTTGTCATGCGCGGCATGGGGCTATGCGCATAGCTCTGGCGGCGACCATTGCCGGTGGGGGCCACACCCATCAGCCGGGCATTCTGGCGATCCTGCAGGAACCCAACCAGGATGCCATCTTCAATCAACGTGGTGCGCCCGCTTGGCGTGCCTTCATCATCCACCGTCAGGCTGCCGCGCCTATCGGGCATGGTGCCATCATCCACCACGTGCACGCCGGGGGCGGCGATGCGCTGGCCAAGCAGCCCGGCGAAGGCGGATGTCTTTTTGCGGTTGTAATCGCCTTCCAAGCCGTGGCCGATCGCTTCATGCAGCAGAATGCCGGGCCAGCCAGGGCCGAGCACCACTTCCAT
>JBBAUC010000220.1:0-5107 GCA_040398485.1 Roseomonas sp. | reverse complement strand
AGCGCGCATCTATGCGCGGCTTGATCTGCCGGTGGGTGCGGAAATCCCAGGCCCTGCCATATTGGAACAACCCGATGCAACCGTGGTGGTTGACCCTGGCCTGGTGGCGCGGGTGGATCGTTTTGGCAATCTGATTATCGAAAGGGCGTGACCATGGCCGGCGCCATTCCAATTACCGAAACCGCTTTGCTGCTCTGTGATTTGCAGAATGATTTCATCCATCCCAAGGGCGCCTATGCGCGCGGCGGGCAAGGGGATGCGACCATCGCAGCACTCCCCGCGCGGCTTGCGCCGCTGTGTCAGGCCATGCGCGACAAGGGCGGCTGGATCGCTTCCACCCATTTCACTTTGGTGCCGGGCAAGGGCGGCGAGCCTTTCATTGCGGAGCACCTGAAACAAATGCGCCCCTTCCTGCGCAAGGGGGATTTCGCGCCGGCATCCTGGGGCCAGGCTTTGGTGGATGAATTGGCGCCATCCGATCTGATGGTTGAGAAAATCGGCTATGACGCTTTCTGGAATTCGCGCCTGGAATGGGCCTTGCGCAAAGCCGGTATTCGCGCGCTGCTGGTGGCGGGCATTGTCACCAATGGTGGTGTGGCTTCCACCGTGCGCAGCGCACATGTGCGCGAATTTGAAGTCACAGTGTTGGAAGATGGCTGCGCGGCATTTTCGGCCGCGGTGCATCAAGCAGCGATTGAAGGGCTGCGTCCGGTCGCGCGCATCACCTCTATCGAACAGGCTTTGCAGGAAATAACGGGGAAGTAGGTCATGGATAAGTTTGGCATTGGTCAGCCGGTACGGCGCAAGGAAGATGTGCGGCTGCTCACGGGGCGCGGCACCTATACGGATGATATGAACCGCCCAGGCCAGGCCCATGCCGTGGTGCTGCGCTCACCGCACGCCCATGCGCGCATCCTTTCCATGGATGTCAGCGAAGCGCGCGCCGCCCCTGGCGTGGTGGCGGTACTGACCGGGCATGATGCAATGGCCGATGGTGTTGGCGCGCTGCCGGTGCAGGTGGAAGTGCCGGGCAAGGACAAGCCGCTTTTCGCCCCCACACGCCATATCCTGCAAACCGAACGCGTGCGTTATGTGGGGGACCCGGTGGCGTTGGTGGTCGCCGAAACCCGTGATCAGGCAATGGATGCCGCCGAGCTGATCCAGATTGACTATGAAACGCTGCCCAGCATCACCGAAACTGGCAAAGCGCTTAATGCTGACGCGCCGGTGATTTGGGAAGACCAGGGTAGCAATCTTTGCGTGCATTGGGATAGCGGCCGCGCCGCGGAAGCGGATGAAGCTTTTGGCAAGGCCGCGCGTATCGTCTCAGTTGATCTGGTGCAGAACCGTATTGTCGGCAATCCGATGGAACCGCGCGTTGCACTCGGCGATTGGGATGGGGAACGTTGGACGCTGGTTTCGCCCTCTCAAGGCGCTGTCAAGGTGCGCGACAATCTGGCGAAGCTGGTCTTCAAGGTGCCGCTCGAGAAAATCCGTGTCATTTCGCCTGATGTCGGCGGCGGGTTTGGTTTGCGCGGGAAGCTGTTTCCCGAAAGTGCCATGGTGCTTTGGGCCGCGCGGCGTCTTGGCCGCCCGGTGAAATGGCGCGCGGGCCGGACCGAGACTTTCCTGTCAGACCCGCATGGGCGTGATCATGTGACGCATGCCGAAATGGCTTTTGATGAAAACGCCAAGGCGATTGGCGTGCGCATCCGCACCTTGGCCGCCATGGGTGCCTATTTGCTCGATTTCGGCCCGCGCGTACCCACCATGGCGGGCGGGCGCATCAATGGTACGGTCTATGACCTTCAGGCGTTGAATGTGCAGGTGCGCTGCGTGTTTACCAATACAGTACCGACCGATGCCTATCGCGGCGCTGGCCGGCCTGAAACCGCCTATGTGCTGGAACGTTTGTTTGACCAGGGCGCGGCGGCTTTCGGCATTGGGCGGGAAGAAATTCGCCGGCGGAATTACATCCGCCCGGATCAAATCCCCTATCGCAATGTCGCCGGCAATGTGATCGATTCCGGCCACTTCGCGGAAACCCAGGATATGGCGCTGAACTTGGCCGATTGGCAGGGCTTCGCGGCACGACGCGCGGAAGCTGCCAAGCACGGGAAGCTGCGCGGCATTGGCCTTGGCTATTTCATTGAAGCCTCGGGCGGGCAGCCCTTTGAATGGGCGCGTGTGGCGTTGACGCCTGAGGGCCGCGCCAAGCTCACGGTTGGTACTTTCAGCCATGGCCAGGGGCATGAAACAGCCTTTGCGCAAATCCTTTCAGAAAAACTTGGCCTGCCTTTTGATGCCATTGATCTGCTCCAGGGAGATTCGGATGTTGTGCTGAAGGGCGGTGGCACCGGAGGATCGCGATCTTCGCAAATGGGCGGGGTTGCCACCAGCCGTGCTGCGACGCTTATCGTTGAAAAGGCCAAGCGCATCGCCGCGCATCTGCTGGAAGCGGGTGTGGCGGATATTGAATTCCTCAATGGCCGTTTCAGCGTCGCGGGGACGGATATCGCCACAAGCTGGCCCGCGGTGATCGCCGCCGCGCATGACCCTGCGCGCCTGCCGCCCAATGAAACCCCAGGGCTCGACGAACAACTGACTTACACGCGTGACACGGAATGCAATTTCCCCAATGGTTGCCACGTTGCCGAGGTAGAAATTGACCCGTCAACCGGCGAAGTCACCATCGCCAATTACGCGGCGGTGGATGATGTGGGCGTACCGATCAATCCAATGCTGGTGCATGGCCAATGCCATGGCGGTATCATGGCCGGCATTGGTCAGGCCATGCTGGAACATGCGCAATATGATCCGGAAAGCGGCCAATTCCTGACCGCGACTTTCCAGGATTACTGCATGCCGCGCGCGGGTGATGCGCCTTCCTTCACGCTTGATCTGAATGTGGTGCCTTGCCCATCCAATGATCTTGGCGTGAAGGGCGCGGGTGAGGGCGGCGCTTGCGGCGCACCGCCGGCCATTATTTCTGCGGTGTGTGATGCGCTCGGCGTTGCGCATATTGATATGCCGATCACGCCAGAAGCGGTTTGGCGTGCTTTGCGGTCAAAACAAGCCGCTTAAATCACCCCACCGGCCGCACGCCCCAGGGATAGGGCATGCTGCCCTGCGCAAGCCCGGTGATGCTGCGCCGCCAGGCGCTGCGGATGCGGAATTGGCCAAGCGGGATGGTGGCAACATCATCCTGCGCAAGCTTATTGATCTCATCCGCCAGCGTCTTTTGCCGCGCGGCATCCGGCGCATCAAACCAAGCCTGGATGCGTTCCTGCATCACTGGGCTGTTGTACCAGCCGAACCACCCTGTCGCACCTGGGGCCTTCACCAGCGAACTCACCGCCGGGTTCAAATAGGCGAGTGACGATCCATAGGTGTGGAAAATGCTCCAGCCGCCGCGATCGGCAGGCTCCGTGCGCACACGGCGCTGCACCACCGTGCCCCAATCGGTTTCTGCCAGCTCCACATTCATGCCAATGCGGCGCAGCCGATCTGCGGTCACCTGCCCATGCGGGCCGATCAGCGGGAAATCGGTCGGGTTGATGATGACAACCTTCTCGCCGTTGTAGCCGCTGGCTTGCAGCGCTGCGCGTGCGCGATCCAGGCTGCGCGGCGGGGCATTGAGCTCCGACAGGTTCTCAACGCCATAAGGCGTGCCGCAGGGAAAGAGGCTCCGGCATTCCTGCCAAATACTACGATCATCGCCGAGCGTTGAGCGCATGTAATCTGCCTGATCCACCGCCAAAGCCACCGCCTGGCGCACGCGCAGATTATTGAAGGGCGCTTGCAGATGGTTCAAGCGCATGATGCTCATCAAGCCGGTTGGGTTCAGAATGCCCACTTCGATGTTGCGGTTGCGCTGCAGCGTCGGCACCAGATCGGCCAAGGGCTGTTCCAGCCAATCAACCTCGCCCGATTGCAATGCCGCTGCCGCCGTCGCGGGGTCGGGCAGGATATGCCATTCAATGCGCGGGAAATGCGCGACCTTACCGCCTGACGCCCAGTCTGAGGGCTCATCGCGCGGGCGATAGCGGTCATTGCGCATATAAACCACGCGACTACCAGAGACGAATTCATCGCGCATGAAGCGATAGGGGCCACTGCCAACCATTTCGCTGACCTGCGTACTGGCATCGGTTTTGGCCAGACGCTCCGGCGTGATGAAGGGCACGTTGGAATCGGGTTTCGCCAAAGCATCCAGCAAAAGCGGGAAGGGGCGCTTCAGGCGAATTTCAAGCGTGCGATCATCCACGGCGCGCCATTCATCCACCTGCGCGGCCAGGATTTGCCCGAAGGCATCACGCCGCGCCCAGCGTGCCAGTGATGCAGCGCAATCGGCAGCGCGCACAGGCTCCCCATCATGAAAGAACAAGCCCTCTCGCAGGCGGATGCGCCACACGCGGCCATCGGCGGAAACCTCATGCCCGGCGGCCATTTGTGGGCGCGCGCGCTGCTGGCCATCCACGGCATAAAGCGTGTCATAGACATGATATCCATGCATTTGGGTCACAATCGCGCTGGTCCAGATGGGATCAAGCGCGGTCAGATTGGCCTGCGGCACGAAGCGCAGCGTGGTGGTGCGCGCGGGCTGCGCCAGCGATGGCGCAGCAAAGCCCGAGGCCCCGGCAAGCACCGCGGCCCCTTGCAGCAAATGACGACGTTTCATGGGCGTTTCCTTTGTTGTGGTTTACGCTTCGGCGATGGCCGCACTCCAGGGACTCATCACATCGGTGATGCCAGTGCGCAGCCCATCCGCGCCGATGCGGATCAGATTGGGGCATGCGAAATTCACCGGCAGCACCGCGTGTTCGACTTCCGTCACCTCATCCTCGGCGGCCAGGGCGGCTAGGGTTTCCGCACCAAGCCGGATATCGGCGGTGACACCTTCAGGTGCCGAAACATCAAGCCGCGGATGATGTGCTGCCTGTTCCGGTTCCATGCCGAAATCGGAAACGAAGGACAGCATCTGGAAGACGGAAGCCATAATGCGCCGCCCGCCGGAAGCGCCCGTGGCCAGCACGGGTTTGTCACCCTCGGCAGCAATAACGGGGCACATATTGGTCAGCGGCCTTTTGCCCGGCGCCAGCGCATT
>JBBAUC010000219.1:0-5117 GCA_040398485.1 Roseomonas sp. | reverse complement strand
CTCGGCGGTTCCTTTCTCGCCCAATCAGCGGGAAAAGTCATAAGACAAGCAGATCACGTTCAGATGGCATCATCTGAACGTGTGAAGATGCTCGAAAAACAACGATGTAGAGCGGGTTGCGTGGACCTATGTGAACGCAACACGCTCTAGGGTGCGACCAGCGCTCATTCCTCCTCCGGGTGCTTCCAAGTCAGGGACCACCCAACATCGCCTGGCATTCCTCCCGGCCAATCAATGATTTGGACCTTCAGTTGAAAGCCGCGCGGCGCCAATTCGCGTTCATAAAATTCGTAGGCGCGCTTTGGAAAACCGCTGAGCCTATGGCGCCAAGCGGGGTCGTGGCTGGTGATGGACCGCCCCTGATCGGGCAGCCATTCGGACGGAAAGCGCATCACGAGTGCTTCTTTTTCACCGGCATCCACGGCGCGGCGCACCAGGGTGGCGATGCGTTCCAGCGCATCAGGCGCGACTTCACGCCCCTCAAAGGCCTCGCGCAGCTTGGTCTGTTCTGCGCGCTGCACAGCGGCTTCGGCTTGTGCGGCGGCCTCCTCGGCGCGCCTCTTGCCATTCACATAGTCCCAAATGGCATGCGCACTGACGTTCTGGGGCGATAACGTCATGATCGCAGCCTTCCCTCGATATGGTCCAGATGCGCTTCTACAATGCTGTGGCCCAGCCCCGCTTGACTTAAATCAAGCCTTCATCGGCCTTCGAAACTTGGCGCGCGCTTTTCCAGCATGGCATCCACTGCCTCGCGATGGTCCCGCGTCCCATGCGCCAGCGCCTGATAAGCCGCCGACATTTCCAACAGCGTGGACAGTCGCGTATGCTGGCTTTCACGCAGCAGGCGCTTGGTCAAGCGCACCGCTTGCGGCGGGTTGGCGGCAATTTTCGCCGCAATAGCGCGCGCCGCATCCAACAGCGCTTCCGGCGCCACCACTTTGGAAACCATGCCGCAGGCAAGGGCCTCAGCCGGGCCAATGGTTTCGCCCGTCAGCGACAATTCCAAAGCCTTGGACATGCCAACCACTTTCGGCAACAAATAAGCCCCGCCATCACCGGGCACGATGCCAACCTTCACAAAGCTTTCGGCAAAAAGCGCCTTTTCGCTGGCAACGCGAATATCGCACATCAACGCCAGATCAAGCCCTGCACCAATGGCCGGCCCATTCACTGCGGCGATGGTTGGAATATCCAATTCATAAAGCGCCAGCGGAATCATCTGAATGCCGCGACGATAGGATTCACGGATTTCTGCCCCCGTACCGCCACCGGTGATGCCGGTTTTGTCGCGCATGCCCTTCAAATCGCCACCCGCACAAAAGGCAGAACCGGCACCGGTCACGATCACGCAGCGCACACTATCATCACGCGACAAGCTGCGGCAGGCGGCTTCCACTTCCTCACATTCCGCACGCGTGGAAATCGCATTGCGTTTTTCCGGACGATTGAGCGTGAGCGTGACGATGCCGCCATCATGTTCGATGTTCAGAAATGGGGTCATGGGGTGATTTCCTCCTCGCGTGCGGTGATGAAGGGCCAGAGTGCGCCAGACAGGGCTTGCGCTTCCTGCCCAATGCGCTTGGCCCAAAAGGCTTCGCTGCCGCCTTCTTCGCGCCAGGACCAAAGCCGGCGCGTGAAGTGGTGCAGTTGATGTTCTTCCGTAATGCCCATGGCGGCAAAGACCTGATGCGCGATAGCAGCACCACGCGTGGCGGCTTCGCCAACTGTGATTTTGGCGCAACCGATCTCAAAAGCTGCTGCTGCCAAACCACGGCGATCCACAGCACGGGCCGCCGCCGCAGCGGCGACCGATGCGGCGGAGGTTTCGGCGGCAAAGACCGCCAATTGCTGCTGCACAGCCTGAAAGCGGCCAATCGGGCGGCCGAATTGCTTGCGCGTATTGGCGTGATCCACCGCCAGCGCCAGCGCTGCCTGCATGGCGCCGGCAATCTGCGCTGAACGCATGAGTGCGGTACACAGCAAGCCCGCTTCCGCGCCCCAGCTATTGGGCAAAACCGCTTCCGCGATGGGTGCGCCGATGATACGCGCCCGGTCACGCGCTTCATGGCCGATATTGCCGCCTTCTTCCCAGGCGAGCGCGGCAGCCGGGTAAAGTGCAATACGCGCCCCATCAAGCAGCGCGACATGGCCGGCATGGCGCCCCCAGGGAATGGCGCCATTGCGGTTGCCAAAACTCATTGCGCCTTCGGGCGGCGTGATGCCCGAAGCTGCCAGCAAGGCATTGCCAAAAATGCTCTCCGCTAGCGGCACGGGCGCTGCGTGGCGGCCCAACACTTCCAACAACGGCGCCACATCGCTGAAGCCCAGCCCAACACCGCCCGCATCTTCCGCCACCAGCGCACCATTCAGGCCGAGTGCCGCCATGGCATCCCAGGTGGCAGCCGGCCAGGCGCCGGCTTCCAGGCTGCGCAGCACCGCCACATCCGCGGCATCCGTCAGCGCGCGATCCGCCTGTTCGGCAAGCTCCGTTGCGATTTCTCTTGCCATATCAGCGCAGCCCCAATTCGCGCGCGATAATGCCGCGCATGATCTCCCGTGTGCCACCACGCAAGGAAAAGGTCGGGACAATTTGCGTCAGATAAGCATGCATGCGGCGCATATCCTCTGGCATGTCTTCAGTCGCGATCAGATCACGCACCACATTGGGCAAAGCCTGTTCGAAATCATTGCCCAAATCCTTCACCAAAGCCGCTTGGCGCACCGGGTCCTGCCCATCTTCCAACATGCCGGCTATCGCTACCGACATATTGCGCAGCGCCCAAAGCCGCGCGACCTGGCGGCCGAGCGCGGGCGCTGCGGCGCCATCCTGCTTCAGCGTTGCCATCGCTGCTTCCAACAAGGGATGTGATGACAAATACCGGTCCGGCCCACTGCGTTCGAAAGCCAATTCGCTGGTGGCCTGCGCCCAGCCCGCGCCTTCCTGCCCGACCAGCGCATCTTCCGGCAGCATCACATCATCGAAGGTGATTTCATTGAAACCCTTCTCGCCCACCAAGTCGCGGATTGGGCGAATGGAAACCCCAGGCGCGCGCAAATCCACCAGCACTTGCGAAAGCCCAATATGCCGCGCACCACCTTCTGGCGCGGGAGAGGTGCGCACCAGCGCAATCATCCAATCACAAAGATGCCCGAAGGTGGTCCAAATCTTGCGTCCATTCAGCTTCCAGCCGCCATCCACCTTTTCTGCCTTGGTGCGGAGCGATGCCAGATCACTCCCCGAATCAGGTTCCGACAAGCCGATGCATAACGCGTATTCGCCACTGGCAATGCGCGGTAGGAAATGGCGCTTCTGGTCTTCCGTGCCGAGCCGCAGGATCAGCGGGCCGGATTGCCGATCCCCGATCCAATGCGCGCCCACCGGTGCGCCGGCAGCGAGCATTTCTTCCAGCACGATATTGCGCTCCAGAAAGCTGCGTTCCGCGCCGCCATATTCGCGCGGCCAGCACATGCCAATCCAACCCTTGGCGCCCACCGCGCGGGTGAAATCACGGTCAAACCCCATCCAGGATCGGGCGCGGATTTCCGGCGTAAATTCTTCTGCGTGTCCTGCGAGAAATTCGCGAACTTCCGCACGCAGCGCCGCCGCACCTTCTGGCGCATCACGCAAATCGAAACGAAGACCAGCCATGGTGTAGCCCCCTCACAAAACGCCGGCGGCACGCGCCGCGGCGATTTCTTCTTCGGTCATTTCGGCGAATTCACGCAGTACCGCGTCCGTATGCTCACCAGGTGCGGGGATGCCGTAGCGATAGGACACGGGTGTCGCGGCCAGTCGCAAGGGCGAAGCCGGCACACGCACCTGCCCGCCTGCATGATGTGGCACTTCCACTATCAAGCCGCGTGCCTTGGTATGCGGATCGACCTCTACATCAGCAGCGGTATTGATAGGGCCAGAGGTGATCTTTGCTTCCTCCAACACCGCCAACCATTCAGCCCTTGGTCTTTTGCACAAGACATCATGCATCATGCCAAGCAGCAAATCGCGATTGGCGGCACGGTCGCGGGCGCGGCGGAAACGCTCATCCTCCGCCCAGTCAGCATGGCCCAGCGCGGCGGCAAGCCTGATAAATTCGCGATCATTCAAAACGCCAATGACGAATTTCGCGTCCGATCCCTGAAACACGCCATAAGGCACGGCCACGACCGCGTCATTGCCGGTGCGCTGCATCAACTTGCCGGCATTCAACCAGGAAGTCATCGGCGCCTGCATCAACGAAACCATGGTCTCATAGAGTGAGACCTCGCAATATTGTCCCGCACCGGTCTGATCGCGATGCCGTAGCGCGGCCAGGATTGAAACCGTTGCGGCAAAGCCTGTAAACATATCCGCCACCGGCACGCCAACACGCTGCGGGCCACCGCCTGGCTTGCCGTCGGCTTCGCCAGTCACTTCCATCAGCCCAGCCATGGCCTGCGCCACAAAATCGTAGCCTGAACGATGCGCGTAGGGACCATCCTGACCAAAGCCCGTGACGGAACAATAGATCAGCCGTGGATTGATGGCGCGCAAATCCTCATAACCCAGGCCATAACGCGCAAGCGTGCCGGTGCGGAAATTTTCGATCAGCACATCCGCCTTTGCCACGATGCGCTTCAGGATAGCCGCCCCCTCCGCTTGCGTGAAATCCAGGCTGAGTGAGCGCTTGTTGCGATTGAGCGAGGTGAAATAGGTGCTGTCATCACTACCCGGCACAAAGGGTGGGCCGAGCGCACGCAAATCATCGCCATTGCCTTGGCGTTCCAGCTTGACGATCTCCGCCCCCAAATCGCCCAGCATTTGCGCGCAAAGCGGGCCGGCCACAACGCGGGTAAGGTCAATCACGCGAAGCCCGGTCAGCGCGCCGGGCTTTGGGGTGTCTGTCATCATGTCTCAGCCACCGCGCACCCGGGCGCGCAATTCGAATTTCTGGATTTTGCCTGTTGCGGTTTTGGGTAGCGGGCCGAAGGTGATGTGGCGCGGCATTTTAAATCCTGCCAGGTTTGCACGGCAGAAAGCGATAATGGAATCGCGGTTCTCCGCAGCACCCGGCTTCAGCGTGATGAAGGCATGTGGCACTTCGCCCCATTTTTCATCCGGATGCGCGACCACGGCG
>JBBAUC010000218.1:0-5118 GCA_040398485.1 Roseomonas sp. | reverse complement strand
TGGCATCCTTCCCGGCGGGGCTCATCATCTATTGGGCCTGGAACAATACGCTTTCCGTGGGCCAGCAATACTACATCATGCGCCATGAACGCGCGGCATCCCGCGCCGCCAAGGCCGGCGGCAAGTAGGCGTGACGCCGCTTGCTAGGTTTGCATGATGAGTGGCTTGGCCGAGGCTACTACGGAAGAAGCGCGCGCCGCCCTGCTTGAAGCGGGGCGGCTGCTTTTCGCGCGGCCTTGCGATTTTTTCTTTGGCGCGCAGAAGCTTGAACAAGTGCCGCCGCCTAGCCTGCCGGAGATCGCCTTTTGCGGGCGATCCAATGTCGGCAAATCATCATTGCTGAATGCGCTGACGGGGCGCAATGCGCTGGCACGCGTTTCCAATACGCCGGGGCGCACGCGCCAGCTCAATTTTTTTAATCTCGGCGAGCGGCTCGTGCTCGTGGATATGCCGGGCTATGGCTATGCCAAGGCATCGAAGGAATTGCAGGCCGATTGGCAGGGCATGATGTTCGAATATCTGCGCGGTCGGCCCAATCTGCGCCGCGTATTGCTGCTGATGGATGCGCGGATTGAAACCAAATCCGTCGACCTTGCCGCGATGAAACTATTGGATGAGGCCGCGGTCGCGTTTCAGATCGTGCTGACCAAGGCCGATGATGTGCCGGCCGAGCAGTTCGCCAAGCGCCTGGCCGAGGTTGAGGCGCTGGCCCGCCGCCATACCGCCGCCCATCCCATGGTGCTGGTCACCAGCAGCGAAACCGGCCAGGGCATGCCCGAATTGCGGGCAGAGCTTGCCGCCTTTGCCCTGCCGGGCTGATTTTTCTGCCGGCTGATGCCGCACAACCCTGGCGACAGGGAAAACGAAAAAGGTTACACGCCTGACATGCAGGCATCCCCCCCGCTTCTTGCCGCTGAGGGCATCACCAAGCGCTTCGGCGCCTTGCTTGCCAATGACGCCGTGGACCTGACCGTGGCGCCCGGGGAAATCCATGCGCTGCTTGGCGAAAACGGCGCGGGTAAATCCACCCTGGTCAAGATTATCTATGGCCTGCTGCGCCCGGATGCGGGGCGGCTTGTCTGGCGCGGCGCGCCTGTTCAGGTCGAAAGCCCCCGCGCTGCGCGCGCGCTTGGCATTGGCATGGTGTTCCAGCACTTTTCTTTGTTTGAGGCGCTGACGGTGGCGGAAAACGTCGCCCTCGCGCTTGAGGGCGCTGAGCCCTTGGACGAAATCGCCCAACGCCTTTCTGAAACCAGCCGCGCCTATGGCCTGCCGCTTGATCCCAAGCGCGAGATCTGGCGGCTTTCGGTAGGCGAACGTCAGCGCGTTGAGATCATGCGTTGCCTGATGCAGGACCCAAGCCTGCTGATCCTGGATGAACCGACCTCGGTACTGACGCCCCAAGAAGCCGAGGGGCTATTCGCCACCCTCGCAAGACTGCGCGCTGAAGGGCGTTCGGTCCTTTATATCTCCCACAAGCTCGAAGAAGTGCGGCGCATTTGCGAAGCCGCGACCATTCTGCGCGGCGGCCGGGTGGTCGCGCATTGCGACCCGCGCGCGGAAACCGCGGCAAGCCTTGCGCGCATGATGATGGGTGGCGATGTCGTGCCCATCCGCCATGATCATATTGAAACGCAAGGGCCGGTGCGCTTGGCGGTTTCCGCGCTTTCACTGCCTGCACTGCATACCCATGGCATTGCGCTTGCCAACATAAATCTTGAGCTTCGTGCCGGTGAGGTGCTTGGCATCGCCGGTGTCGCCGGCAATGGTCAGGATGAGCTTTTTGCAGCGCTCAGCGGCGAAGAATTGGCGCCGCATGCCGAGGCTATCGCGATGGATGGTGTTGCGGTTGGCCGTGCCGGCATCAATGAACGCCGCAAGCGCGGCGCCGCCTTCGTGCCGGAAGAACGGCTTGGCCATGGCGCAGCACCCGCCATGCGGCTGACAGAGAACGCGCTGCTTTCCGGCCATGCCACCAATGGCTTCCTGCGCTACGGGCTGGTGGATCGCGCGAAACTGACTGACTTCGTGGGCAAGGTGGTGCGCACCTTTGATGTACGCAAAGGCCCCGCCGATCCTGAAGCGCGGGCGCTATCCGGCGGCAATTTGCAGAAATTCGTCATTGGCCGCGAAATCGCGCGCCAGCCAGGTATTCTGGTGGTGGCGCAGCCAAGCTGGGGCGTGGATGCAGGTGCTGCCGCCACCATTCGGCAAGCGCTGATGGACCTTGCCCGCGCCGGTAGCGCGGTGCTGGTGATCAGCCAGGATTTGGATGAGTTGCTCGAAATCTCCGACAGGATTTGCGTGATGTTCATGGGCCGGCTTTCGCCTGCCATGCCGACCGCGCAAGCCACGCGTGAATCGCTCGGCCTATTGATGGGTGGGGCGGGGATGGCGGCGTGATGCGGTTGGTGATGGAGCGTCGCACCGAAACACCAATCAGCCTGATGCTGATCTCACCGCTGATTGCGGTGGCACTCACGCTGATATCGGCGGCCATCATGTTCGCGCTGCTGGGTAAGGACCCGCTGGCGGCGCTGAGCACTTATTTCCTTGATCCGCTCTCGGATTCCTGGGGCTTGCAGGAAGTGGCGGTGAAGGCGACACCGCTTGTGCTGATCGCGGTTGGGCTGGCGGTTTGCTACCGCGCCAAGGTCTGGAATATCGGCGCCGAGGGGCAATTCCTGTTCGGTGCCATGGCGGGCGGCTATATCGCCATCATCACCCATGGCAGCACGCAAGGCCCTTGGCTTTTGCCGGTGATGCTGCTGGCGGGCGCGATGGCCGGCGCGTGTTTCGCGCTGATCCCCGCCATCCTGCGCACGCGCTTCGGCGCGAATGAAATCCTGACAAGCCTGATGCTGGTTTACGTCGCGGAATTGCTGCTGGATTACCTGGTGCGCGGCCCCTGGCGAGACCCCGCCGGCTTCAACATGCCCAATAGCGTGGTGTTCGAAGCGGAAGCGACGCTGCCGCTGCTGATGGAAGGCGGTCGGCTCAATATCGGCACGCCGATCATGATCGCGGTGGTGCTGGGCTTCATGCTGCTGATGGGGCGCACGCTGAAGGGGTTTGAAATCCGCCTGGTGGGGGAAGCGCCGCGCGCCGCGCGCTTTGCCGGGTTTTCCGAAACACGGCTGATCATCACGGTTTTCATGATCTCGGGCGCGCTCGCCGGCCTTGCCGGCGTGCTTGAAGCCGCGGGCACAATCAAGCAATTGCAGCCCGGCATTTCACCTGGCTATGGCTTCACCGCCATCATCGTGGCGTTCCTCGGGCGGCTTAACCCGATTGGTTGTTTACTTGCCGGCATTTTCATCGCCATCACCTTCATCGGTGGTGAGAATGCGCAAATCATGCTGCGCCTGCCTTTGGATGCGACACGCGTGCTGCAAGGGCTCTTGCTGTTCTTCGTGCTGGCCTGCGATAGCCTGCTTTTGTATCGCTTCCGCCTGCTGCGAGGCGCCGCCGCATGACGTTGTTCGAAGCCATTATCCTGACCATCATCACCGCTTCCACGCCGCTGCTGATCGCAGCGATTGGCGAATTGGTGGTGGAACGCGCGGGCGTTTTGAACCTGGGCGTTGAGGGCATGATGATCATCGGCGCTGCCGCTGGCATTGCGGCGGCGATCACCACCGGGTCTTCAACGCTTGGCGTGCTGGTGGCGGTGCTGGCGGGTATGGCGCTGTCCCTGGTTTTTGCTGCGCTAGTCTTGGGCCTTGCGGCCAATCAGGTCGCGGCGGGGCTGGCACTCGCCATCCTTGGGCTTGGGCTTTCCGGCGTGATCGGCGCGCCCTTTGTGGGCGTGCAGCGCGCGGGCATCGGCAAGATCGAAATCCCTTGGCTGTCCGATATCCCCTTCCTGGGCCCTTTGCTGTTCCGCCAGGACCCGTTTGTTTATGCCTCGGTGGCGCTGGTCATCGGCGTGTGGTGGTTCCTCACCAAAAGCCGCGCGGGCCTTGTCCTGCGCGCGGTCGGCGAAAACCATGCGGCGGCGCATGCGCTTGGCTATCCGGTGCGGCGCATTCGCCTGCTCGCCATCCTGTTCGGTGGCGGCTGCGCTGGGCTGGCGGGGTCTTATATGTCGCTCGTCTATACCCCCTTCTGGACCAGCGGCATGACCGGGGGCAGGGGGTGGATCGCGCTCGCTATCGTGGTCTTTGCCTCCTGGCTGCCCTTCAGGGCGATGGTCGGCGCCTATCTGTTTGGTGCACTCACAATCCTGCAATTGCATGCGCAATCGGCCGGCGTGCCCCTGCCATCGCAGTTTCTGGCGGCCTTGCCCTATCTGATAACGATTCTGGTCCTTGTGCTCATTATGCGGGCAAGGCGGGGCGGGGCGGTGGGGCCGGCTTCGCTCGGTGTTCCCTTCGTGCCCGACAGATAAGGACTTCCGTGTTGGTATTAAATTTGCTTAATCCGCGCTGTCTTTCAGGGAGCCCATCATGAACATCACCCGTCGTCACCTTATGGCCGGTTCCGCCGGTCTTGCCGGCGCTGCGCTGGCTGCCCAGCAGGCCGAAGCGCAGTCGCGCCTGAGCGTGGGCGTCGTCCTGATCGGCCCGGTCGGCGATTTCGGCTGGTCGCACATGCACGACCAGGGCCGCCGCCGCATGGCCGAGGTGTTGGGCGATCGCGTCAACGCCACCACCGTCGAATCCGTGGCACCACCCGATTTCGACCGTGTGGTGACGCAGCTGGTCCGCACCGGCCATCGGCTGATCTTCACAACCAGCTTTTCCTACTTCGCCCCGACGCAGCGCCTGGCGCCGCAGCACCCGGGCGTATTCTTCGAAAACGCGACCGGCCCGACAACGCTGCCGAATATGGCGATCTACAATGCTCGCTTCTACGAAGGCCGCTACATTCAGGGCGTGATCGCTGCGCGCAAGTCGCGTTCCAAGACCATCGGCTATGTCGCCACCTTCCCGGTGCCGGAAGTCATCAGCGCCATCAACACAGTCATGCGCGGCGCCTGGTCTGTGGACCCGTCCATGAAGGTGCGCGTGGTATGGGTGAACGCCTGGTCGAACCCAGCGCGTGAAGCCGATGCAGCCCGCGCCCTGATTGACCAGGGCTGCGACGTGCTGTGCAGCCACACTGATGGCCCGGCGC
>JBBAUC010000217.1:0-5201 GCA_040398485.1 Roseomonas sp. | reverse complement strand
CAATCAGCCCGAGCAATTCCGGGGTGATGATGATAGTTTCGGTATTGAGGGCGGTATCTGACATGCCCGAATATACACCCAAATAGACCCGCTTAGACAAGCCTAAAAATGCACCCAATTGCACCCAAATTTCATAAACTGCTGATTAACCTGTTGGTTTCCTACCCATTTTTAACCCAGGCCTTGTTGCGGCAGCGTCTGATATTGGGCCCTTATCCTCCGGCGCCGCGCGCCAGTGCACGCAGGATTGGCAGGATCTGCGCACCACCCGCGCCAAACGCGATCAGCACTGCGACGATGCCCCAGATCACGCCCTCAATCCGGCGTGTTTGCTTGCGGAGGCCACAGATCTCCGCGCGCACCGCCGTATAGCGCTCGGCGCAGCGCTCGACATGTAGCGCCAGATCCTCGCGCTCACGCGCGTGGAGTTCCCCGTTACTCATGATTTCCTCGCTGATAAAGGGTTCACCGAACCGGGCGTCGGCGAAGAGCTCTGCCACCCCCCAATATCTGCCCTGAAGCTCGCGATTTTTTACGCAACCGGCGCCACCGCTAATCCTTTACAGGTGAAGGCCGACATCCATGCGCTGATGCAGCACGCGGACGACAATAAGTTCCCGCTCGGTGAGGCGATAAAACACAAGATGCGAGCCGACCGCGTATTTGAAGTAGCCGTCCCGGATATCGACAACCCGTCCGGTCTTTCTGCAAGTCGCCAGACCATCGAAAGCATCGACAATGGCAGCGTGGTAACCGTCCGCCAGCTCAATCGACCAATTTTTGTATGTGTAGAGCCAGATTTCTTCGAGATCCGCTTCCGCCCTGGGTGACAGCAAACACGTCCGAGGTTTACCTGGCATGTTTGCTGCGCATGCGCTTGAGGAACGCGCCATTGTCAAACGGTGCCGGTTGGCCGGATTCCTCACCGACAATGAGCGCTTCCTGTAGGGCCTTCACCTTGGCCTCATGCTCTTCCAGCAAACGGAGACCCGCCCGCACCACATCGCTGGCGGAGCCGTAGCGGCCCGATTGAACCTGCACATCGATGAAGTTGGCGAAATGGTCGCCAATTGAAACAGACGTATTGCGCGCCATGACCTACCTCCTGGCTAGTGCCAAGATATACCAATTTTTGGTATCGATCGCCACCCTTTTCTTTCTGCACTGAGGTATCGGCCTCCCGAAAGTAATCAGCGCAACCAGCCGCCACGCGGCGCCAGCCAACCGGGCCGGCGCAAGCCTTGCGCAGGCGATGAGCGCGCGCTTGATCCACTCGGCTTCGGCACATTCTGGGATGTTCGGCCAGGAATTCAGGATCGCTACACGCATGGGGTGGCCCTCAGCGCCGAATTGCCTGCCACGAAAACAGAAAGGAATGGGTCGTGGGTGCCCGTGTGAGACGCGGGGATTGTCGTCATGCACGGCGCTCCGACCGTCTCAATGCCGCCCTGCCACGTCGCGCGCAACGAAGACGCCATCGACTTGCAGGAGCTCGCCGGTTCGCGGGTCCTCGAACTCCGGACCCAGTGCGACGCACTGAAAGCCGAGTGCCGCGAGCAGGCCGCAGAGCTCGGCGATGGTCGGGGCACCGGCATAGAGCGGGGAGAGCGACATCTCGCAGACGATGAACCCAGACCCACCGCCAATGATGGCCTCCTGCACCTGCGAGGCCCCGCGCAGGGATGGGAGCCTCTGCGCCTGCGAGGCTACGCAGGCGAGTTGCCCTTCGACCTCTTCGGTCCGCAGCGCGTCTACGCGGCCGCGGGCATCGGCCTTGCGCTGATCGACCCACGGCGCCAGCGCGAGGATGTCGTCAACGATCGGATCTTCGAGATCTGCGGCGCTGGGGCTGTGGCGATCTGCCCCGATATCCCCTGGATCCGTCAGTGGTTCGGCGACAGCGTATTGTATTTCGACCCGGACGCGACACAACACCGCATCGCCGCGACGATCATCCGTTACCACGCCTTCTGCCTGGCCGAACCAGAGGCTGCGGAAGCTATGGCCGGCCGCGCGCGGGCGATCGTCGAGGAGCACTTTTCCGCTGACCGGATGATCGCGAATTTGCTCACCTTTCATCGGCGACGCACGGAGGAGCGGGTGGTCCGCTGTGCCACGATGCTGGCCTCGCCACAGATCTCGGGCGTCGTCCGCTGCGGCGGCCGCGCCCTCGCCCTGGTGCGCCGCGCAATCGATTCGATCCGCCGTCAGAGCTTCGGCCGCTTCACCGTCATCCTTGCCAAGTATCGCGACATCGATCTCTCGGAAATTATCTCCGATCAGAGCGGGGCGATCACCGATTTCATCGAGTTCCTGATCCCGGGCGGCGGGCGGGCGCAAATGCTGTTCGAGGGTGTGCAGCGCGTCAGCACCGAGTATTTCGCGGTGCTGGATGATGATGATTTCCTGCTGAGCGACCATTTCGAGGACCTGTTCCGCGCCTGCCGGCTTGCAGACCAACGCTTCGACATCGCCTTCTCGGGCGTAATTGAGTTTGATCACCCGACTGCGCTGGGTGGCGAGGTGATCTCCAATCGGAACATCGCACGCTTCGGCTTCAGCCGCACCATTGAGGCATCTGTTGGACCCTGGCTTCTTCGAAGATCGTGTCCCCCCGCTGGACGGATACGTGGCACCTGGGAAACAAAGAGCTACCCATGTCACCGCCGTACCGAAGTGTTCGCTCTTAAAGGATAGATTTCGGGCAAGTGGGGTTCGAACCACAGCCAATGCCAACCGCGCTGAAACCGGCCTTTTACCTAGGGTTTTGATTTTCGTACTAAATCGGCCAAGTCAGGAGGTCCGGAGAGAATAGGCCTCCGGAGAGCGATTTTCGGCCTTCTTCGGGCTGGGCCAGTCAACAGGTCTGCCCTGAAAACCCCAGGAAACCTGCCACTCAGCGCAACGGTCGGTCAGGCGGAGAGCACGGCTCGTATGGGAACTGGCGGATGGGGTGGGATTCGAACCCACGGTAGGCTTCCACCTACGCCGGTTTTCAAGACCGGTGCCTTAAACCTCTCGGCCACCCATCCATAAGCTTCGCACCATAAGCACGGCGCGAAGCCCAATAATACGCGCCGCTTATTCGCCCGCCATGCGCTGCGCGACAAGGGGAGCGCCAAGGCGCATCATCGCATTCACATCGCCCGCCTGGTCAAGCCCAATTACCGCATCGGCCAATTGCTTGGCGCGCTCGGCGCCCAGCACCGCATCGGCCAGGCCATGGAATTTGGCGCGCAGTTCGGCTTCCGTCAGGAAATTGTCGGGCTCGCCCTTCGGGATCTTGATGTGGCGCACAAAGCTTTGCCCGCGCGCCTTGATGGTCAGCTTGCCCGACATGAAGGTCGGGAAGTCTGCCTGCACATCGGCATCTTCGTCCGGCAGGATTTTCGGCATCAGCGCGCGAATATCCTTATCCTGCAACCAGGCATAGGAATCCCAGCCGAAATGCCCGCGGGCCAGCGCACAAGCCACCACGAAGGGCCCGCTGAACTGGCCATCCACGATATTCTGAGGGTTCTGTTTGTAAGCGAGTGGCGCACCCACCAGCAGCATGCCCTTATTCGGCAGGCCCATGATCACCGCTTCAATTTCTTCCACCTTCAGGCCAAGCTCGGCACGCAAAGCCAGCGCGGCATCCACACGCGCATGGCCATAGCGGCAGGAAGGATAGGGCTTCACGGCTGTCTGCATCAGCTCCCACGCCTTGCCCAGTTCCTGCAGCACGCGCTCTGGGGTAGGGTTCGGGGCATAGGCGCGCAGGAAGCCGGCCTTGCCTTCAATGGCCTCACCTGCGCCACGGAAGCCCTCACGCGCGATGGTTGCAGCGGAAAGGCCGTTCAGCGCGCTCCAGCCCACTTGGAAGCGCTTGGTCCAGGCGCCATTGGCCAGGAATTGCAGGCTGCCGGCGGCCTGGGAAAGCGCAATGCCGAAGGCGTCTTCCATCTGCGCCGCGGTTAGGCCGAAAACGCGGCCCGCCGCCGCTGCCGCGCCAAAGGCGCCGCAGGTTGCAGTCGGGTGATAGCCGCGGTCGTAATGATCTCCGCCGGGCAAAGCGAGCGCCAGGCGGCAGGTGGTTTCATACCCCGCCACAATCGCCGCCATCACGGTCTTGCCATCGGCGCCGGTCATTTCAGCGGCGGCGAGTGCGGCCGGGATCACCGGCGCGCCGGGATGCAGCGTGCCCGCCGCATGCGTGTCATCGAAATCCAGCGAATGCGCCATTGCGCCATTGATGAGCGCGGCTCCGGCCGGCGTATAGCGCTGCGAATCCCCAAATACAGCGGCGGAACCGCCCGTCAGGCCAAGCGCGCGGGCTGCGGCCAGAAGGGGGGGCGTGCTTTCCGCCTCATGCCGGCCACGCAGCATATTGCCGACCAGGTCCAGGATCAGGAAACGTGTGCGTTCCTGCACATTTGCGGGCAGGCTTTCATAACGAAGCCCAGCAACAAAGGCGGCGAGTTCACGGGTGATGGCGACCATTGCGTTTCTCCTCAAATTTGATGCCACTCTAGCACCAGTTCCGCGCTGGCCAAAACCGGCATGGAAAGGGTTTGCCATTGCCCGCGCGGCATGGCACGTGATGGGTCCATGATCAAAAGAAGGCTCCTGCTTGGTGGAGTCGCGACCCTGCTCGCGGCCTGCAGCCCAGAGGCGAATTCCGCCAACCAAATCCCTGCGCCCGATGCCCCGCCTGCCTATGTGCCGGTCTCTGGCCAGTCTTTTGAACGCTTCCTGGATGGGGTGCGCGCTGATGCGCGCCGCGCTGGGGTCTCGGATGCGACGCTGAACCAATCACTCGCCGGCCTGAAGCCCAATCAGCGCGTGATCGAATTGGATAGGCGCCAGGCCGAAGGCGGCATGCAATGGGAAGATTACCGGGACCGCATCATGCTGACGCCCACGCGCATCCAGAATGGCCGGCGCCTGATGGCGGAAAACATGGACCTGCTCCGCCGCATTGAAGCGCGCTACCGTGTCTCCCCTTCAGTGATCGTCGCCATTTGGGGCGTGGAGACGAATTACGGCGGCAATACTGGCGGTTTTGGCGTGGTGGAGGCTTTGGCCACACTCGCCTGGGAAGGCCGGCGCGCAGCCTATTTCCGCAATGAATTGATGTCGGCTTTGCGCATTTTGAATGACCGCCACATCAGCGCTGATCGTATGAAGGGTTCCTGGGCGGGGGCGATGGGCCAGCCGCA
>JBBAUC010000216.1:0-5405 GCA_040398485.1 Roseomonas sp. | reverse complement strand
GCCGAGGGCGATTTGGTAGTGCATCAGGATCACGGCATTGGCCGCTATGAAGGTTTGGTGACCATCGAAGTATCGGGCGCGCCGCATGATTGCCTGAAGCTGATTTATGATGGCGGGGACAGGCTTTTTGTGCCTGTCGAGAATATCGAAATCCTCTCCCGCTTTGGGTCTGAGGGTACAGGCGTTGCTTTGGACAAGCTTGGCGGGGTTTCCTGGCAGAATCGCAAGGCCAAGGCTAAGTCACGCATTCGCGACATGGCCGCCGAGTTGATCCGCACCGCGGCCATGCGGCGCATGAAGGATGGTACGCTGGCAACGCCGCCAGAGGGGATGTGGGATGAATTCTGTGCCCGCTTCCCCTTTGCCGAGACAGAAGATCAATCCCGCGCCATTGCCGATGTGTTGGAAGACCTTTCCGCCGGCAGGCCTATGGATCGGCTGATTTGCGGTGATGTTGGCTTCGGCAAGACGGAAATCGCTTTGCGCGCTGCCTTTGTGGTGGCGATGTCCGGCGTGCAGGTTGCCGTGGTGGTACCGACCACGCTGCTCGCGCGTCAGCATCATCGCGTTTTCCAGAAGCGCTTTGAAGGTTTCCCGCTGCGCATTGCGCAACTCTCGCGCCTGGTAACCGCCAAGGATGCAGCGGAAACGCGGGAAGCCATGAAGCGCGGGGATATCAATATCGTCATCGGCACCCATGCGCTTTTGGCGAAGGGTACTGAATTTGCCGATCTCGGCCTGCTGGTGGTGGATGAGGAACAGCATTTTGGTGTGCGCCATAAGGAAGCTTTGAAGGCGCTGAAATCCGATGTGCATGTGCTGACGCTGACCGCGACCCCCATTCCGCGCACGTTGCAATTGGCGCTGACGGGCGTGCGTGAGATGAGCGTGATCGCAACCCCGCCAGTGGACCGGCTTGCGGTGCGCACCTTCATCATGCCCTGGGATGCGGTGGTGCTGCGCGAAGCCATTCAACGCGAACGCTTCCGTGGCGGGCAGATTTTCTGCGTGGTGCCGCGCATTGAGGATATGGCGAAGCTTGCCGAACGCTTGGCGGAAATTGTGCCGGAAGCGCGCATGGTGCAGGCCCATGGCCGCTTGACGCCGACCGAACTTGAACGCGTCATGACCGAATTTGGCGATGGCAAGCATGATATTTTGCTGTCCACCAATATCGTTGAAAGCGGCTTGGATATGCCGGCGGTGAATACGCTGATCATCCACCGCGCGGATATGTTCGGCCTGGCGCAGCTTTATCAGCTGCGCGGGCGCGTTGGGCGCGGCAAGCAGCGTGGTTATGCGTATCTGACTTGGCCGGAAGCGCATCGGCTTTCGGCGGCGGCGGAAAAGCGGCTGGAAGTGATGCAGACGCTGGATAATCTGGGTGCCGGCTTCACCTTGGCGTCACATGATTTGGATATTCGCGGCGCGGGTAATCTGTTGGGTGAAGAACAATCCGGCCAAATCCGCGAAGTGGGGATCGAACTTTACCAGCAAATGTTGGAAGAAGCCGTTGCGGATATCAAAGCCGGGGCCGAGGGGCGCGAGAGTGAGCGGGATTGGACGCCGCAGATCAACCTTGGCCTGCCGGTGCTGATCCCTGAAAACTACGTGACCGACCTACCCGTGCGGCTTGGGCTTTATCGGCGCATCGGCGGCCTGGCCACGGATGGCGAGAATGACGCCATGGCGGCGGAATTGGCCGATCGGTTCGGCCCCTTGCCGGCGGAGGTTGAGAACCTGCTGCAAGTGGTCGCCATCAAGCGGCTCTGCCGGGATTCGGGGGTGGAAAAGCTGGATGCCGGGCCAAAGGGGCTGGTGCTGAGCTTCCGGGGCCAGAATTTTGCCAATCCCGGCGGGCTGATTACCTGGATCCAGGGGCAGAAGGGGGCGGTGAAGCTCCGCCTCGATGCCAAGCTGGCGCTGATCCGCGATATGGACCTGGCTGAGCGGGTGAAGCGGGCGCGGGATTTGCTGCGCGTGCTGGCGCGGCTGGCGGGGGACAATAAGCGCGTTTGATTTTCAGGTGGTCTCGGCGCTATCAGGGTGTTGATGGGCCTGTAGCTCAATGGTCAGAGCGGACCGCTCATAACGGTTTGGTTGCAGGTTCGAGTCCTGCCGGGCCCATTTTTGCCCGCTGCGCGGGCAAAAATCCCCCGGAGGGCCGCGGCCAAAGGCCGCGAAGTTGAACCCTCGCGCGGCACTGCCGCGCGAGTTACGGGATTTTGTGAAAACCTTTACGATCAGCTTGCGCCGCTCCGGGCGAAAAATCCCACGGAGGGAGGCACCCAACCCACCGAACTGCATCAATTTTCGAAAACATGGTCGGGGCGAGAGGATTCGAACCTCCGACCTCCTGTACCCAAAACAGGCGCGCTAGCCAGGCTGCGCCACGCCCCGAACGCGCGCAACCTATGGGGAGCCGCGCTGCGGGGCAAGCCTTATCGGCGGAATGCTGTGAATTTGTTCAATATGTTTAGATTTTTCCTTGCGTGCCTCCTTGACCGCAGGGGCCAGCCCTTTGACCCGGAGAAGCGCTAGGCTATGGCGGAACACCCCGCGCTGAGAGGTGTGGCGCCTGGGACGGTGATCCAAAGCTGGAGGTCTGCCTGGACGCAGAATGGCCCGCTGCTGAAGCCCGCCATGGTGGTGGTGGCGAAGGCGGAGGGGTGAATGCGCGGGGGGCTCACACCTTCTGGTTGCAGAAAGCCCGCGAATAACGTCAGGATACCTCTGCGGCTGAGAAATGGGGAGGACCTGCCGAATGTCCAAATGCTTTTGGCGTTCCACTTCTGGCCTTGCCGTTGCGCCTAATAACTTACCCCGCCGAGATTTTGCCTTACAGCTTGCGGCTGGCGCTTTGCTGGCAGGGGCTTCGCAACTTAACAGCAAGCGGGCGATTGCGGCTGATGGCAGTGCGGTAATTGAGGGCGGTGTATTTGCGCGCCTGAAGGCGGCGTCCCTGATGATTCTGGTAGATGGTCAGCAAAGGGGTAGCGGTACCCTGATTGATGCGGGTGGTTTCGCCATTACGGCGGCACATGTGATCATCCAAAAGGGCAAGCGCATTGAAGTCGTTTCGACCTCGGCTGAGAGGCTTGGCGCTGAGGTAATGGCGGTTGATTTGGGCCATGATTTGGCGCTGCTCCGCCTGCCAGTACGTGAAGGTGGCTACCCCTTCCTACCCTTGGCCGAGGAATTACCCGGCCCAGGTGCAGACGTGTTTTACATGGGCACTCCAGTGCCGATGCAAAAGCCGGTCTGGCTTCGCGCGATGGTTTCGGGCGAGGGCATCGCCTTCACCCATTTCCGGGATATTGGTTACATTCCCGTCATGACTCTGGCGGCGAGCATGCCGCGCGGCAGTTCCGGCGGCTCTTTTCTTGATACTAAAGGGGCGCTTCTGGGAGTTCTCGTGGGCGGGACGATGCAGAACGAGGCGCCGGCCGGTTTCCTATTTGCAAGCCCCAGTGAGGCTACCCGCAAACTGCTCACCAGCCGCCAAAACGCGGCGACACCCCTTTTGGGAATGATCTTGTCCGAGCTTTCGCGGCAGCATCCGAATTATCATCGTCTGTTTCCTGCAGAAATCGAGGGGCTTTTTGTCACTACAGTTACGCAAAATGCGCCTGCGGCACGCGCTGGCGTGAAAGAATGGGATTTGGTCATTGAGGCTGAGGGGCGGAGGGTAGCGACAGTGAACGGTTTCTTGGCACTGGTACGAGGCAAAAAACCAAATGAGAGTCTTACCATTGGAATTTTGGAGCCAGGCGCTTCGCGCAAGCGCAATGTGACAATCACTCTCGGCTTGATGGAAGCTTCCTGGCGATAAAACGCCACCAGGTTTGCAGCGACTACAACAACGACGTCTCCGCCAATTCGATCGCGCGGCCAAGGTCAACACTCAGCAGCCGCGACACGCCGCGTTCCTGCATCGTCACGCCATAAAGCCGGTGCATCCGCCCCATGGTGAGCGGGTGGTGCGTCACGATCAGAAAGCGCGTGCCGCTTTCAGCCGCCATGGCATCCAGCAAATCGCATAGCCGTTCCACATTCGCATCATCCAAAGGCGCATCCACTTCGTCCAGCACGCAGACCGGCGCGGGGTTGCAGCGGAAGACCGCGAAAATCAGCGACAGCGCCGTCAATGCCTGTTCGCCACCGGATAGCAGCGACAGGGTGGATAGTTTTTTGCCCGGCGGCTCGGCGTAAATCTCAAGCCCCGCTTCCAGCGGGTCATCGGAACCAACGAGCGCCAGATGCGCGCGCCCGCCGCCAAACAGCCGCGTGAACAGGCTACGGAATTCGATGTCCACACGGTCAAAAACCTCACGCAGACGCTCTCGGCCTTCGCGGTTCAAATGGCCGATGGAACCGCGCAGCTTGGCAATTGCATTCATCACCTCATCACGGTCATGCGTGATCTGGCTGATGCGTTCTTCAATCTCCGCAATTTCGATATCCGCGCGCAGATTGACCGGGCCCATTTCATCGCGCTCACGCACCAGGCGTTCCACCTTGCGCCGCGCCTTGTCTTCCGCAACATCTGAAAGCTCTTCAGGGGCCGGCGGCAATTCCGCACCTTCGCCCAGGCGTTCGGCAATGCGCGCGGCAACAGCGGCTGAAGCGGTTTCGGCGGCTTCCGTCGCAGCTTGGGCGCGCACTTGTTCTTCACGCGCCAAAGCAAAACCCGTGTCAGCGCTACGCCGCGCCTGGCTGCCTTCACTCACGCGCCGTTCAGCGGCCGTAAGTGCGGCGGCAGCGGTTGCATGCGTTTCGCTTGCCTGTTCCAAAAGCCGCGTGGCTTCAGCACGGCGGAGTGCTGCCGCTTCCGGTGCGGCGGCCAGCGCCTCACGCTCAGCCTCCGCTTCCGCGTCGCGCCGGCGCAGATCAGCAACACGGGCCGAGGCATCTTCGGCCCGCGCGGACCAAAGGCTTGCTTCATTGGCAAGGCTTGCGCGGCGCGCGGCGATGGAACCTACCTCAGCCGCCAAGGCGCCTTGGTCGTCACGCGAAGCAGCCTCAGCCGCGCGCTGTTCCGCCAGATTGGCGCGCGCCGCCTCAACCGTTTCACGAAGATGCGCCAGATCAGGCGCCGCTTCGCGCGCTTGCACGGCTGCGCCGCGCGCGCCTTCGGCCTCGGCCAATTCCGCGCCGATGCGTTCCAATTGCGGGGCAAGTGCGGCGAGGCGGTTTTCCACCTCAGACGCACGGTTCAGCAGCGCTGCCTGACGCTGGCGAGATTCCGCGAGCGCCATTTCAGCACGACGACGCGCTTCCCGCGCATTGCCCTCAGCATTGCGCGCCTCGGCTTCTGCACGGGCGGCCGCTTGTTCTGCCTGGCGCAGCAGCACGATATCGGGGCGCGTCGTGTACAGCGCCTCGGCCTCGGACCGTGTGGCATC
>JBBAUC010000215.1:0-5466 GCA_040398485.1 Roseomonas sp. | reverse complement strand
TGGATGCGGCTTTACAACAAGCAACCAGAATTGAACGCTGCCATTGCCGAAGCCGAAATGCTGAAGCGCGAGCAAGGCGTGAATTACGCGCTGCTGGATGAAGCGGGCCTTGCGGCGGCTGAACCCCATTTGTTGGTCAAACGCCTTGGCGCCATTCATTGGACCGATCCGCTTTCCGTGAGTGATCCGCAGGCGCTGACACTGTTCTACGCCAAGCGCTTCACCGAAGCCGGCGGTGAAATCCTGCGCGGCGATGCCCTCAGCCTTGAACGCAACGGCGCTGGCTGGCGTGTGCAAGCCAGTGATGGCCCGCGCGACGCGGAACAGGTGGTGATTGCGCTTGGCTCAGCCTCCGCGAAGCTGACCCGCCGCTTTGGGTATGCGCCGCCGCTTTTCGGCAAGCGTGGCTATCACCGGCATTACCGCATGCAGGGCAATGCGGTGCTCAATCACGGTTTTATGGATGCCGATAGCGGCTTTGTGCTGGTGCCGATGCGCGCTGGCGTCAGGCTCACGACCGGGGCGGAATTCGCGCCCGATGATGCGCCGAAAACCCCGGTGCAATTGGCGCGCGCTGAACCTATGGCGCGCAAGCTGCTGCCCCTGGCGGAAGCCGTGGAAGATGATCCCTGGCTTGGGGTGCGGCCCTGCACGCCGGATATGCTGCCGATCATCGGCCCCCTGCCCGGCCAGGCCGGCGCCTGGTGCGCCTTCGGCCATGCGCATCAGGGCTTCACGCTCGGCCCCACCACTGGGCGGCTGGTGGCCGAGATGATGATGGGCGAAGCGCCCTTCATTGACCCTGGCCCATACCGCCCTGCCCGTTATTGACGGAAATCGCTTTCACCAAAGGCTGCGAATCAGTTATCAATCCAGGAAGACATTGCTCTCATCGCTGCCGGTCCCAGCAGCGGGGGTGAGTATGTTTTCTGGACAACCAAAGAAGGAGCATCCGTATGATTAAGAAACGCCTGCTGCTGGCGCTGCCCATCCTCGCTGTCCTGGCGAGTGGCGCCGAAGCGCAGAAAAGCGTCGCGGGTAGCTACAATGTAGAAGGTCGCGGCCCAGATGGAGCTTCCTATCGTGGCACCGTCGAAGTGGTGCCGACTGGCGACACCTTCCGCGTTACCTGGCTGATTGACGGGCAGCGTTATCTCGGTACCGGGATCGGTGATGAGAGTTTCATCAGTGTCAGCTACCGGTCTGGCAACGACACGGGGCTTGCCCTTCTCGTGAACGAAAATGGTGTCTGGTCCGGTATTTGGACTTATGCTGGCGGGACCAAGCTTGGCCAGGAGCGCTGGACCCGTCGCTGAACCGTGCCGAAGGCGGCGGCCCTTCTCCCTGAGGGTTTTTTGTTGTATTATTGGAATATTAGATGATCGCGCTGCCCACCCCTCAGCAGCTTCGCTACCTTGTGGCGCTGGCCGAATATGAGCATTTCGGCCGCGCCGCTTCAGCCTGTGGTGTCACGCAATCCACCCTATCCGCCGGCATGATCGCGCTTGAACGCCAATTGGATGCCGCAATCCTGGAAAGGAGCGGCGCCAAGAAGCCAGTCTTCACGCCGCTTGGGGCGGAACTCATCCAACGCGCCCGCGTTGCCCTCGCTGCGCTCAATAGCTGCGTGGAAACCGCAAGTGCGGCGCGGGAACCCCTTTCCGGCCCGATCCGCCTAGGCGTGATCCCGACCATCAGCCCCTTTCTGCTGCCGCGCCTGATGCCGCGGCTGCGCGCCGATTTCCCGCGCCTGCGTCCATGGCTGCGTGAGGATTTGACCGAAAGGCTGGTGGAAGCACTGGAAGCCGGGCGGCTTGATTTGCTGCTGCTCGCACTCCCCTGCGATTGTGGGGCGGCGGAGACACTCAGCATCGCCGAGGACCCGTTTCTGCTTGCGTGTCCTGCGGATCACGCCTTGGCCGAACGCGCCAGCATTCCGCCCCGGGCGCTGATGGATGAAAAACTATTGCTGCTGCAAGATGGCCATTGCCTGCGTGATCACGCGCTTGCCGCTTGCGGGCTTTCTGGCGCGCTGACTGCCGAGGAATTCTCGGCCACCTCGCTCCATACGCTGGTGCAAATGGCCGCCAGCGGGCTTGGGATCACGCTGCTGCCGCGCCTGGCCGTGGCGGGGGCAGTCTTGGCAGGCACTGGCTTGGTGACGCGGCCGCTGGAGAATGGCATGAGCCGTCGTATCGGCCTGGCGTGGCGGGCGCGGAGCCCAAGGGCCGAGGAATTCCGCGCTTTGGCGCCGGCGATTGCTGCGGTAATGCAGGATTTGTAAGGCTGCTTTCAAGGGAGAGTTCAATATGGCGGGTTTCGATCTGGGGCGCGTGATTGGGGCGGTTCTGTCCGGTGGGGCGGCCCCACAAAGACGCGGCAGCCCCATGGGCTACGGCACCAGGCGCGCACCCAGCGGCAATGCGCAGCTTGGGCGCGCGCTGGCCGGGCTGGCGAGCGTGGCGGTTGCGGTGCTGCGGCGCAGCCAAAGCTCTGCCCCGCCTCCTGCCGCGCCGGCGCCTCGGCCAACATCAGGCGGCAAGGGCGGCGGTTTCGATTGGGCCGGCCCGGCACGTCAGGGCGAAAGCAGCGCGGCGCCCATCAAAAAGGCACCAGGCCAAGGCGGGCTGAAGGATGCGCCGGCCGGTGCGGGCCCTTGGGCCAATGCGCCGGGCGCCAGCAAGCCCGCCACCGATCCTTGGGCGCCCATTAAAGCCGAAACTGAGGAAGAACCCAGCGCCGAGACCGCCGAAGCTTTGCTGATGCTGCGCGCCATGATTGCCGCCGCCAAGGCCGATGGCGCGATAGATGCCGAAGAACGTTCCCGCATCGCGGCGCAATTGGATGATGCAGGGCTCAGCCCCGCCGCGCGGGATATGGTGCTGGCTGATTTCGACAAGCCGCTGACCCCCGCAGCGCTGGCGAAACTGGCGAGCGACCCGATGCTGGCCGCACAGCTTTACGCCGCTGCCGTGGTGGGCGCGGGCGACATCGCCGCAACCGAACGCGCCTGGCTTGATGAATTCGCCAAGGCGCTCAAACTGGACCACGCCGCCGCCGCGGCAATCGAAGCAAGACTTGTATAAGGCTGACATGATGGATGGCTTGACCCCAGAACAGGCAAGGCTGCGCGACAGGGCGCGCGAATTGGCGCGCGAAGCTGCCGCCCAGGCTGCCGAGACTGATCGCTCCGGCGCCTATCCTTGGTCCATGGTCCGGCGCATGGCGGAAGCGGGCTTCACCGGGCTCACCGTGCCGCGCGCCTGGGGCGGGCCAGGCGGGGATTACTTCGACGCGGCCCTGGTGATCGAGGAATTCTCCAAAGCCTGTGCGGTGTGTGGCCGCATTGCCGTTGAAGCCAATATGGGTGCCATTGGCGCCATCATGGCCTATGGAACGGACGCCCAAAAGCGCATCGCCGCTGATCTGGTGCTGGCCGGCGACAAGCCCGCGATCCTGATCACGGAACCCGAAGCGGGGTCGGCCGCGACGGAAATGACGACCCGCGCGGTGCGTCATGGCGATAAATGGGTGATCAATGGCCGCAAGACCTGGATCACGGGCGGCGGCGTTTCCCGGCTGCATCTGATCTTCGCCCGCGTGATTGAAGAAGGGCGCGATCAGGGCATTGGCGGCTTCCTGGTGGTGCGCAACGGGGACGGCCCGCCGCCTGGGATTAGTTTCAAGCGCATCCCCTCCCTCGGGCTATGCGGCATGCCGGAAGCCGAGACAGAGATTGCCGGGCTGGAAGTGCCCGATAGCATGGTACTGCGCCCGCCCGGCGGCTGGGCGCGCGGCTTTGGCCGGTTGATTGATGCCTATAATGGCCAGCGCGTGGGCGCCGCGACCGTTGCCTTGGGGCTGGCCGCGGGCGCTTATGAACATGCGCTGGACCGCGCGCAGACGCGTCGCCAATTCGGCCGGCCGATTGGCGAATTCCAGGGGCTCGCCTGGATGCTGGCGGATATGTCCATTGAGGTGGAAGCGGCCCGTGCGCTGGTCTGGCGCGCGGCGAAAAGCGCGGGCCCCAATGGCTTCCCGGACCGGCTGGCGGCGGCTCAGGCCAAGGTGCTGGCGGGCGAGATGGCGATCAGGGTCACGAACCAGGCTTTGCAGGTTTGGGGTGCGGCGGGGTATTCGCGCGACAACCCGATGGAGCGCTATTTGCGTGATGCGCGGATGTTCGCCATTGCCGGCGGCACGGCCCAAGTGCTGCGCACCCAGGTGGCCGAACAGATCATGGGCCGGAAACTGCCGCAGACCCGCGATGCCTTTCTCCGCATCATGGAGGAGGAACGGCGCGCTGCTGAATAGAGCATTTTCAAGCCAAGTGGGATCACTTGGCGGCTCGGAAAATGCGATCAAACAAACGCTCTAAAGGCTGTAATGGGTTGACTTGACCCCCTGGCTTGCTTAGACACCGCGACTTCGAAAGGTTTGACCAATGAAAATCCGTAACTCGCTGAAGACTGCCAAAATCCGTGACAAGAACTGCGTTGTGGTACGCCGCCGCGGTCGCGTTTACGTGATCAACAAGAAGAACCCGCGGCTGAAGGCCCGCCAGGGCTAATGTCGCGCGGGCTTCGGCCTGCAAGATAGCGTTGGGCGTTTGAGAGGGGGCTTTGGCCCCCTTTTCCTATTTTGTGCGCCGATATGAGCTAGAAAGACGGATTGCCCTTCATTCGCGGCAAATGAAGGGCAGAAAACTTCCTGAAGCGCCCACATTCAAAGCTGCCATGGTCATAGCATTGGCCAAGCTGATTTCCGCGGCACTGCGCGGACAAACACGGCGCCCTTCCTTGCAATTGGAAGCCAGGAAGCCCTCATGATCAGTCAAGAAAGCCTCACTCAGCCCGGCCGTGCTGAAACGCGCCAGCGCCTCGACCCAGGCGATTCGATAGCGCGCGCATTTTTCCATGGGCCAATCTCGCGGCGCCATGGGCTGCGCCATCGCCCATGGCGTCAGCGCCAGCAGCAGCATCGGCGCCCCCACTATCAGGCATCGCTTCCTGGATAGTTTCAATTCTTGAAGGCCCTTCCAAAAAACCCCACCTTGCCCGAAGCCCCCCGTCAACGCCAAACCCGGTTTCGGCGGGGCCCGGGGTAACACTGTTACCCCGGCGGGGGCATGGGGGCAGCGCCCCCATCTCTTGTCAATGCAGCTTCACCTGAGGCTGCCCGCGATCCGCGACCATCCCCACCAGCGTTCGCCATAGTACCGGCGCATGCCCATGCAGCGCTGTCTGATGCATTTTGTACAAGGACCGATACATCATCCGCGCGAAATAGCCTTCAATGAACATGCTGCGCCCGACCAGGAAGCCCATCAGGCTGCCGACGGTTGAGTATTTGCCGAGTGACACCAGCGACCCGAAATCGCGATAGGCAAAGGGCTCTACTTCAAGCCCACGCAGCTTGCGGTCAATCTGGCGGTAAAGATGCGTCGCTTGCTGATGCGCTGCCTGG
>JBBAUC010000214.1:4311-5643 GCA_040398485.1 Roseomonas sp. | reverse complement strand
CCGGCTCATCACGGACGCATCAATAATTTCGCCTGCGATCAAAGGTGTTTTCGCCTTGAGCACCGTGACGCTGCCATCCTTCGCCACCAATTCAATGCGCGCATTGGTCGGCGCCGTGATGGTGGTGGCCACTTCCGATCCATAGAAATCCCCGCCCGGCATGTAGGCGACATGGGATTTGGAATCCTTCGACCAAGCGCCCATCTTATGCGGGTTGTTGCGCGCATATTGCTTCACCGCACCCGCCGCGCGGCGGTCTGAATTGCCTTCGCGCAGCACGGGGTTCACGGCGCTACCGAGCACCTTGCCGTAACGGGCGCGGATTTCGCGCTCGGCATCATTGCTGGGGTTGTCCGGGTAATCCGGCACCTTGTACCCCTTGCCCTGCAATTCCTTGATCGCAGCCTTGAGCTGCGGGACAGAGGCAGAGATATTCGGCAGCTTGATGATATTGGCTTCCGGCTTCAGCGCGAGCTTGCCGAGTTCGGCCAATTCATCATTCACCCGCTGCTCAGGCGTCAGGTTTTCGGGGAAATTCGCAAGGATTCGGCCCGTGAGCGAAATATCCTTGAGGCTCATTTTAACGCCGGCAACGCCCACGAAAGATTCCACGATGGGCAGCAGGGAAAATGTGGCCAGCGCTGGCGCCTCATCTACCTTGGTCCAGATGATTTCGAGTTCTGACATGCTTGCACCTTCCATAGCCTGGGCCGTTGGGGCCGCCTTGAATGTTTTGAGAATTACGCCCGTCTTGTCGCACCAGGGGGGGCGAAGGGCAAGTGGGCAGGGCCACGATTGCGCGCGAGGGCGTTCGTCATGAAATTTTAATTTTTGCTGTAATTCAAAGACTTATGCCGCCGGGATCAGCGGCCCCCATAGCCCCGCGGATGCGCTTCCCGCCAGGCCCAGGTTGTACGCACAATCTCGTCAATATCGCCAAAACGCGGCGCCCAGCCGGTTTCGTGGCGGAGCCTTTCACTCGCCGCCACCAGCACCGCAGGATCGCCCGCGCGGCGCGGCCCGATGCTGTGGGGGACGGCGCGGCCACTCACGCGTTCAATGGCGCCAAGCACCTGCTTCACCGAATGGCCTTCGCCATTGCCGATATTGTAGCGGCAGGACCCATGGCTTTCGAGCCTTGCCAGCACGCGCAAATGCGCATCCGCCAGATCGGTCACATGCACGTAATCACGAATGCAGGTGCCATCGGGCGTTGGGTAATCATCGCCAAAGACGGTCAGCGCCGGGCGCCGGCCAAGCGCCGCATCAATCGCCAGCGGCACCAGATGTGTTTCGGGGTTGTGATCTTCCCCTGCACGCCCGGCAGGGTCC
>JBBAUC010000214.1:0-4301 GCA_040398485.1 Roseomonas sp. | reverse complement strand
CGCGTTGAAATAGCGCAGCGCGGCATAGCGCAGGCCATGGATGCGTTCAGCCCAGGCAAGAGCGGTTTCCACCATCAGCTTGCTCTCGCCATAGGGATTGCCGGGGGCGACGGGGCAATCCTCATCAATCGGAATGCGTTCCGGCTTGCCGAAAAGTGCCGCAGTGGAAGACAGCACAAAGCGCATGCACCCGGCTTCGACCGCCGCTTCAATCAGCCGAACACTATTGCCGAGGTTTTCCGCCAGATAATGCATGGGCGATTTCATGCTTTCGCCCACCAGGGAAAGCGCCGCGAAATGCAGCACCGCATCAAAGCGCCAATTTGCGAAAACCCGCGCGAGTTCCGCGCGATCCGACAAAGTCGCCTGTACCAAAGTCGCGGCAGAAGGCACGCCAGCGCGGTGGCCTTGGCTGAGGTCATCCAACACCACAACCTCATCACCGCGATCAAGCAGTGCCAGCACCGCATGGCTGCCGACGAAACCCGCCCCGCCTGTCACCAGATAACGCGCCATGTCTTATTCCTGCCTTACAGCTTCAAGGCCGGGGCGATGCCTCTGCCAGCCTATCGCTGCGCGGCGCATCCAGCGCGCGGAGATAGGCCGCATCAAGGCCGTAAATATCCCGGCGCATGACCACGATGTTGTCTTCAACTATCTCCGTGTCATAATGAAGGCGCACAGGGATCGCCCGCGCGGGAGCGGCATCCCACAGATCATGATGGCGCGGGTCAAGACCACCCTCGCCCAAGTCTTCCAGGCGCGCCGCCAAAGCGTCCAACGCCGTGCGAGATGCCGGCGGCAAGCACAGCTACACCAAGCCCCAGCATGGCCCTACGGCCCACGAATTCCTTTGAACCACTCATGTGAATTTGTTAGCGCCTTGCACGTCTTGCGCGCAATTTCCTTCTTCTGCGTCAGGAATGCCTATCTGCGCCCAATTGCGCGCTAGCCAGTTCTTGCACGGTGATGGGCTTATAGGGCGCACGAGGGCGGAAATGCCCCACCTCCTCCACCGGCACGTTGCGGGTTTCGGCAATCACCGCCGCCACGGTCGAGCCACAAAGCCGCCCCTGGCAGGGCCCCATCCCGCAGCGCAAATAGGCCTTGGCCTGGTTGGGACCGGTCGCGCCAATCGCTGCCGCCCAGCGGAGTGAGCCCGCCGTCACTTCCTCACACCGGCAAATGATTGTAGATTCTTCTGGCGGCGCCAGGATTTCCTGCGAAGGCGCATAAAGCGCATCCAGAAAAGGCCTGAGCGCGCGCGCCTGCAATAGCGCATCCGCGCTGGCTTCCGCACGTGCATCCCGATCAGCGCGCGAAATGCGCCCAAGCCGAAGCCCCGCATCCAAAGCGGCCAATTGCCCCGCCGCAACCGCGGCTTCCCAGCCCCCAATCACCGCGCCATCGCCAGCGACCGCAATGCGCGCATGGGATGATGCGCCAAAGACATCCAGCTTGGGCCGCCAGCAAAGCTGCCGCGCATCCCAGCCATGCTCCAGCCCAATCGCCATGGAGATATGCGTGGAAGGCATCACGCCTTCATGCAGCAAAAGCGTATCGCAAGGCTCAACGCCGCCTTCGAAACGCAGCGCCTGCACGCGCGCGCTGCCTTCCGCGCGCAAATGCCGCGCTCCCGTGATCACCCGCATGCCGGCCTGACGCGCCTTCAGGATCAGGCCGATGCCTTTGGCAAGTTGCGCAAAGCCGCTGAAAATACCACCTGACTCCAGCGCCGTCCGCAGAATGGGCTGGGTGCGCGTTTCCACCAGCACAGGCATGACACCTGCGCGGATCAATTGATTGGCGAGCAACCACATCAGCGGTCCCTGCCCCGCCAGCACCACCTTGCCCGATGGCACCATGCCTGCAGTTTTCAGCGCGATCTGCGCGGCGCCCGCACTCATCACGCCAGGCAGAGTCCAGCCCGGAATCGGCACCGGCCTTTCCTGCGCACCGGTGGCGAGCAGGATACGATCAGCCGTGACTTCCAGTGTCTCACCCTGGCGCGCGAGGGAAAGCGTGCCGGTATCCGGTTCCAGCATCCAAAGCGTGGTGCCGGGACGATAGGTGATATCCAAAGCGCGAAACCTCGCGATCAATTCAAGCCCGGGCGCCATGTCGCGTGCCACTGCGGGATCTGTGCCGGCCAATTCGGCGGCGCGAAATACCTGCCCACCGGGCGCAGCGTTTTCATCCACCACCAGCACGGAAAGCCCGCATTCCCGCGCCATAATCGCTGCCGCCATGCCGGCAGGCCCGGCACCCACAATGGCCAGATCGAATTTACGCGGCGCCTCGGCGGCTTTCACGGGCACCAGGCTCATCGCCGCACCTCCCGCGCGCCGTGCTGGCGGGCGATCCGCATGCCGGCTACAACAGGCACCATGCAGGCTTGCCGATTGGCCACGCCATCAATTTCTGCCAGGCAATCAAAGCAAACGCCCATCATGCACCAGGGCAGGCGCGGGCTGCCGGATACCGGCGTTTCGCGGATGGAAGAAAGACCCGAAATCAGAATGGCGGCGGCGGCGCTGCTGCCTTCCGGCACCATAAAAGCGCGGCCTTCGACAAAAACCTGCACGGTTTCGGGCCGATGATCGGGGCGCGTGCGAAACATCAGAAGCGCTCAGCCGAAAACGGCGCCAGGAAAGGATCAAGCGCGCCGCGCGCAATCATCGGCGCCAGCAATTTACCATGCGCCGCGGCCAGCGTGACACCGGAATGGCAATTGGCCGTATAGGCGCCGGGTAAGGTTTCGGACTGGTCATAAATCGGCAGACCATCGGGCGACATGACGCGCAAAGCTGACCAGGCGCGCACCACATTCAGCTTGCCAATCCAGGGAAAGCAAAGCGCCGCACGATGGGCGATTTCCGCCATCACCGGTTGGGTCTGGCGTGTATCGAACCCCACTTCTTCAACACTATCGCCCAGCATGATGCTGCCTTCACCGGTTTGGCGAATGGTGGTGGTGGGCATGGGAAGTGCTGCGCGCGTGCGTTCCGTCACCAGCACCTGGCCGCGCTGCGGACGCACCGGCGCCATCAACCCGAAATGGGACGCAAGCGTTGCATTGCCGAGGCCAGCGGCCAGCACCGCACGCTCCGCCTGGATGGTGCCGAGGTTAGTTTCCAACAGGAAATTGCGCGGCGCCGTCGCGATACCCGTGATCTTCACATTGGGCAGATAAACCCCGCCAAGCGCGGTAAAACCGTGATGCAGGCTGCGCAGTAGTGCCAACGGGCTAACATGCCCATCATAGGGCGTGAAGGCAGCGCCCACCACGGCAGGGCCAAGCCCGGGCAGCATTTCGCGCGCTTCCCGCGCATCCAGCATGCGATATTCAAAGCCGTAATTGCCGGCTTCGCGCTTCATCTGTTCCAGGCGCTCAGCACGTTCATTCATTTCACAATCGGAAAGGCATAAATGCAGCCCGCCCTGCTGGGAAAGGCCAAGGGATTGTCCGGTTTGCTTGGCCAGATCATTCGCTAATTCAGCCCAGCTTTCTGCCGATTGGCGTGTCCAGCGCTGATACCAGGGTGCGCCGAGCCCCTTGGATTGCACCCAAACCAGGCCGAAATTGCCGCGGCTCGCGCGATAGGCAGCGTCACCCTCATCCAGCAGCGCAACAGACAGCCCTTCGCGCCTGAGGCCCCAGGCAATGGCGGACCCCACCAGCCCGCCACCAATCACTATTGCGTCAAAGCGTCGTGCTGTCATGACAACACCATTTTATCCCTTTCCGGTTAAGGAAAGGTGCGGGATCAGCGCCCGCCCCCCACCTGCATGCAAGAAGCGGTCACATAGGAAGCGGCATCAGATGCCAGGAACAGAATGCATTCCGCCACTTCCTCGGGCTTGCCAGGCCGGCCCATGGGCACGAGCGGCCCAAGCCGCGCGAGCCGATCCGGCGCGCCGCCACGGGCATGGATTTCGGTTTCAATCAGGCCCGGATTGACCGCGTTCACCCGCATGCCTTCCTGCGCCACTTCGCGCGCCAGGCCGATGGTGAGCGTATCCACGGCCGCCTTACTCGCCGCGTAATGCACATATTCGCCCGCACTGCCGAGTTCTGACGCGCGGGAGGAGACATTCACAATCGCACCCCCTTTGCCGCCCTGCTTGGTGGACATGCGCTTCACCGCTTCCCGGCAGAACATGGCAAGGCCGGTGACATTGGCGCCCATGGTATTGGCCCAGCCGGCATGGGTGATGGTCTCCAACCGCCCGCGCGGGCCTGTGCCGCCGGCATTATTCACCAGCACATCAATGCGCCCAAAATGCTTCATGACCGCTTC
>JBBAUC010000213.1:0-5690 GCA_040398485.1 Roseomonas sp. | reverse complement strand
CACCGGAAACGCCAAAGGGGCTGCCGAGCCCTGCCGAAAGTGCGGCCACCGCGCTTGCAAGATCGGGCGTTTCAATGAGTAGCGTCGCACTTGCTTCCGGCGCCGGCAGCACTTTGAGCGTCACTTCGGTGATCACGGCAAGCGTGCCGTAAGACCCCGACAGCAGCTTGCACAAATCGAGCCCCGTCACGTTCTTCAGCACACGCCCACCTGAACGAATGACCTCACCAGCACCATTGATGAAGCGCAGCCCCATCACGTGATCGCGCGTCGCCCCCCAGGTGATGCGCCGCGGGCCGGACAGATTGGCCGCGACCACACCACCAATGCTGGGCGGCGCGCTTGTGCCAAAAACGCCATTCAGATAGGGCGATTCAGCAATCAACTGCTGGCCCTTTTCCGCCAAGGTGGCTTCAATTTCGGCAAGCGGCGTGCCGGCGCGCGCGCTGATGATCAACTCTGCCGGGCGATAGAGCGTCACCCCAGTCAGCCCACGCGTTGAAAGGCTGCGCGCGGCCTGCACGGGACGCAGCATTCCGCGCTTTGATCCCTGACCTTCAATGTCCAGCGGTTCACGCGCCGCGCGCGCCGCTTGTACCGCGGCAATGATGCCGGCTTCATCCGCCGGTGCAATCATCGCACTCATTCGGCGGCGATCGCCGGCGCCAGCGCGCCTTGCAGCGGAAACACTTTGGCGGGGTTGAGCAACCAGGCCGGATCAAAGGCGCTCTTGATGGCGCGCTGCTGCGTCAATTCATGCGGCTGGAATTGCACAGTCATCAGATCGCGCTTTTCCACGCCAACGCCATGCTCACCGGTCAGGCAGCCGCCGACTTCTACGCAAAGCTTCAAGATGTCGGCGCCGAAGGCTTCAGCGCGGCGAAAACTATCCGCGTCATTCGCGTCAAACATGATCAGCGGATGCAAATTGCCATCACCGGCATGGAACACATTGGCGACCTTGAGCGCGTATTGCTCGCTCATCTCACCAATGCGCCGAAGCACGCGGGGCAATTCGCTGGTCGGGATGGTGCCATCCATACAAAGATAATCCGGGCTGATGCGCCCCACGGCACCAAAGGCGCCTTTGCGGCCTTTCCAGATGGCAAGGCTTTGTTCCGCGGTCTCCGCAACCTTCAGGCTGATCGGGTCAAACCGCGCGCAGATATCCTTGATGCGCGCCAACAAGGCATCCTGTTCCGCGATGCTCCCTTCAACTTCAATGATCAGCATGGCCTCAGCGTCCAAAGGATAGCCGGCATGCGCAAAAGCCTCACACGCATGAATGCAGGGCTTGTCCATGAATTCCAGCGCCACCGGAATAATGCCGCTGCCGATAATGGCATCCACCGCCGCACCGGCGATTTCAATGGAATTGAAGGCTGCCAACATGGCGCGCGCCCCTTCGGCGCTCCGCAAAATACGCACTGTCACTTCCGTCACAATGCCCAATTGGCCTTCACTGCCGGTGATCAGCCCAAGCCAATCATAACCCGCCGCATCCAGATAAGTGCCGCCAATGTCCAGCACTTCACCTTCAATAGTCACGAATTTCACGCCGAGCAGGTTATTCGCCGTGACACCATATTTCAGGCAATGCGCGCCACCCGAATTCATCATCACATTGCCCCCAATCATGCAGGCAAGCTGAGAAGACGGATCAGGCGCATAGAAAAAACCATCAGCCTCCACCGCCTTGGTGATGCCGATATTCGTGACGCCGGCGCCCACCACCGCATAGCGATCCGCATAATTGATCTCATGAATGGCGTTGAGGCGCATAAGGCCAATGACTACCGCATCCGCCAAAGGCAGCGCACCGCCCGAAAGGCTGGTCCCCGCACCGCGAGGCACCACGCGAATGCCCTGTTCATGGCAATAGCGCAGTACGGCGGCGACCTGCTCGGTGGTGGAAGGCAGCACCACCGCGAGCGGCATTTGCCGATAGGCGGCAAGCCCATCGGTCTCATAGGGCTTCAGGCGGATACCCTCAGCAATCACGCCATCGCCAGGGATAAGCGCAGTTAGCGCCACAACAATTTCTTCGCGGCGGGCAAGTATTTCGGCCTTGGGTGGGGGTAGGGCGATCATCGTTTGTTCCTATGACTTTGCCGAAAATGCACATCCGTCCTGCCCAGGGCAAGGCCCAACAGGCTGCTGAACAGCCAGGTTTATCTGGGTGAGGCTACGCATAAGGGCGTTTTCTATCCCGGCGAGCATGCGCCGATCATTGACCGCAGCTTATGGGACAAGGTGCACGCCAATCTTCAAACCAACCCGCGCTACGATAGCTTAACCTGCTGTCCGCGAAACCGGCGGCAGGCCAGCATGATTGTTTTTGTCACCAGAGCGTCCCTGGTCTTGAATGAACGTGCTTTTTTCCTGCCGGGTCTTGCACTTGCCTCAGCCTGCGCCGACCTAAAGTCTCATGATCGATGCCCAATCCCTTCTCGACCGCTTTCTCGGCCAGGGCATGACCGCCCAGGCACCCTCAAACCAGCCCCAACCCGGCGCACCGGCGGGGGGCGCGCCTGCCGGCCAGATGGATTTGGCCGGGGTGGCGCGTCAGGCGCTCAGTGGCGCTGGCGGCCTGGGCGGGCTTGCCGCTTCCGGCGTTGCTGGCGGCCTCCTTGGGATGCTGGTTGGGGGCAAGAAGAAAAGCAAGGGCGGGCTTGGCGGCGTGCTGAGCCATGGCGGGGCAGCCATGATTGGCGCTCTGGCGAGTCAGGCCTTTCAGGGCTGGCAGAAAGGCCAGGCACCGGCACAGACCCCGGTCGCTCAACCGCAGCAGGCCGTGCGGGTGGAGCAACGATTCCTGCCCTCGGCCGCGCCAGCAGCAGATGGTCGCCCCTTCGAACTCGCTATGGTTCGCGCCATGATTGGGGCTGCCAAGGCTGATGGTCATGTCGATGCGGAGGAGCAGGACCGCATCTTTGCGCGTGTCGGTGAGGTTGGGCTTGATCCGGAAAGCAAGGCCTTTGTTTTTGACGCGCTGGCCGCCCCGGTGAGCGTTTCAGAAATCGCTGCCCTGGCCACGACACCTGAACAGGCGGCTGAGCTTTACCTGGTGTCGCGCCTGGCGATTGACCCGGACCGGCCGGCCGAACTTGCTTATCTTCAAGCGCTCGCGCATCGCTTGAAATTGCCGGATGATTTGGTTGCTCATCTCAATAAGCAGATTGAGCCTTTGTGATTGCCTGGGCCGGAATGAGTACTCGGGTTTAGGGCCCATTTCTTCTCGACAGGCGAGAGAAGCGTCACGAACTCGGCAAGGCCGGCAAAATAACAAGCTCTTGAAAAGTATTGGCTTTCTTTAACCGAACCAATCTCGGCAAGCTTCGGTCGAAAAGAGACAAAAGGGCTTCAGAGACCGATTTTGGGCCTTCCGTCGGTCTCCGAGGTTCGGTCGCATTCGCAAATTCCTTTTGAGAAATAGACTCTACCGAAAATTGGCAACATTTCAGGGGGGCACGTCACATCCGCTCTTGTTCTTGGTCGTAACCTCGCTATCGTCACGTAAGCCGCTGAGTGATCTTTACCGGGCCGCCAATCAAGACTTCTACGTTCTGCACCGGGCTTAGTCCCGCCCAGTAGGATCGGGCCCGAGCCGCGAACGTCTCGAAGGAAGCGACGTCGGGCACAAACAGCGGAAGTGTATAGTCGCCATAGTGCAGGGGCGCTGGCCCGATAAGTTCCACCTCATACGGAATATCCCGGAACCGGCCGTTGGCTTGCATGAAATGCCGAAGGTCCGCCTCTGATCGACAAGCAAACAGCGCGTCCAATCGGCTGGGCTTCGCGGGGGCAATACTCAGTCGCTCCTGCTCAAGGATCATTTCGCGGAATGCAACCCCGAACGTCCCGCCCTCATTGGGAAGATAAGTTCGGATCATTCGCCCCCAGTTTCCCGGCTCGATAATGCTACCCGGCGCCAATAGCGCCGAGGCGCAATGAAAAAATCTCACAGGCATCAAGTCCCTAACTGCCTAGCCAAGTCCGCAAGCCGCTTGGGGTCCGGGATTTCCACCGCTTCAAGGTTCACCGGGGGCTCGAAGGTTAGGGTGCTTCCCGAGCTGATAACGCGAAACCCCGACTGCGTGACGCGGATTTCCGTCTCCCGCTCGTAGCGCAGTTCGCAGTCCTGGTCGTTTATCCAAGCCGACAACGCATTCAGGCTGGACGCCGAGAAAATCGCCGAGGCGTCCCGAAAGGCAGCACGGCATCGTTCTAGCTGAACAGCGGCGTCCGCCAACAGTTCTCGCACTTGACGCAACTTCATACCGGTCTTGCGGTCTGTCAGAAGGTCCCAAGCGGTGTCATCGATTACGCGCTTAGCGTCGATGATCGCGACCCGCGCGTCGTTCCCGTTTGACCAGGGCGACCGCACTTCGCACAGGGCCGACAGACCGCCTAACTGACCGACCGGCACCGTCTCCCAACGGCGCTTCGGCTCACGCTTCAAGTCGGGTTGTCCGTCGTCCCGCCGCAGGGCTTGGCGGAAGCTAGTATCGACGACAACTAGCCGATCGACTGTGAGGTGCCCGCCGCGAGCGTATGCGTCGCGGATTACCCTCTGGAACTCCGGCGCGGTCGCTCGCATCATGTGCGAAAGGTTGGCGACAAACTCGAACGCACTGCCTTGCCGATCCATGGCTCGCACAAGCCCACTGATGATCCGAGCTATTTCGTCGCGAAGCGGGCCCTTGATGTTTTCGAATGCCACTCGGCTCGTATATGCGCGGTAGTCTGCGGCCTCAGCCTCGAAGCGGTCGCGATTGATGTGGGTCTCCCAACACTCGTCCCCGATCAGCCGCAATCGGCGGTCACTCCGGGAGATGACGATACGACCCATGCCGAACTTGCGTTCTGTCTGACAAAAGGAACAGCGATAGTAGCTCTCGCGATGCTTCTGTTCCGGCGTCTTTCCAACGAACGCGAAGTCCTGAACGTCCAGCGGCCTGTTCGGCTCCACGAGAAGCGCAGCCACGGGGTCGCCTCGCTCGAAGTGCAAGGTCAGCGACCGCCGCGTTTCCTCGACTTGGCGCCGAAAGTCATCGTGCTGGTCCCTACCGGGTGCCCGAGATGCGGACATTTAGTGCCTGCTCCAACCGCCACGCCACCAGATGTAGTATCTCGGGCCAGAAAACACAACTGCGCCGATGCCGTCAGCGCCACGCGCCGCCCCCCCCTTTCGCAGAGACCGCCGCAGCGGCGTTAGTCGTCTCGGCCGCCACGGCTGCCAGATGAACCGACAGGAATGTGAGGGGGAAATGGTGAGGCGGAGCGTGAGGGGGAAAGCTCTGCGGGCGAGCCCGGTAAATCGCTGATATTGCTGGTGAAATCAGCCCTATCGGGGCACTGGCGGAGGGGATGGGATTCGAACCCACGATAGGACTATTAATCCTATAACGGTTTAGCAAACCGCCGCCTTCGGCCACTCGGCCACCCCTCCGCAGGAGTGGATAGTCACACGGCGTTGCAATATCTGTTCTTTAGAGCCGCGGCGGGGCAGCGTCAAACCCGAAACAGGCGGGCAGGCTGGCGCAGCCCCAAATCCGGGTTTCCTTGTGGCGCGCACCATCCTTGCATCACATGGGCGCCCTTGCTTGCGCTTTGCTCCATGAAAGCGAGTCCACCGCAAGTGCTCAGCCCCAGTTCTTAAAGCATCCGAGGCTACATTTTTCAGGCTG
>JBBAUC010000212.1:0-5699 GCA_040398485.1 Roseomonas sp. | reverse complement strand
CCTATGGCTTCCTGCGGCGGCTGGAACATCGGCTGCAAATGGTGGCGGATCGGCAGACGCATCGCCTGCCGGAAGATGCGGAAGGGATAGCGCGCATCGCATCCTTCCTGGGCTACGCCGATAGCGCCAGTTTTGCCGAGGATTTCGCGCATCATCTGCGCCGGGTGGAACAGCATTACGGGCGGATGTTTGAAGCCGAACCAACCCTCGCCGCCGATGCGGTGCAGGGTGATCTGGTTTTTACCGGCGTGGAAGATGACCCCGCGACCATCGCAACACTACGCGCCATGGGCTACGCCAATCCCGGCAGCATCGCCGCCAGCGTGCGCGGCTGGCATCACGGCCATGCGCGCGCCATTCGTAGCGAACGCGCGCGCGAATTACTGACGGCGCTGATGCCAAGCCTGCTGGCTGCCTTCGCCAAGCAGCGTGATCCGGATGCAGCGCTGATGCGCCTTGATGCGCTGTTTGGGCGGCTGACCACCGGCGTGCAGGTCTTGAGCCTGTTGCATCGCAATCCGCCGATGCTGGATCGCCTTGCCGGCATTCTGGGGGCGGCGCCGCAATTGGCGGATCATTTGGCGCATCACACGGCAGCGCTTGAAGGGCTGCTGGTGGGGGCGGGTGGCGGTATTGGCAGCGCTGCCTCTGCCTTGCCGGCGCTGGTGAAGGAAGCGCGCTATTTCGAAGAAGCGATGGAAGCGTCCCGCCGCCTGGTCCAAGAAGGCAAATTCGATATTGATGCCGCCACACTTGAAGGCGCCATAGATCCCGATGCGGCGGGCGAGGCACGCAGCGCGCTGGCAGATGCTGCGATTGCGGCGCTGCTGCCGCATGTGACGGGCGAATTCGCGGCGCGGCATGGCGTGGTGAAGGGCGGGCAGCTTGCCGTTGTCGCTTTGGGCAAGCTCGGCGGGCGGGAAATGCTGCCCGGATCAGACCTTGATCTGATCCTGGTCTATGATCACGCCGACGAAGCCGAGGCCAGCGAAGCCAAGGCCAAGCGTGGCGCGCCGCCAATCCGACCCTTGCCGACAAGTCAATATTTCACGCGTCTTGCGCATCAAATGGTCGGCGCCATCACCGCCCCTGGCGCCGAGGGCAAGTTATATGAGGTGGATATGCGGCTCCGCCCTTCAGGATCGAAGGGGCCGGTGGCGGTCTCGCTTGGTGCGTTTCAGCGCTATCAGGCGGAAGATGCCTGGAGCTGGGAACGCATGGCGCTGACCCGCGCCCGCGTGGTGGCCGGGCCGCCGGCGCTGGCGCGGCGCATTGCTGCGGCCATCCGCGCCGCACTTTCCAACCCCGAAAAAGCCAAGACCGCCATTGCCGATGCGCTTGCCATGCGCGCGCGCATGCTGCGCGAATTGCCGGGCGATGGGCCATGGGATGTGAAGCTCAGCCCCGGTGGGTTGGTGGAGGTGGAATTCATCGCCCAGGCTTTGCAATTGCACCACGCGCCGCGCCACCCGGAAGTGCTGGCCACCACAACCCGCATTGCCCTTGGCAACCTCGCCAAGATTGGCGCGCTGGACGCGACGGAAGCCGAGGGGCTGATCGCAGCGGAACGGCTCTGGCGTGGCATTAGCGGCATTCTGCGCCTGAGCCTTGGCCCCTGGCGCGAGGATATGCTGCCCGAACCCGCCGCTTCCACTGTGCTGCGCGTGGCGGGCCCGCTTTGCGCAACGCCGCCCGTTGACCTTCCGGGCCTGCGCGCTCAGATGGAAGAAAGCGCAGCCTTGGTGCGCAAGGTTTTCGAAGCCCGGCTTGGCCGGCTGGATCAGGGGAAACAGTCATGAGCGAATTGGCCGAAGGCAAAAAGGCACCCGCCTTCAAAATGGCAGCAAGCGGCGGGCGGGAAGTGTCCTCTGCCAGCCTTAAGGGCAAGCCCTATTTGCTCTATTTCTACCCCAAGGCGGATACGCCCGGCTGCACCAAGCAGGCTTGCGGCGTGCAGGAAGCGCTACCCCAGCTTGGCAAGTTGGGCCTGACCGTGATTGGGGTTTCGCCCGATGCCATGCCGCCGATTGAAAAATTCGCCAAAAAATACGGGCTGGAATTTCCCTTGGCGTCAGACCCCGAACACAAAACCGCCGAGGCCTATGGCGTTTGGGTAGAAAAATCCATGAATGGCAAGAAATATATGGGGATGGAGCGGTCGAGTTTTTTGGTCGGTGCCGATGGCAAGATAGTGAAAATCTGGCGCAAGGTGAAGCCCGAAGCCCATGCGGCTGAGGTATTGGCGGCGGCGCAGACTCTGGGCTGAGGATCTGCTTCCGCCGACAAGGCCGTAAAGCGGAAACGCCTTACGGCAACTTTCTGGTGCCCGCCGCGCGGATAATGCCCCGGGTTCGGCTCGCCTTCTCGACAATACCACTGATGCCCTGGCGCCGCGCCAATTCAGCCCAGACTTCCTCGGGCCTGATGCCGGCATCCACCCAGATTACCATGAGGTGATAAAGCACATCGGCTGATTCCAGCACCGTCGCGTCGCGATTGCCGATGGTGGCTTCAATGACGCATTCCACCGCCTCTTCGCCGAATTTCTGCGCAACCTTGGCGGTGCCGCGCGCCATCAACCGCGCGGAATGGGACGAAGCCACATCGCCCGCAAGGCGCCGCTGTTCCACCGTTTGCCAAAGCTGATCCAGGACCATGGCATTGGCGCCTGCGGGTGCAACAATGAGCGGCCGCAGCACCCGCGCTTCCATCTTGCGGATGCGTTTTGGGGGTCTCGCAGTTTTCACCTTAGGCCCGCCGGGCATCGGTAGTGCCACCTTCTTCTTCGCGGCTTTTGCGGCTTTCAGCTTGGCGCCAGGCGTTTTATTGGCCTTACCGGCAGGCTTGATCTTATCCACCGCTTTCACCTTGGCGGGTTTTGTTCCCTTAGTCATTCACGCGGCCTCCTGCCGATGCGGGACGGGACGGATGGGAAGACCCGCGGCCGCGAGCGCGGCCTTGGCTTCAGCAATCCGGAATACCCCGTAATGGAAAACACTGGCGGCGAGCAGGCCCGTGGCACCGGCGCGGGCGCCTTCAACGAAATGGCTCAATTCACCCACGCCGCCGGACGCCACAATCGGCAACCGTGTGGCGGCACGCACCGCAGCGGTCAGTTCAAGGTCAAAGCCCTGCTTGGTGCCATCGCGGTCCATGGAGGTGAGCAGGATTTCACCCGCGCCGAGTGCTTCAACCTGCTTGGCCCAGGCAATGGCATCAATACCGGTGCCGCGCCGCCCGCCATGGGTGAAAACTTCCCAGCCGCCACCAACATCGCGCCTGCGGGCATCAATCGCGACCACGATGGCCTGGCTGCCGAAAGCCTCAGCCCCGCGGCGCACTAGATCAGGATCAGAAACCGCGGCTGAATTGATGGAAACCTTATCCGCCCCTGCAAGCAAAAGCCGGCGCGCATCTTCCACGCTGCGCACGCCGCCACCAACGGTCAGCGGGATGAAAACCTCGGCCGCCGTGCGGGAAACTACATCCAAAATAGTGTCGCGGTTTTCGGCGGACGCTGTGATGTCAAGGAAGGTGATTTCATCCGCACCTTCGCGGTCATAATTGCGCGCCTGTTCCACCGGGTCCCCGGCGTCGCGCAGTTCCACGAAGTTCACGCCCTTAACGACGCGACCGTCTTTAACATCCAGGCAGGGAATGATGCGAAGGGCGAGCAAGCGTCCTCAACGGGATTTGTGGTTACGCGGCATGAGGCCAAGGCTAGCACTCCACGAGAAACCGCGATGCACCGGAATGATCTCTTGGTCAAGCCCCGAATGGCAAGGCTTGCAGCATGGCGCCGACAGCGCCACAGTTCCGCAATGGCTAGAAAGCGCAAAGCCGCCGCCAAGGGTGGCGATTATCTGACCGGGCATTTGCTGATTGCGATGCCAGGCATGGCAGACCCGCGCTTTACGCAAAGCGTGGTGTGCCTGTGCAACCATTCCGCCGAGGGGGCCATGGGACTGATCGTGAACCGCCCGATCGAAGGCTTAGGTTTTGACAAATTGCTGAAGCAGCTTGGGCTGAAGCCTGTGCCTTCGCAGCGCCAAATCCGGATGGTATCCGGCGGCCCGGTGGAAGCCGGGCGCGGCTTTGTGCTGCATACGGATGATTGGTCCGCCGAGGGCAGCCTGGCCTTTGGCGCCGGCTTCGCCTTGACCGCGAGTGTGGATATCTTGAGCGCCATCGCAAGTGGCGGCGGCCCAAGGCAGGGGCTGCTGGCACTTGGCTATGCCGGCTGGGCGCCCGGCCAATTGGATGAAGAAATCCAGCGCAATTCCTGGTTGAGCGTGCCAGCGGATGAGGCGCTGCTATTCCATGAGGATGCCGGCACAGCCTGGCAGGCGGCGCTGGCAAAGCTGAAGGTGCACCCGGCGTGGCTGTCTTCAGTTGCCGGGCATGCGTAAGGGTTTTTGAAACATGCACATGTCCGCCATTCCCTTTGACACGACCGATTGGGCTGGGGTGGAGCCCACACGCCATGCGGGCGTTACCGGTGAGGCGCTTTGGCGTACCCGCCATGTCGGCCCGGCGGAAAACCCAATCCGCGTGCGCATGGTGGAATATTCACCGGGTTATGTTGCTGATCATTGGTGCCAGAAGGGCCATGTGCTGCTGGTGCTGGAAGGCGAATTGGAAACCACGCTCGCGGATGGGCGTGTTTTTCTGCTGAAGCCTGGCATGTCTTACCAAGTGGCGGATGGGGCGGAGGCGCATATGTCGCGCACCACCATCGGGGCCAAGCTGTTCATTGTGGATTGAAGGCTTGGCGCCGCTGCCATGATGGCGGTTTCTGATGTGATGCAGCCCGGCTTACGCACTCGCTTGCCTAACCCACTCAATCAAATCTAGCCTGATCCCCAAGGTTTCTTGTCGCAGAAAAGGGAGGCAGGGATGAAACGCAGGGATTTTGTCGCGGGTACCGCGCTTTTGGCGGCGCCCGCCATGGAGCAGACGCAGGCTGTCAGCAATGGGCCCGGCGCGCGCCCGGTTAGAATCATTCACCCATCCCAGGCTGGCGGCGTGGCATGACCGCGCAGCGCTTGCCCGCGCAAATGCGCGAAAGCCTTGATGCCGCCCAGCAGGCGGTTTGGGATCGCATGGCATCCGGCGCGCGTGGCGGCGTGAAAGGCCCCTTTCAGGCGCTGATCACAAGCCCAGAGCTTTGTGCGCGGGTGGAACAGCTTGGCGTTTTTGTGCGCTTTGAATGCAGCGTGCCGATGCGGCTGCGTGAACTCGCCATTTTGTGCGTCGGCCACCACTGGAAGGCGGCCTATGAATGGTTTGCCCATGCGCCGATTGCGGAAAAACAGGGTGTGCCGGCGGCGGTGATTGCGGCGATTGGGCGGGATTCAGAAAAAATCCCCTTTGATTCCGATGCTGATCGGGTGGTGGTGGAATTCGTGCGCGCCGTGCTGCGCACCGGCAAGGCGCCGGATGCGCTATATCAGCCCGTGCGCGACCTGCTGGGCGAAAAAGGCGCAGTCGAGCTGACGGGGCTGATTGGCTATTATTCGCTGCTGGCGATGCAGTTGAATGTGTTTCGTGTGGAACCGCCGGAAGGGACAGCGATTCCATGGTGGTGAGGGGCGGCGCTAGGTCGTGTTGCGTTCACATGGGTTCACGCAACCCGCTCTAGAGCTTTGTTTTTCGAGCATCTTCACGCGTTCAGATGATTCCATCTGAACGCGATCTGC
>JBBAUC010000211.1:0-5707 GCA_040398485.1 Roseomonas sp. | reverse complement strand
AAATCGATAACGCCGCAGCCCAGCGAGAGGGGGGTTCCGCCTCATGATCAAGCACCATCCGCACCGCTCGGGCACTGACTTCAGGGGAAAATTTGTTAGGCGTCTTGCTCATAAGGGCTCCATCCTATTGGGAAGTTGGAGCCTCCGACAAATCCGGAGCCGTTCACTAAATTACCCCACGCACAAAATTACTGATAGGCCCTTTTTACGCCGTCAGGATCTTCCCGCCGCCGAGCGTCACCACCCGGTCCATCCTGCGCGCAAGATCAGGGTTATGCGTCGCAATCAGCGCCGCCAGACCCTGGCCGCGCACCTGTTCCAGTAATTCAGCGAATACGCGATCGGATGTGGCGACATCCAGATTACCGGTCGGTTCATCGGCCAGCAGCAGGCGTGGCTGATTGGCAAGCGCGCGGGCAATCGCAACGCGCTGTTGTTCGCCACCCGAGAGCTTGCCCGGGCGATGATCCAGCCGCGCTTGCAAGCCGAAAATCCCGAGCAAATCCTTGGCACGCTCTGTTGCCGCCGCGCGGCTTTTCCCGGCGGCAAGCTGGGGCAGGATGATATTCTCGGCGGCAGTAAATTCCGGCAGCAAATGATGGAATTGATAGACAAAGCCGATGGTGGTGCGGCGGATGGTGGTGCGTGCCTCATCCGAAAGCGAACCGGCGGCCTTCCCCGCGATAAAAACCTCGCCCCCATCGGGCTTCTCCAGCAGGCCCGCGAGGTGCAGCAAGGTGGATTTTCCGGTGCCGGAAGGGGCGACAAGCGCCACGATCTCACCAGCGGCAATCGTCAGGTCAGCGCCGAGCAGCACCGGCAATTCGCCCGCTTCCGTGCGGTAGCAGCGTTCAACGGCGGCCAGGCGAAGGGTCGCTTCATTCATTGCGCAGCATCTCCACCGGATCGGTGCGCGCGGCGCGCCAGGAAGGATACAGCGTCGCCAGCAAAGAAAGGCCAAGCCCCATCGCCACCACCTGCGCCACTTCATTGTAATCAAGGATCGCGGGCAGGCGCGTCAGGAAATAGACCTCTGGGCTGAACAATTCTGTGCCTGAGAGTGATTGCAGAAATTGCCGGATGCTTTCGATATTGAGACAAAAAACGAGGCCCAATACAAAGCCGATCAGCGTGCCGAGCACGCCGATGGAAGCACCGCACAGCAGAAATATGCGCATCACTGCGCCCTTCGTTGCCCCCATGGTGCGGAGCACAGCGATGTCGCGGCCCTTATCCTTCACCAGCATGATCAGGCTTGAGACAATATTGAAAGCCGCGACAATGATGATCAGTGTCAGGATCAGGAACATGACATTGCGTTCCACCTGCACCGCATTGAAGAAGCTTGAATTGGCATCCTGCCAGGAATGCACCATCACGCGGCTGCCCGCGGCTTCCTGGATTTGCCGCGTGATACCGCGCAGCCTGGTTGGGTCCTGCACGAAAACCTCGATCTGCGTCGCGGCATCGCGCTGCTGGAAATAAAGCTGCGCGGCTTCCAGCGGCAGGAAGACAAAGCTGCTGTCATATTCATTCATGCCGACATCAAACAGCGCCACCACCCGATAAGCGCGCACGCGCGGCACCGTGCCGAAAACCGTTGCGCGCCCCTGCGGTGAGACCAGGCTGACATTATCCCCCACCGAAACACGCAGGCGGGCAGCAAGGCGGCGGCCGATGATAATGGCATCCTCGCCTTCAAAGGCATCTAGACTGCCAAGCCTTATGCCATCAGCAATCAAGGGACGTGCGCGCAAATCATCCGGCCTGATGCCGCGCGCGAGCCCGCCCGCCGCTCCGCCGGAATCAGACGTGATCAGCACCTGGCCTTCCACAATGGGGGTGGCCGAGACGACCCCCGGAATGGCGCGAATGCGTTTGGCGACGTCATCAAATTCAGTGAAGGGACCGCCCACGGAATAAATACCGAGATGACCATTCAGCCCCAGAATACGCCCGAGCAATTCATGGCGAAAACCATTCATCACACTCATCACAATGATCAGTGTGGCGACGCCAAGCGCTATCCCTACCAGCGAAAAAATCGCGATGACGGAAACAAACCGCTCCCCCTTCCGCGCGCGTAGATAGCGGAAGGCGACCATACGCTCAAAGGCGTTGAACATGCTGGCTCAGCCGCCCTTGATGCGGGTGATGGCATCTTCGAGCGAGACCTCTTCACGCTCACCGGTCATGCGGCGCTTCAGTTCAACGCGACCGGCGGCGGCGCCGCGCGGGCCGATAATGGCCTGCCAGGGAAAGCCCATCAGATCTGCATCGGCGAATTTCTCGCCGGCGCGCACGGCGCGGTCATCATAGACCGCACTGTCATCGCCAAGCCGCGCGTAAAGCGCCTCACACAAAGCATCGGTTGGGCCATCACCGGGGCGGAGATTAAGAATGGCCGCCGCCCAAGGGGCAACAGCATCCGGCCATTTGATGCCGGCGTCATCATGATTGGCTTCAATCAGCGCGCCGACCAGGCGCGATACGCCAATGCCATAGCTGCCCATTTCCGGGACAACCTGCTGGCCATCAGGCCCCGTCACCGCCATGCCCATGGCTGCGCTGTATTTGGTGCCGAAATAAAAGATATGGCCCACTTCAATGCCGCGGGCGGAAACGCGCTTGTCTTCGGCAAGCGCGGCCCAGGCGGCTTCGTCATGCATTTCTTCGGTCGCCGCGTAATGGCTGGTCCAGAAATCCACCTGCGCGGTCAGATCGCTATCGTAATCGGGCGCTTCGGCCAGCACATCGCGTTCCAACAAATCACGGCTCACGAAAACCTGGCTTTCGCCGGTCTCGGCCAGGATGATGAATTCATGCGACAGGTTGCCGCCAATCGGCCCCGTATCGGCGCGCATCGGAATGGCCTTCAGGCCCATGCGCGCAAAAGTGCGCAGATAGGCCAGGAACATCTGCCGATAGGAATGCTGCGCGGCTTCCTTGGTCAGATCAAAGGAATAGGCATCCTTCATCAGGAATTCGCGCCCGCGCATCACGCCGAAACGCGGGCGCACTTCATCGCGGAATTTCCATTGGATGTGATAAAGGTTGCGCGGCAAATCGCGGTAGGATTTGGCGAATTGCTTGAAGATATCCGTGACCATTTCCTCATTGGTCGGGCCGAACAGCATTTCGCGTTCGTGGCGGTCACGGATGCGGAGCATTTCCTTGCCGTAATCATCATAGCGCCCGCTTTCGCGCCACAGCTCCGCCGGCTGGATGGTCGGCATCAGGATTTCCTGCGCCCCGGCGCGGTCCTGTTCTTCGCGCACAATCTGTTCAACGCGGCGCAGCACGCGCAGGCCCGCCGGCAGCCAGGCATAGATGCCCGCCGAGGTCTGGCGGATCAGCCCCGCACGCAGCATGAGGCGATGAGAGGCGATTTGCGCCTCGGCCGGGGTTTCCTTGAGTGTCGGCAGAAAGGCGCGAGTGAGGCGCAAGGGTCTAATCCTTTGATCTTAAGTCGCTGGGGGCCGCACCCTAATCCAGAAGAGGTTTTTGGGGAATCACCTGACCGCACACGCAATAAAGTAACACCGAATTATTGTGCAGCGCACCAATTCGTCATTTCCGGCTGGTTTATGGCATTTTTGTGCTTGCAACTCAGCGTCACAAACATTTAAAAAAGAAAAGGCCGCCACCATCAGGCAGCGGCCCAAGTTTAGGGAGGAAACGCCAGTCACACGACAGAGGAAGGAACCAATCCACCTCTTGAGTGCTAGAATGGCGGACCAGCTTCAAAGGCTCAATCAAAAAGAGCCATGAGCAAGGTCAAAAAAGCGGCTACCAGACTTAAATTGCCCGAACATAAGGCAAAACCGACCCCTGGGTCGGTTTTTCGCTTAATTGGTGGGCATTGAGAGGATTCCGGTCCGGAAAGAAAGCCATTCGCTTTCAATCAGCCACCAAACCGCCCCCCAAATCACCGCTGCAAGCGCCGTGGTGCCGAGCAACTTCCAGCCCATCAGATGCTTTTGCGGCGCGCCGCGCCAGCCGCCTTCTTCCAGCTTGCCCTGGGAATCGGGGCGCGTGCCAATCGGCAGCACGCAGAACAGCGCCAGCCACCAGATCAGTAGATAGACAATGACGCCGGTGAAGACCGACATGGCTCAAACTCTGATCACGTGGATTTCGACATTGGGACGCTTCTTGAAACGCCGCCCCAAAGCCTTGCGCAAGGCGGCACGCAGCGATTCGCGCAACGTTTCATCATCATCGCGCAGCCCCGCTGGCAGATCGGCAATGCTGCGGCGAAGCTCGGCGGCAACCAGGCCAGGTTCGGGGTCCTGTTCGGCGAAAAGGCCGGGGGCGGTGATGATGGGGTCGCCCAGCACCCTGCCCTGCCGGTCAAGTGCGACGGATGCCAGCACCACGCCATTGAACATCATGCGCCGGCGCGCGGCGATGACATCGCCATCCAAGGGCAAAAGCCGGTCACCATCCACGGCAAGGCGGCCAGTGGGGACAGCTTCAATCACCTCAGCCCGATTGCCGGAAAGGCGCAGCACATCGCCATCATTCAGCAGCACAGGCTTGGCGCCCGTGGCGCGCGCCAGATCCGCATGTTCCTGCATGTGCCGCCATTCGCCATGCACCGGCACCGCAATACGCGGTTTTACCAGCGCGTAAAGGCGACGCAGTTCTTCGCGCGCCGGGTGACCGGAAACATGCACCATCGCCTGTTCATCCGTGATCAGGCGGCAGCCGCGGCGCACCAGACCATCCTGCACGCGCTGAATCGCGACCTCATTCCCCGGTATTTGGCGAGAGGAAAAGATCACCGTATCCCCTTCGCCAAGTGCAATGGCCGGGTGCTTGTCTTCCGCGATCTTCGCCATGGCGGAACGCGGTTCGCCTTGGCTGCCGGTGCAGATCAGCAGGATTTCATCATCGGGCAGGAAGCCCGCTTCTGCTTCATCCAAAAAGGGCGGCAGGGATTTCAGATAGCCGCATTCCCGCGCCGAGGCTTCCATATTCCGAAGCGACCGCCCGAGCAGCGCCACTTGCCGCCCCGCCGCGCGCCCGGCAACGGCAATGCTTTCAAGCCGCGCAACATTCGAAGCGAAGCAGGTAACAGCGATGCGTCCCTTAATGCCCTTGATCAATTCCGTGAGTGAGGCGCGCACTTCTGCCTCACTTCCCGAATGGCCTTCGACCAGCGCATTGGTCGAATCACAGACCATGGCGAGCACGCCTTCTTCGCCAAGCCTGGCGAAGGCGCCTTCATCCGTGGGCGGGCCGATCAGCGGATTGGGGTCAAGCTTCCAATCGCCCGTATGCAGCACCAGGCCATAGGGCGTGCGCAAGGTCAGCGCCTGCGCTTCCGGGATGGAATGGGTCACGGGGATGAAGCCGCAATCAAAGGGGCCAAGCTTTACGCGCCCGCCCGGGGGCAATTCCAGCAAGCGCACTTCATGGATCATGCCGGCTTCACCAAGCTTGCGTCGCAGCACGGAAAGCACGAAGGCAGTGCCATAGATAGGGCAGCGCAATTGCCGCCACAAATGCACCACCGCGCCGATATGGTCTTCATGCGCATGGGTGATGATCAGGCCAAGCAAAGCGCTGCGGTTTTCGGCAAGCCAGGCCGCGTCCGGCACCATGATATCGGCTTCCGGCTGATCCGGCCCGGCAAAGCCAAGCCCGCAATCCACCGCCAGCAAGGCGCCATCACAGCGATAGACATTAAGGTTCATTCCGA
>JBBAUC010000210.1:2038-5734 GCA_040398485.1 Roseomonas sp. | reverse complement strand
TTTGCGCGGTGTTGCGTCGCGCCAGCCGCCAAGTCGAAGCCTGAGCAAGGCTCTAATTCAGGATGCGGATCGCGGCCTGTTCATAGCTTGGCACCAAGCCAATCCATTCATAGGCGCGGCCTGTGCTCGCGATGAATTCGGAAAACGCCTTATGTTCATGATGCTGCCAGCCGGGATAATTCAGGTATTCGTCAAAGACGATCACCGTGCCGGCAATGATCCTATCCTTTAACTGCGCGAGGACGGTCTGGGTCGAGGAATAAAGATCGCAATCAATATGCAGGAAACTTACTGGCCGATCGGGATGTGCATCCAGAAAAGCGGGCAGGCTGCGGTCAAACCATCCCGGCACCAGCGTGACATTGGCCGGCACTGCCGGCAGGCCTTCCGTTTTGAAGGTGCCCGTATCGAAACCCGGCCGCCAATATTCCGGCAGACCTTCGAATGAATCGAAGCCATAGACGGTCTGATCGGGCCTGGCCGACGCGATCAGACCAATGGAATGACCTGAAAAAACGCCAAATTCCAGCACCAAGCCAGCCGGCGCGGGGATGGCGAGCATGGCTTTCAGAAACGCATCGCCATTGGGAAAGCGCGCCACACGCGGCATGGCGCCGGCGACGAATTCCACCGAGGATATTGCTGCCGCCAAGGATTGCAGACGATCAATATCAAAATGCTCATAACGCCCGCGCCCCAGCGCGCCCTGCAGCACATGTTCGGCGGCGATATCCGCGATCATGGCCCGCGCTTCAGGGGTTTCGAGCAGAGCCAGGAGTTCAGTCTTGGAAAGGGCCAAAATCATATTCCCAATAAGGCAGCGCCAAAGGTTCAGGCGGCGACAAAGCGCTGCGCCAGGCTTTCAAACATGGGCAGGCCATCAATGCCGCCCATCAGAGGGTCCACCAGATCTTCCGGATGGGGCATGAGCCCGCAAACCCGCAAATTGGGCGATAAAATCCCCGCAATATTACGCGCGCTGCCATTGCGATTGGCGGCTTCCGTCGCCTGGCCCGCCTCATCCACATAGCGGAAGGCCACCAAGTCTTCGCCTTCCAGCCGATCAAGCGTTGCATCATCGGCGAAGTAATTGCCATCGCCATGCGCCATGGGGGCGCGGAAGCAATCACCCTTTTGCCATAGGCCGGTGAAGGGCGTGGCGGCCCGTTCCACACGCAACCGGCAATCCATTGAAAGGAAGCGCAGAGTCGCATTACGCAGCAAACCGCCCGGCAGCAGCCCGGCTTCAATCATGATCTGAAAACCATTGCAGACGCCAAGCACATGCCCGCCGCCCGCGGCAAAATCCACCACCGCGCGCATGATGGGCGATTGCGCCGCCATGGCCCCGCAGCGCAGGTAATCGCCATAGGAAAACCCACCCGGCAGCACCACCAAATCAAGCCCCTGGGGCAGCGCCGCTTCGCGGTGAAACAGCATGGCCGGTTCGCGGCCAGAGGCACGCTTCAGCGCCAGCCTCATGTCCCTTTCCCGATTGGTGCCGGGGAATACAATGATTGCAGCCTTCATGGCCTTCAGGTCCTGATCAGGCGCAGCCAATGCAGCCCGCCCATGAATAGCATCGTCACCAGCGCGGCAAGTGCAGCCGCCGTCACCCAGCGATTGATCGTGCGCTTGCCGCGCGCCACCATATTGCCGCGCGCGACAACGGGCGCGCGTTGTTCGCGCCAACGCAGCCCCATGGCGATCAGCACCGTCAACACCAACATCGCGATCAGGCTGGCCTTGACCACCTCAGACGATCTCCACCCGGAAGCTTTCGATCACCGTATTGGCCAGCAGCTTGCGCGCCATATCTTCTGCGATCTGCTTGGCCTCGGCCGGATCAGCCTCGGCCAGATCAAGTTCAATCACCTTGCCAGCGCGTACATCGCGCACGCCGCCAAAGCCCAGGCCTTCCAGAGCGTTGCCAATGGCTTTGCCCTGAGGGTCCAAAACGCCCGTCTTTGGCATCACATAAACGCGGGCTTTCATTTCAACACCAACCACCGTTCTTGCATATCGCCTCTCCTGGCGAAGGATTTTGTTTGGCGCATCCGATTCACGTCTCCGGTGCTCGGCTTCGCCTGCGCCCTGCGACGATCGGATGCGCTCATTGAACCGCCTCCGGCCCCTTCAGGTCGCGCACACCGGCTTCCGGCAAAATGCCCAAGCGCCGGGCTACTTCCTGATAGCCTTCTTCCACCTTGCCGAGGTCTCGGCGGAAGCGGTCCTTGTCCATTTTCTCGCCGGTCTTGGAATCCCAAAGGCGGCAATTATCAGGGCTGATCTCATCGGCCAGCACGATGCGCATTTCCTCATTTTCCCAGAGGCGGCCGAATTCAAGCTTGAAATCCACAAGCGTAATGCCGACCCCAAGCAATAGCCCGGTCAGGAAATCATTGATGCGCAAAGTCAGCGCAATCATGTCATCCAGATCATGCGTCGAAGCCCAGCCGAAGCAGGTGATGTGTTCTTCAGCCACCATCGGGTCATTCAGCGCGTCATTCTTGAAGTAATACTCAATGATCGAACGCGGCAGGCGCTGGCCTTCCGGAATACCGAGACGCTCCGCAAGCGACCCCGCGGCCACATTGCGCACCACCACTTCAAGCGGGATGATCTCCACCTCCCGGATCAATTGCTCACGCATATTGAGCCGGCGGATGAAATGCGTCGGGATGCCAATCTCGGTCAGGCGCATCATCAGATATTCGCTGATGCGATTATTCAGCACGCCCTTGCCGGTGATGGTGCCCTTCTTCTTGGCATTGAAGGCGGTGGCGTCATCCTTGAAATACTGCACCAGGGTGCCGGGTTCCGGCCCCTCAAACAGGATTTTTGCTTTACCTTCATAGAGTTGGCGGCGACGAGCCATGGGTCAGTCATCCTTTGGCCCACCATCCAAGGGCGGAAGGCGGAGCTTTATTTATGTATAGCAGCCCTCACCCCGGGTCGCCACTTTAGGCCCCGAGTCGACTGCTCAGCCCAGCGCCTCAAGGTCATTGAACACGCCTTCCCCCGCCGGGGCGGGGCAAAAACGCCAGACCCTTTCCCCTGTCGCGCCAAAGCCCAAAAGACTGGACGAGACAGTCCCATACCCGGCCAGCAGCGGCACTTTGAGTGTCGCGGCCAAATCCCCCTCATGGCTGTCATCGGCCAGCCGTTCTTCCCAGGCGCGCCAATCGCCCCGCTCGGGCTCGGGCGCGGCGGCGGCGCGAAAGCGCGGCAAATGGCGCCGCGTGCGGGGGTGGCTTTCATCATTGGGCGGATGGGATGTCACCATGGCAAGCCCCGGGGCCATCACCATGGCTTGCGGGCGCCCTTCCCCCAATGCTTCGATGTAGTAAGCCGCGCGCTGATCCGCGACCACTAAGTTGAAGGGCCGCCAGGCGCCGGCATCAAGGCGGGTGATGGCCTCCATCGCCGCTTCGGCCGTCTCGGCGTTCGCGGCCATCAGGGGCAATTCGCCGCGGCTTCGCTTGCCGGGCGCGGGACCAAGGCTGCCGGGGCGGTTTAAGGCTGCCGCCAGCACGCCCTTGGGGCCAAGCGCCATCCAGCTTCCGCCGGCGGTTCGGTCTCGCCCGCCGATCACGCCGGGATAATCTGCCCACCAGGCCGCCGGCGCATCCCAGGCGCGGTCCGCCCTTTCATCCCGATTGGCGGCCACCAGCATCGGCCATTCATGATCTGGCC
>JBBAUC010000210.1:0-1938 GCA_040398485.1 Roseomonas sp. | reverse complement strand
CTTCAGAACCCAAAATTGAGCGAAACGCCGGGCCGCCCGTAATAGCCATAGCGCTGGTAAGGCACCGGCGCGTAATAGCCCGGCGGCGGCGCGTAATAAGCGGGCGGCGGCGCGTAGCGGGCCGGGGGTTGGAGAATGACGACTTCTCCATGGCCGCGCGGGGTGGGGTACGGCCTATGGTAATAGCCATAATCTTGATACGGCCTGTGCTGGTAGCCATAGCCATGATGCGGCCTGTGCTGATGGCCATAATCATGACGCGGCCTGGACGGATGTCCATAACCGTGATTCGGCCTGGACTGATGGCCATAACCATGATGCGGCCTGGACTGATGGCCATAGCCGTGATGCGGCCTAGATTGATGGCCATAGCCATGATGCGGATTTGCGCTGGACGGCGCGCCTGACAGCGCTAACCCAACCAAACCCAGGACCAGAACAGCCGAATGACGGAGATTAAACATCATGGCAACTACTCCCTGAACAATGTAAACATACTCCCGCCAAGCGGCAGAAAAAAGGCATTTCTACAAGTCCAGCATCATCGGTTCCAGAGCATCGCCAAGCGCGATCTGCCCGCCTTCCAGCACCTCGGCATAAACCCCCAAATCCGCATGGCCGAAATGCCGGCGCAGATCGCGCGGCGGGTCGGCATCGCGCTTGCCGGTTTCCGGGCTCACCTCGGTCGCCGCGCAGCGCACGATGCGCTTCACGACCTTCAGCCGCGCCTGGCCGATCTGAATTTCCTGGCCGATCCAATCAAATTCCGCCCAGGGCCGGCCGCCGGAGAAATAGAAATTCGCGCGAAAGCGCAGCGGGTCCAAAGCCATGCCGGCCTCGGCTTCCAAAGCATGCAGGCTGGAAAGGCCAATGATGGAAACCACCTTCATGGCCACATCGGAAAAGCGATGGCCGGGCGCTTCGATGAAGCGGGGTTCGCCGCGCGCCTCGGGGCCCAGAAAATCCGTCAGGTAGCGCGCGATGGCCGCCTTGCCTTCCTCGGTCCGCGTCTCGCCCATAAAGGGCGCGGCGCCGGGGGCGCGGATGGCTAAGCTGCCATCATGCGGGTCGAAGGCCGTATGCAGCAGGGCAAGCCGTTCATTGGCCATCAGGCAGCCGAAATTGCGCTTGGAAAGCCAGCGGGGCGCGGCCACATCAAAGGGCGCATCCCCCTGGGCGAGCGCAAAGCGCCGGTCATGCGCCAGCATCTCACCGGGCGTCAGCGCCACGGCTTCCATGGCCTCGGCTGATAGCCCCTTTACCGGGTAGCGGTAGATCTTTTCGATACGCATCGGGCTCCCCCTTGAAGCAGATCAAGGCCAGATACCACATAACACGCATTATGGTGTCATTCGTTGCTCATTCGGGGACGAGGGGCACCGTCCGCTCAGGAGAGGGACCACATGGACATCGAAAAGTTTACCGACCGCGCCCGCGGTTTTCTGCAAGCGGCGCAAACCATTGCCATCCGCGAATTCCACCAACAGGTGACGCCCACGCATTTGCTGAAGGCGCTGCTGGATGACCCGGAAGGCGCGGCCAGCGGGTTGATCCGCGCCGCCGGGGGGGACGCCGCGGCCGCCACCGCCGACGTCACCGACCGCGCCGCCACCGATGCCGCCGTGCTCGCGCTCGAAGCGGCCCTCGGCCCGTGCGACCTCCTCGTCGCCAACGCCGGCACCGGGGCGCCCACGCACGCCGCGAAGATGCCGGTCGACACCATCCTCTCGATCATGCGGCTGAACTACGACGGCGTGGTCCACGCGGCCGCCGCCGTGCTCCCCGGCATGTTGGCCCGCAAGCGCGGCCGCCTCGCCGTGGTCTCGAGCGTGGCCGCGTCGCGCGGGCTCCCGGGCACCGGCGCCTACTCGGCGAGCAAGGCCGCGATCAGCACGCTCTGGGAGTCGATGCGCATCGATCTGCGCGGGAAGGGGGTGA
>JBBAUC010000209.1:0-5871 GCA_040398485.1 Roseomonas sp. | reverse complement strand
GATGTGCCGGCAGATGCGTCGTCAGGAAGGCCAGCTGAAAGCCGCAGGCGAAGAAACCCAGCGTCAGCAGCGCGAAATCACGCTGCGCCAAGGCGCGCTTTGCAAGCGCAGGCAGGCCGGCCAGCCCGGTCGGGCGCCCGGTGCCCGGCCCAGGTGGCGCCCATTCCAGCCGAGGTGCCACGAAGATCATCAGCGCCATGGTGGCAGCCAGCATGAGGAAGGCGCCGGAAGTGCCGTAATCCGTAATGCCCCATTGCACAAAGGGGATCAGCGCCGCCTGGCCGATGGACCCGCCGGCGGAAGCAAGCCCCAAAGCATCGCCTCGGCGATTTTCCGGCACAGCGCGCGCGACCGCACCAAGCACGGTGCCCGACCCCGCCGCCGCCACGCCAAGCGCGGTCAGAACGCCAATCCCGATAATCAGGCTTGTTGTGCTCGGCCAAACCGCTGGCAGGATCAAGCCGATGGCGTAGATCACCGCGCCACCCAAAGCCACGCGCCCGGCGCCGATCTTATCCGCCAAAGCCCCGGCCAGCGGTTGGCCAACGCCCCAAAGCAAATTATGCAGCGCCACTGCTGCGCCATAGGCAAAGGCTGGGATGGCGTGTTCGGTGCCAAGTGGCAGCAGGAACAGCCCAAAGGTCTGCCGCGCCCCAAGAGCTAAGGAGACCGAGGCAGCGGCGGCGATGACGACAATCCAGGCTTGTGCGGGCATAACCCTTTATGGCGAAGCCGCGCACCCTTGGCCAGATGGAAACCCGCTTGACGCGCCCGCCCACACCCCTTAAACGCCCCCTTCCGTCGCACCGCCCCGGGAGTAATCCCAGGGGCTGTTTGGCGTTTTGGGGAACGTGGGAGACCTTTTTGGGTCGTATGCACCGCGGGCCTCTCGGTTTTATGAGAGAGGATTTAGACAGTGGCGAAGAAGATCGCAGGCTATATCAAGCTGCAGATCCCGGCTGGCAAGGCAAACCCTTCGCCGCCCGTCGGGCCCGCGCTTGGTCAGCGTGGCCTGAACATCATGCAATTCGTGAAGGAATTCAACGCGGCGACGCAGCAGATGGAACCGGGCACGCCGACGCCCGTAGTCATCACGGCTTATTCGGATCGCAGCTTTTCCTTCATCACCAAGACGCCGCCCAATACCTATTTCTTGCTGAAGGCTGCGAAGCTCGACAAGGGCTCGACCGCGCCTGGCAAGGCCGCGCCGATTGGCCGCGTGACCAAGTCTCAGCTGGTGGAAATCGCCCAGGTGAAGATGCAGCACATGAACGCCAATGACGTTGATGCTGCCGTGCGCATGCTTGCGGGTTCCGCCCGTGCCATGGGCCTGACCGTGGTGGAGGGCTAAGATCATGGCACAGCAAGGTAAGCGCCTGAAGGCGGCCTATACGGGTTTTGACCGTGAAAAGACCTATGCGCTGGATGAGGCTGTGAAGCTCGCCCGCGGCGCGGCCAAGGCGAAATTCGACGAAACCATTGAGATTTCAATGAATCTTGGCATTGACCCCCGCCATGCGGACCAGATGGTGCGCGGCGTTGTCGGCCTGCCGCATGGCACCGGCAAGACCGTGCGCATCGGCGTCTTTGCCCGTGGCGCCAAGGCTGATGAAGCCAAGGCCGCCGGCGCGGATGTGGTGGGTGCGGATGACCTGGCTGCCCTGGTGCAGGAAGGCAAGATCGAGTTCGATCGCTGCATCGCGACGCCTGACATGATGGGCCTGGTGGGCCGGCTTGGTAAGGTGCTCGGCCCCCGTGGCCTGATGCCGAACCCGAAGCTTGGGACCGTCACCATGGATGTGAAGGGCGCCGTGACCGCGGCCAAGGCTGGTCAGGTGGAATTCCGCGCTGAGAAGGCCGGCATCGTGCATGCAGGCATCGGCAAGGAATACTTCGGCGAAGCGCAACTGCTTGAAAACGCTCGCGCTTTTGTGGAAGCGATCCAGCGCGCGCGCCCAACCGGCGCCAAGGGGACCTATGTGAAGAAGGTGGCGGTTTCCTCCACCATGGGTCCCGGCGTGAAGGTGGATGTCACCAGCCTTTCGGCTTCGGCCAATTAAGGTTTAGGCGCGGCCCTTGGCCGTGCATTGAATTCGCTTGGTCCTTATGGGGCCAAGCGGGCAGGGGATGGCCTTCGGCCATGCCCGAACCTGTCGGAGACCTCCTGTTGTCCTTCGGGACAGTAAAGGGCCCTCGGGCTCGCAGGGGATAGACGGGGTGCCCAAGCAGAGACCTCCCAGGGTAAGTCCCTGGTTTGGCTTGGTTTGGCGTTCCGGACTGACAGGCGAACCGGGGTTGGTGCCATACCGGTGCTGGCCCCCGAGTGAACCCGGCTGGAGCCCTTCCAAAAGGCCCTAGTCACCGACGGAGACGTAGAGTGGAAAGATCGGAGAAGCGCGAATTCGTCGAATCCCTCGCCACGATCTTCGCCGAGACCTCCTTCGTGCTGGTTGCCCGCAATGACGGGCTGACTGTCACGGCTGTGAGTGAACTCAGGCGTAAGATGCGCGCGGCTGGGGCTTCGTATAAGGTCGCGAAGAACCGCCTGGCCACCCGCGCCCTCGAAGGCACCCGCTTCCAAGGCATCTCACCATTGCTGAAGGGTCCGACCGCGCTTGCGTGGTCAGTGGACCCTGTGGCCGTGGCGAAGACCGCTGTGGAGTTCGCCAAGACAAACGACAAGTTTGTTGTCCTGGGCGGCGCTCTTGGAACCCAGACGCTGAGCGCCGATGGCGTGAAGGCTCTGGCCGAGCTGCCGTCCCTGGAGACGCTGCGCGCGCAGCTGCTGGGTCTTATCCAGACCCCGGCGACGCGGATTGCGGGCGTACTTCAGGCCCCTGGTGGGCAGGTGGCGCGAGTGTTGGCGGCATACGCCGAGAAGGACGCGGCCTGAGGCCCGGATGTTTTGTCCCCCGTGGCATGCGGCCCCGGGGGAGTTGCAAGAACCAAACCAAGATACTAGATCAAGGAGTACAAAGACATGGCTGATCTCGCGAAGTTGGTGGACGAGCTGTCCGCCCTGACCGTTCTGGAAGCTGCCGAGCTTTCCAAGATGCTTGAAGAAAAGTGGGGCGTTTCCGCCGCCGCGCCGGTGGCCGTGGCCGCTGCGCCGGCTGCTGCCGCTGCCCCGGCTGCTGAAGCTCAGACGGAATTCACGGTCATTCTGGCCGCCGGTGGCGACAAGAAGATCAATGTCATCAAGGAAATTCGCACCATCACGGGCCTTGGCCTGAAGGAAGCGAAGGACCTGGTGGAAGGGGCGCCGAAGACTGTGAAGGAAGGCGTCTCGAAGGACGAAGCTGACAAGATCAAGAAGGTGCTGGAAGAAAACGGCGCCACGGTCGAAGTGAAGTAAGACTTCGGGCCGGCCCTGGGCATCCGCTGCCGGGGCCGGACGAAAAAAGGCTGGGCGCGGGTGGAACCTTCCTGAAAAGGGGTCAGGTTCCGCCCGTTCCCGCGTTTCTCCGGTCCGGGACCGGGGGGGCGTTCAGCGGATAACCCGCGCCGGCAGGGTAGGCCGGCAGGACAGATAGAGAAGAGCAGGACAGGCATGAACGCGATCACCCAGTCTTTCACCGGGCGTAAGCGGATCCGCAAGAGCTTCGGGCGTTTGCCAGAAGTGGCGCCGATGCCGAACCTTATTGATGTGCAGCGCGCATCCTATGAAAGCTTCCTGCAAATGGAAGTGCTTCCGGATTCGCGCACCGTCACTGGTTTGCAGGAAGTGTTCCGTTCGGTCTTTCCGATTGATGATTTCGCCGGGCGTGGTCGCCTGGAGTTCGTGCAATACGAACTCGAAGATCCGAAATATGATGTTGAGGAATGCATCCAGCGCGGGCTGACCTATGCCGCGCCACTCAAGGTGCGGCTGCGCCTGATCGTGTGGGATGTGGATGAGGAAACCGGCAGCCGTTCGGTGCGCGACATCAAGGAACAGGATGTCTACATGGGCGATATGCCGCTCATGACCGACAACGGCACCTTCATCATCAATGGCACGGAACGTGTTATTGTCTCGCAAATGCACCGCAGCCCGGGCGTGTTTTTCGACCATGACCGCGGCAAGACGCATTCCAGCGGCAAGTATCTGTTTGCCGCGCGCGTCATTCCGTATCGTGGTTCCTGGCTTGATTTTGAATTCGACGCCAAGGACATTTGCTATGTCCGCATTGACCGCAAGCGTAAGCTGCCGGTCACCACGCTGCTTTACGCGCTGGATAGCGCGGCCACTGAAATGCAGCGCGCCGAGCGTGGCGGGCAGATGGAATTGAATGAAATCCGCGGCATGGACGCCGAGGAAATCCTGAATTCCTTCTATGGCCAAGTGGTGTTTGCGCGCGGCCCCAAGGGCTGGTCGCGCACCTTCGACCCCGATTCCTTCCGTGGCGTGAAGCTCGCGGAAGCGCTGGTGGATGCGCGCACCGGTGAAGTTGTGGCGGAAAAGGACGCGAAGCTGACGCCGCGCCTGGCGCGCAAGATCGCCGAAGCCGGCACGACGGAAGTGCTGGTGAGCCGCGCTGAATTGCTCGGCCGCTTTGTGGCGGAAGACCTGGTGAATATGGAAACCGGGGAAATCTGGGCCGAAGCCGGTGAGGAATTGACTGAGCCGAAGCTGAACCTGATCGAGGAAATCGGGCTCAATCGCCTGCCGACACTCTCCATTGATCAGGCGGTTGGTCCCTGGATGCGCAATACGCTGGCGGTGGACAAGAATTCCAACCGCGACGAAGCGCTGATGGATATCTATCGCGTGATGCGTCCGGGTGAACCGCCGACGCCGGAAACGGCTGAAGCGCTGTTCCGCGGCCTATTCTTCGACATGGAACGCTATGATCTTTCCACGGTCGGGCGCGTGAAGATGAATATGCGCCTGGGCTTTTCGCTGGAAGAAGTGCCGGATTATGTGCGTATCCTGCGCAAGCAGGATATCGTGGCGACGCTGCGCGTGCTGCTCGACCTGAAGGATGGGCGCGGGCAGATTGACGATATTGATAACCTCGGCAATCGCCGCGTGCGGTCGGTTGGCGAATTGATGGAAAATCAATATCGCGTCGGCCTGCTCCGCATGGAACGCGCGATCAAGGAACGCATGGGTTCGGTGGATATTGACACCGTCATGCCGCATGACTTGATCAATGCGAAGCCGGCGGCAGCGGCTGTGCGGGAATTCTTTGGTTCTTCTCAGCTGTCGCAGTTCATGGACCAGACCAACCCGCTTTCGGAAGTGACGCATAAGCGCCGCTTGTCAGCGCTTGGCCCGGGTGGTCTCACGCGTGAACGCGCGGGCTTTGAAGTGCGCGATGTGCACCCGACGCATTACGGGCGCATCTGCCCGATTGAAACGCCGGAAGGGCCGAATATCGGCCTGATCAATTCACTCGCGACCTTTGCCAAGGTGAACAAATACGGCTTCATCGAAACGCCGTATCGCCTGGTGAAGGATGGGCAGATTGTGGGCGATTCCCGCTATCTGTCAGCGATGGAAGAAGAGCGTCTGATTGTGGCGCAGGCCGATGCCAATGTGGATGGCGATGGCCGCTTCAAGGATGAATTGGTCTCTGTCCGTCAGGGCGGGGATTTCCGCCTGGTAAAGCCGGAAGAAGTGACGGCGATTGACGTCTCGCCGAAGCAGCTTGTCTCGGTTGCGGCGGCGCTGATCCCCTTCCTTGAAAACGATGACGCGAACCGCGCGCTGATGGGTTCCAACATGCAGCGTCAGGCGGTGCCGCTGATCCGCGCCGATGCGCCGCTTGTGGGCACTGGCATGGAAGCCGCGGTGGCGCGCGATTCGGGTGCGACGATTGTTGCGCGCCGCGATGGCGTGGTGGATTCGATTGACGGTGCGCGCATTGTGGTGCGGGCTACATCTTC
>JBBAUC010000208.1:0-5896 GCA_040398485.1 Roseomonas sp. | reverse complement strand
ACCTGGCTCGTATAGGCAGAGGATGTTTGATAATCGATCGGCGTTTCACCGCGTTCAAAGGCAAGCCGCCCCTGGCCGCGGCCCTGCATGCCAAAGACAATCTGCACATTCAGGTTCATCAGCTCAAACGCCAAGGCCGGGACCACATCCAGCGATGTCGGGCCCTGGCTGCCGAATTTCAGCCCCTGCGCGGCTTGCAGCTTCGCCAGATCAGCCGGGCCACGCACACCCAATTCCGGGCGCACATACAAAACGCCGCCGGTTGGGCTCGCCATCAGCACGCTCCAGGCGCGGTAGTCATAACGCACGCGCGGGTCGCCCATCAGATACGGGAATTGCGTGGAACCGCTGGTGCCAAGGATGGTCAGCCCATCGGGCCGCGTGCGCTGCGCGAATTGATTGGCGCCATTGATGCTGCCGCCGCCGGTGACATTGCGGATCACGACTGTCGGATTGCCGGGCATGTGCTTTTGCAGCAGCGGCAGGTGAAACCGCGCCCAAACATCCGAACCGCCGCCCACCGCGAAGGGGATGATCCATTCAATGGTCTTGCCGGCCATATCCTGCGCGCGCGCAGTGCCTGTCGCGGCCAAGCCAAGGCCAAGCCCGCCAAGGGCACGGCGCGAGAGCGAAAAATTTGCAGCTTTGGTCATGAAACCCTCCCCGAATTGGTTTTCGGTTTCCATAAAGCAGAACCAGGGGTGATGGAACCAGCGAAATCGCACCCCGCATTTGCCGCTTTCAGAACGGCGCCCCGCCTGTTACGGAATGCCATGCCTGTCTCTCTACGTACCATTGCCCCGGCAGAGGCCGATATCCGGCTTGATCGCTGGTTTCATCGGCACTACCCGAACCTGACCCAGGGTGCGCTGCAGAAAATGCTGCGCACCGGGCAAATCCGCCTGGATGGGGCGCGGGTGGAAGCGAATGCGCGGCTCAAGCCCGGCCAGCAATTGCGCATCCCGCCCTTGCCCGAAGCCGCCGCCAAGCCGCTCAGCGCCCGCCCGGTGTCAGACCGGGATGCGGCTGCGCTTGAGCGCATGGTGATTTACCGCGATGCCTCGGTGATCGCGATTGACAAGCCCCAGGGCCTGCCGGTGCAGGGGGGCCCAGGGATTACGCGGCATGTGGATGGCATGCTGGATGCGCTGCGCTTCGGTTATGAAGAACGCCCACGCCTGGTGCATCGGCTAGACAAGGACACATCCGGCGTTCTGATCCTGGGGCGCACGGGGGCGGCGGCTTCCCGTTTGGCCGCGGCTTTTCGCGGGCGGGATGCGGAGAAAACCTATTGGGCTGTTGTGATTGGCCGCCCCCATCCGCTGGAAGGCCGCATTGACCTGCCGCTTGCCAAGCTTGGTGGGCAGCGCGGCGAACGCGTGGCCGGGGTCGCGGATGGCGAGGGCACGCGCGCTGTCACGCTGTATCGCGTGGTGGATTCCGCGCAGCGTCAGGCAGCGATGCTGGAATTGCGCCCGCTCACGGGCCGCACGCATCAATTGCGCGTGCATTGCGCCGAGGCGTTGAAATGCCCGATCATGGGTGATGGCAAATATGGCGGCCAGACCGCGCATCTGGAAGGCTTTGGCAATACGCTCCATCTGCATGCGCGCGCCTTGCGGCTGCCGCATCCGGAAGGTGGTATGCTGGAACTCGCCGCCCCCTTGCCAGCGCATATGAAGGATACCTTCGCCATGCTCGGCTTTGATCGCCCGAAGACCCCGCCATGTCGGCATCTGCGCTGAAACCCACCCGGCGCTGGCCGCGCTATCTGGCGGGCGGGTTTGCGCTGCTTTTTCTGCTGCTGGTTGGCGGCGTTTTCGCGCTGCGCGCTGCCCTAGAATCAGGCCGCTTCACGCCGCGCATCAAGGCCGAGATCGAAAACGCCACCGGCTATCGCGCCAGCATTGGCGGGCTTGGTCTGGCGCTTGGGCTGATCCCCAAGCTGGAATTGCGCGATGTGACGCTCAGCACACCGGGCGGCGCCACGCCGGGCCTAGTGGCGCCAAGGCTGGCGGCGAGTGTTTCGCTACGCTCTCTGATCTCCGGCGGCATCCAAATCCCAAGCGTGGAGGCGGATGGGCTGCGGCTCAATCTGGACCCGGCGCTTTGGGCTTTGCCTGCCGCCGAAAGACCCGCCCGGGACGCCACCGCGGCACCAGCGGCGCCAAGGCGCACGGCCACCATGCCGCAGATCGGGCTGGTCAGCCTGCGCGATGCGCATGTGGTCCTGCCGGGCAGCAAGGGGCGGGATATTGAAATCCCTTCACTTTCCATCCGTAATGTTAGCGCCACCAGCGCAAGCGATCTGGCGGCGGAGTGGCTCTTCCAGGGCATCACCTTCACCCTTGCCGGGAAGGCCGGGCCCCTATTCGGCGCTGCCCCTGGCACGCTGCCGCCGCTGGGTGCCATCACGATCAAGGCCGGCGCGGGTGATCTTGGCTGGCTGCTGCCGGGCCTCAGGCTTGAAGCACTGGAATTCGTCGCACCGCCGGAAGGCGAGGCCAGGCTGACCGGTGCGCTGACCCGCGCCGGCAATACCGCGCGGCTTGAGGCGAATTTGGGTGAGGTTGGAAAGCTACTCTATGGATTGTCCGGGCAATTGCCGATTGAAGCCCGGCTTACTTCAGGCGATGCCAGCCTGGCGCTGAAGGGCAGCGTGGCGCGCCCGCTGGAATTGGCCGGCGGACAATTCGACCTGACGGCGGATGTGCCGGATGCGGCGCGGCTTTCCGGCTTTGCTGGCCTGCCCCCTGGGCTGCGGGGGACGGCGCGGCTTGAATGGCGCGACCCGCAGCATTTCAGCCTGCTGCGCTTCCAACTTACCAGCCCCGCGCTGGCGGCCAACGCCGCGCTTAATCTTACGCTGGTGGGGCGGCCTAATCTGACCGGGCGGATTGATGTCTCTCGGCTTGATCTGGATGCCCTGACACCGCCGCCCAAGGCAAGCGCAGCGCCCGCCGCGCCTTCGGCCCCCTCGGCCCCTGCGGCCCCATTAGGCGATCGCCGCGTCATTCCCGATATCGCTGTCCCCGTCGCGTCGCTCATGGCGCTGGATGCTGAGCTGCGGCTTGCCTTCAGCGGTGTCACCTCTCGCTATATGCGTCAGGCGGCGGGGCAGACGAACCTCCGCCTCAGGAATGGCGCGCTGGTGCTTGCTCCCTTCAACATGACCATCCCGGCCGGGCGGCTTGCGGGGCAGATCAATGTGAATGCTGCCGCCAACCCAGCCCAGTATAGCCTCAGGCTACGTTCAGAAGGCGCGGGGCTTGAGCTTGCGGCGCTGAGTGGCGCGCTTGATGGGCTTGGCCTGCGCGGTCATGGCGAGATTGCCACTGATCTGCGCGGCACCGGCGCTTCCACCCGCGCCATTGCCGCCAGCCTGGATGGCACATTCGGCATCGCTTTGGTGAATGGCCGGTTGGAACAGGGCACCGCCATGGATGCGCTTGGCGCCATGCTCGCGCTGTTATCGCCCAGCTCGCAACGGCTAGGCGCAGTGGACCTCCACTGCCTGGCCTTCGCCTTTGGCGCGCAGCAAGGTGTGGCACAAAGCAGTACGTTTTTCGTGGATAGCGCCATTGGCCAGATCAATGGTCAGGTCAGCATCAATCTGCGCGATGAAAGCCTGGGCGGGCGGCTCAATTCCAATCTGCGCGTCTTTGGCCTTGCCGTGCGGGCACCGTTCAATCTTGGCGGAACGCTGGCGGCGCCGCGCATTGGTGCGGCGCCCGGTGCCGCGCTTGGTCAGAACGCGACGGGGCTGCTGACCGATACCTTGACCGGGCGGATTGCCACAGATCCGATCGGCAATCTGCTGGCCGGCAGAGACCGAAACGCGGCAGCTGATTGCGCCGAGCCGCTGCGCCTGGCGCGTTTTGGCGCGGAGGGTGCCGCACCAACGCAGCGCGCAGCACCTGAGGCCGCACCGGATGGCACCAGGCCGGTCACGCCAAACATGCCAGCGCCGGTGCAGGATGTGCTGCGTGGTCTTGGGGGTCTTTTTGGGGGAGGGCGGCGGTAGCCCTACCTCCTAGGCTTCCAAATCATCAAGCGACAGGCCAAGCGCTTCCAGCCCTTCTTCCAGCATATCGCCGAGCATTTCGATACCAAGCAGATAGGTCGCCGGGTCGCGTATATTGCGTTCCCGCGCCAGGCTGCGCGCTTCTTCCCAATCATCGGCGTCATAATCGCCGCGCCCGATCCAGGCGAGCGCGATCAGGGATGCCTGTTCATCCTCATTCAATTCACTGATGAAGGCGCGCAGCGCATCCTCATCCATGTTTTCATCATCTTCAGCGTCGAGGCCTTCTTCATCCTCATCCGCGCGGGAAATTGCGCCGCTTTCCTCACCTTCCTGAACGGCACGCGCCGCATCCACAATGGCGGCCACCGATTCCAGGCTAATGCCCAGTTCGAATTCCTCATCCTCATCATCGCGTGCGGCCATGGCGCTTCTCCTACCTGAATGAGCGCACTCAAGCACAGTGTCGCGGGGCTTTGCCAGCCCCGATTAGGTTGCAAATGCGTGTCAATGAAGGGCGGTTTTCAGCGCCGCGAAAGATCAACCAGCCCGGCAAAACCTTCTTCCGTGCCGAAGGCCAGATGCGCGCCGGAATCGCTCCAGGCGAGCAATGAAACCGCGCCGCGCCCGGGGGCGGCTACGGGCATAATGCGCCCGCTCGCGACCTCAGCGATCAGCACCAGCCCGTCATTGAATCCGGCCGCCACCACTTCCTGCTGCGGGTGGCAGGCCACGGCCGAGCACAGCGCCTGATCACCCCCCGCCAGTTCTGTCGGCGCCTTGCCCATGGGACCGCCGCCGAAAAACGGCCAAAGCACCACGCAATCCGCGCCCGAGGTCGCAAGCCAGCGCCCCTTGGCGGTGAAAGAAAGTGACTTGGTCTTCGAAGGATACCCCGCCATGCGCATATGCTGCCCATCGGCCAAGCGCCAACCATGCAAAGTATTTTCCTGCATGGAAGTCACCACATGCGTCCCATCCGGGCTGAAAATAATGCCCGTATGGCTGCCCTTCCATTCGAGCGATCGCGGCTTGTCATCCTTCGCCGCCACAAACCAGAGTGACGCACCATTGTAATGGCTGGCCGCGATGCGCTTGCCCTTGGCGTCCAAGGCAATGCCCGTGACCGATGTTGGATGCGCGAGTGATTTCAGCGCTGCCCCCGTGCCATCCAGCAAATGCACGGCCTTGCCGACCACGGCGGCGCGCAGGCCGCTTTCATGCGCTGCGACATGTTCCACCCAACGGCTGCCGTAACGCGCCAATTCGGCAAGCGTGCCATCCGCGCCAAGGCGCATCAGCCGGCCATCATCGCCACCGGAAATCACGCCATCCTTACTATCGGCACAAAGCGACAGCACCGCACCCTGATGCGCTTCATGCCGCGCCCAGGTGTCGCCAGCCTTGGCAAGCACCGCCTGATGCAGCACGCCATCACTAGTGCCGAAGCTGCAGGTGCGGCCTTCATGGCCAAAGGCAATGCCCGCAACCCAGGCGCCGAGGTTTTGCGAAACGCCCCGGCTATCCAGCAGATAATCCGCGCCGCTCATGCTTCGGGTGGGCTCCAGCGCGCGATTTCGGCATTGATCTTGGCCTCATCCTCACCGGCCTGGCAGGCTTCAAAACCGCGACGCAGCCAGGGGCGGTTCAGATCGCGCCCAATAAATACCAGCTTGGACCGCCGCGGATCGCCTTCCTTCCAGGGGCCGATGAAATCGCCATCGGCAATCATATGCACCGCCTGGAAGGCGAAGCGGCGATCATCGCCCTCATAGGCCAAAATGCCCTTGGTACGCAGCAAATCCTGCCCCTTGCTGGATAGCACCTGCGTGATCCAGGCGTTGAAACGCTCAGGGTCAATTGGGCGATCCA
>JBBAUC010000207.1:0-5906 GCA_040398485.1 Roseomonas sp. | reverse complement strand
AACTTTTCAGCAGCAAAAGCAAAATGGCGAAAAGGGCCACCGCGATGAACTGGAAGATAATGCGCCAGCGCATAAGCCAATTGGCGGTTTTGGGATTGGCCTTGCCGCCCGCCATGCCCAGAATCCCGGCGAAAAGAACGCCGACGGTGGCCAGCATGGCAAGCGCAACCAGAATGGTGAGGAACGTGATCATAGTGTCATATTACAGGCTTTCATGGGCGGGAGACAGCCCCATCCCGCACCGACCAGGCGAGCCCCGCACCAATCAGGGCGGTGATGATGCAAAGCGCGAAGCCGGCCTCATAGCCGCCCGTCAGGTCCACCAGCAGGGAAAAGAAGGGGGGTGCGACCAGCATGGAAAGGCCAAAGACAAAGCCCGCCGCGGCTGTGGTGCCGCCCACCTGCCCCGAAGGCGCCAGCCGCGCCATTTCGGCCAGAAACACGCCATTCCAGCCAATGGCGGTGGCGCCCATCAGCATCCCGGCCAGTATAATGACCGAACCTGGCCAGCCAGGCCCGGCCAGTAAAAGCGCAAGCCCCGCGACTGCCGCGCCAATCCCAAGCCCGGTGAAAACAGGCGCGGCGCCGGTGCGGTCCGCCACAACGCCCCAAAGCACGCGCCCTGCCACCCCCGCCGCCTGGGCAAAGGCCAGCCGCAATCCGGCCTCGGTCAGGGACGCGCCAAGGCTTGCCACCTGAAACACTACAAAGAAGGTCGAAAAGCAGAATTGGGAAACGCCATAAAGCGCTGACATGATCGTCATGCGCCGCAGCATCGGGAATTGGCGGAGCAAGCCAAGGCTGGAAGCCGCCGCCGCCCAAACCTGGCCAAGCCCGCGGATGGAGGTTTTGGGGTCCCGCTCCGCATCCAAGGCAGCGCGCAGCGGTTGCAGGCAAAGCGCTGAAACGGCCAGGAAAACCACCACCGCAAACACGCCCTGGCGCCAGCCGGCGGCTACCGCAATGGGCGGCACGGCAGCGGCAATCAGCATGGCGCCGGCGGGCACGCCGCATTGCTTCAGGCTAAAGATCAGCCCCCTCCGCCGTGCTGGCGTGCGGGCGGCGAGCAAATGGCTCCCCGCCGGCGTCACCGGCCCATGGCCGAGCCCGGCAATGACGGCTGAGGCGAAAAGTGCCGCCGGATGCCCCAGCATGGCAATCGCAATGCCAAAAGCGGAAATCAGCATCCCCACCTGCAAAACCCGAATGCCGCCAAAGCGATGGATAAAGGCGCCCGCCAAAGGCCCCGACACCATGGCCCCTAGATAGACCAGCGCAGTATGCACCCCGGCAAGCGATGCGGCGATGCCGAGTTCCGCCGCAATGGCCGGCGCCAGCACCGGCACGGTCAGGAAAACGCCCATCCCCGCCAGATGCGTCCCCAAAAGGGCGATCATGACTGTCCAGACGGAGGGTGAAGCAAACATCGGGGCGGTGTAATGGCGCCGCCGCCCTCCGGCAATTGGGGTGCGAAGAAGACTTGACCCGAGCCCGGCAATGCGCTCCCAAGCGCGGCATGAGCATTTCTGTGGATTTCCGCCCGTTCATTGCGCTGGTTTTGGGTCTTCTGCTGCTGGCGGCTCCAGCGCGCGCGCAGCCGGAACCGGGCAATCCTTTGGCGCAACAGCCCGCCATCGCCGTGTCTGCGCCGGCAACATTGTCGCCAGAGATTGAGGCGCTGCTCAAGGTTTTGCAGGATGATGCGCAGCGCGCTGAATTGATCCGGGCTCTGCGCGCCGCCGCACCAGAAGCGGAAGGTGTCGCGCCCGCGGCCCCGGCCAGCACGGAACCGGCGCTGCTGGCGCCGAATACACTCGGCGCGCAATTGCTCCAGGGCGCGTCGCATCGCCTCGCGGCATTTTCCGATCAGCTTGTCGCCACAGTGCAAGCCATTGCTGATCTGCCAGCGATGCTGGGCTGGCTGGCATCCCTCGCGCGGGATCCGATTACGCAATCGCGCGTGCTGGATGCATCCTGGAAACTGATTCTGGTGCTCGGCCTTGGCTTGCTCGCGGAATGGGCTGCGATGAAGGCGCTGCGTCGCCCGCGTAACTGGCTGGATGCCCAAGCGCCGCCAGACAATGCCGGCTGGGTGTTGCTGAAACGTGTACCCTTGGTCCTGGGCCGGCTGGGCCTTGATCTGATACCGGTTGCGGCCTTCGCCTTGGTTTCCTACGGGCTGATCAGCGCCGTGCGGCCCTTACCAAGCACACAGCTTGTTATGCTGACGGCCAATAACGCTTATATCGCCTCACGCGTTGTCATGGTGGCGGCGCGGATGTTGCTTTCGCCGGCTTCAAGCCATTTGCGTATTCTGCCTGTCCTGGATGAAACGGCGGCCTATGCCACCATCTGGCTCAGACGTATCGTCATAGTGCTGGTTTCAAGCTATGCGGTGGCTGAAGCGGGGCTTCAATTCGGGCTCCCCTGGTCTGCCCATGATTCAATTCTGCGTATCGCCCTGCTGTTGGTCACGCTGTTCCTGGTGATCATCATTCTGCAAAATCGGCATTCTGTGTCAGCTTTCTTGCGCGCGCCAGAATTGGCGGAAGGCGAAGAACCGGATCAAGCGCGCCGCTTTTTCAGGATGCTGCGGGACCGAGCGTCTGATGTCTGGCATTTGGTGGCGATTGCCTGGCTCATCGCGGCTTGGGGAGTCTGGGCACTGGAAATCCAAAACGGTTTTTGGCGGCTGCTCAAGGTTTCCTTCGGCACCATCCTGATCCTGTCGCTTGCCAAATTGGCGGATATGGCCATGCGCCGCGTGGTCCAGCGAGCCTTCCGCATCACGCCTGAATTAGCCGCGCGCTACCCGGGGCTAGAAGCGCGAGCCAATCGCTACTTGCCCGTGTTGAAAGGCGCCGCAAGCCTTGCCATTGGCGCGATCGCGCTTCTGTTTCTTTTGGAAAGCTGGGGCTTGGAAGCCTTTGCCTGGTTCGGCCGCGGCAAGCTTGGCAATCGGCTGGTTTCCTCCATCGTTTCCATCACACTCACCATCACCTTGGCGCTGGTGATCTGGGAAGGCGTCAACGCCGCGATCCAGCGGCATTTGGAACGGCTCTCACGCGATGCCAAGGCTGCGCAAAGTGCGCGGGTGCGTACGCTGTTGCCCATGCTGCGCACGGCGCTTTTGGTGATGATCTTGATTTTTGTGGCGCTATCAGTGCTCGCGGAAATTGGCGTGAATGTCGCCCCGCTGATTGCCGGTGCTGGTGTTGTCGGTATCGCGGTTGGCTTTGGTAGCCAGCGACTGGTTCAGGATGTGATCACGGGCATCTTCCTGCTCCTTGAAGACGCGGTCGCAGTTGGTGATGTGGTGCAATTGGGCGGGCTGAGCGGCGTGGTGGAACATCTTTCCATCCGCTCCATCAAGCTCCGCGCCGTGGATGGCAGCTTGCACATCATCCCCTTCAGTGCCGTCACCAGCGTGACAAACCAGACGCGCGATTTCGCCTTTGCCGTGATTGATGTGAATGTTGATTACGGGGAGGATACGGATCACGTTGCGCAGACGTTGCGTGAGATTGCCGCTGAAATGCGCCAGGATCCGCGTTGGCGCCCCGTTATCCGCGATGATCTGGATGTGATGGGCGTGGACAAGCTTGGCGATTCGGGCGTGATCATTCGCGTGCGGCTGAAGACAGAACCATCGCAACGCTGGGCGGTCGCGCGGGAGATGAACCGGCGCATCAAGCGGCGCTTTGATGAGCTGGGGATTGATATTCCCTATCCTCATCAGAAGCTGGTCATGGAAGGCAAGCACCCGGCGCAAACGGCAAGCGCTGCGCCGGAGGCGCCCGGTTAACCCCCCTCCACCGCCACTTCCAGCCGAAGCGGCGGCACATCGCGCCCGATCCATTGTTCTGAACGTATCAACACACGATCCGTTGCGCGAAGCCAGAAGCGATTGGTGAAAACCGCCGCGCCTTCACAAATTTCAACCCGCTCAATCACGCCACCAATGGCGGGCTCCTCAGGCTCAATCCGGCATTGCACCACCTGGCCGAAGCGCATCTGTTCCGGCCGGCCCTCAGCGCCTGCAAAGTCAAAACTATGGGCAAGGCGGACCGGGGCTGGGCCTAGGCGCGTAGTGCGGCGCAGCGGGTCATCGCCAATCGGTGTGTTTGCCAGCAGCATGGTGGGTAGCCCGGCAGTCGCCACCACCCGGGCCCCTTCCGTGACGAAGACCAGCCCCTGATCCGTGCGCCAGAAGCGCCGCGGCCCTTCCTGACGCACCGGGCGCGCCAAGCCGGCATCCTCGCCAAGCTCCGCCCAAAGCGCCCGCCCGGCAGGCGGTGCGGCCAAGGGCGCCAGCGCTTCGGGGGCAACAAGCTGACCTTGCGGTGCCGAGCTGGTCAGCCCATTCCCGCCCAGCACGCTACAACCACCCAGCATCGTGGTGAAAAACAATACCGCCGCCTTCATGAAAACACCTTCGCATATCCACCAAAAGGTTGCGAGGACCAATCCTATATTGACCTGCGTCAAGAATGCTTCGGGCGATCGGACCTAGATTGCCGGGGCAAGCAGAAGGGAAATCCAATGTCCACACTCACCGCCCGTGATCTGATGACCACCGAACTTGTCACCGTGCCACCGGAAACCCCGGTGATTGCCATGGCGCGGTTACTCGCCGAACGCGGCATTTCCGCCGTGCCGGTGCTGGGGGCTGATGGCGCCCTGCTCGGCATGGTGACGGAAGCAGATTTGATCCGCCGCCTGGCCGGGGAGGAAGACAAGCCAGCTTCCTGGTTCAGCGGCCTGTTTGGCGACCCGGGCCGGGGCGCTGAGCATTACGCCCGCACCCATGGCGCCAAGGCGCGCGACATCATGACCGAAAAGCTGGTGACCGTAGAACCCGACGCCACCGCCGCCCATGTCGCGCAGCTCATGGAACAGCATGGCATTCGCCGGGTGCTGGTGGTGGCTGAGGGTCGGCTGCGCGGCCTGATCAGCCGGGCGGATTTGCTGCATGGGCTGCTGCTGCCCCCTGAAAAGGCCGAAGGGGTTCCGGATGAGCGCATCCGCGCCGCCGTGCTGGCCGCCATGCGCAAGGAAGCCTGGGCCGATACCTACCATATCATGGTGGATGTGAAGGATGGCGCGGTGACCTTTCATGGCTTTTCCCGCTCAGACGCTATCAAACGCGGCCTTCGGGTCCTGGCAGAGGGTGTGCCGGGGGTAACCTCGGTCACGGACGAAACCCAGCCGCTGCCCATGTATCTTTATGCCGCTTACTGAGGGGGCGCGCTTTCTTGCCGGAAACTTGACCAGATTGCCTAATCCCGCCTGGGTCCTTCTCGCCGCGAAAGTGCGGCGAGAAGGACCCAACCCATCTCTGATCGCATTTTCCGAGCCGCCAAGTGGTTCCACTTGGCTTGAAAATGCTCTAGGCCCCGTCTTACAGCTATGTTAAGGCGACGCGGTCGGGCGGGATGGGGCGCGAGTCTCAGGCCATCAGGCAGCCAGCCGCATTGTTTTGGGGAGCGCGGGCCAAGCCCCGCCAAATGGAGAGTTACGCGATGAGCGATACCGCCGAGAAGGTCAAGAAGATCGTGGTCGAGCACCTTGGCGTCGAAGAAGCGAAGGTAACCACTGAGGCATCCTTCATTGACGACCTGGGCGCGGACAGCCTTGACACCGTTGAACTGGTGATGGCGTTCGAAGAAGCCTTCGGCGTGGAAATCCCCGATGATGCCGCGGAAAAGATCACGACCGTGAAGGACGCGATCGACTACATCGAAAAGCACAAGGGCGCCTGAGCGCCCCTTAGCTGATCCAACGGGGAATCACGCGTGTTCCAAAAGGGTTTTGCGCCACGTCGCGTTGTCGTGACGGGCATGGGTATTGCTTGCCCGCTGGGTGTCGGCGTTGAGCATGTGTGGAAGCGCATGCTGGCCGGCCAT
>JBBAUC010000206.1:0-5918 GCA_040398485.1 Roseomonas sp. | reverse complement strand
AGCCCGCGCGAATGGCCCCGGCATCCGGATTGCCGCGGCCCAGAAGCTGCTTCATCTGCTTTTCAAACAACAGATTCCGCCCGACTTCCAGGTGGAACTTGCCATCAAACCAGGCCACCAGGCGCCGAATTTCCGCCCTTTCGCCGAGCGATCGCCCCAGCAGCGGCATATCCGGATAGGCTTCATCCAGATATTCGCAAATCGCGTATGAATCGATGACGCAAAAGCCGTTTTCCTCCTGCAACACGGGCACGGTGCAGGCGGGGTTGATGGTGAGGAACTCCGCACGCCTTTCCCACACCCTTTCGACCCGAAGATCAAAGGGAATGCGCTTTTCCGCCAGGGCAAGCCGCACCTTGCGCGCATAGGGGGAGAGGGGAAGGTGATAGAGAATCCGCACCGCGCGCTTATGCCACCCGCGCATGGCCGGTGCAAAGCGAGCCCCCGATAAAGGGGGTGCGCTACCTGAAAAAACATGATGAAGTGACACTCCAAGGTGGGACGGGATCATGGCCCCGGGAAACATGTCCACGCCCAAGGATAAGGAGGAACGCGCATGACACCGCCACTTGATGCATCCGCCGCGCCGCGCAATTCCGATCTGGAAGCGGCCCTTGCCGAAGCGCGGGAGAGCTATTCCCGTGCGCGCCCCAATAGCGCCACCGCGCACGAGAAAGCCCGCGCCGTGATGCCGGGCGGCAACACGCGCAGCACGCTATTCTACACGCCCTATCCGACCGCAATGAAAAGCGGCCAGGGCTGCTATCTGGAAGATATTGACGGCAACAAATACCTTGACCTTTGCGGCGAATATACTGCGGGGCTTTTTGGCCATTCGGATCCGCGCATTCAGGCGATGCTGCATCAGGTTATCCAGAACGGCATCAGCCTGGCGTCAGTCGGCGAGAATGAGGCGAAGCTCGCTGCCATTTTATGCGCGCGTTTCCCGGCCTTGGAATTGGTGCGCTTCACCAATAGCGGGACCGAGGCGAATTTGATGGCCCTGGCAGCCGCGCGCGCGCATACGGGACGCAGCAAGATCATCGCCTTCCGCGGCGGCTATCACGGCGGGGTAATGAGCTTCGTCACGGGCGGCAGCGTGGTGAATGCGCCGTTTTCGGTGACGCTTGCCGAATATAATGACCTGCCCGGCACGCTGGCGCTGATCCGCGAACATGCCGCCGATCTGGCCGCCGTGCTGCTGGAACCCATGATGGGCAGCGGCGGCTGCATCCCTGCTACGCGCGAATTTCTGGCGGGGCTGCGCGACGCTACGCACGAAGTGGGTGCCATGCTGATTTTCGATGAGGTCATGACCAGCCGTCACACCGCAGGCGGCTTGCAGAAACTGCATGGCATCACGCCTGACCTTGTCTCCCTCGGCAAATACATCGCGGGCGGCATGTCGTTTGGCGCTTTTGGTGGGAGGGCGGATGTCATGTCCGTGTTTGACTCACACAAGCCCGGCGCTCTGGTCCATTCCGGCACCTTCAACAACAACGTCCTTTCCATGTCCGCGGGTATGCTGGCCATGGGCGAGATTTTCGATGACACGGCGGCGGAGGCGCTGCGTAAGCGCGGCGATGGGCTGCGCGATGCGCTGAATGGCATTTGCACCAAGCATGGTGTGGCCATGCAATTCACCGGCATTGGCAGCATGGTGCAACCGCATTTCCGCCTGGGCCTGATCCTGCGGCCCTATACCGCCAGCGCTCAGGAGGAAGGGCTTAGGGAATTGTTCTTCCTCGATATGATGAAGGCCGGCATTTACATCGCGCGGCGCGGCATGGTGGCGCTCAGCCTGCCGGTGGGTGAGGCGGAACTCGCACGCTATATCGCGGCGGTGGAGGAATTCTGCGCTTCCCGCAAACCGTTGATCGCGGCGTGACGGGGTAAGGCGGGGCTCGTTTCCGGCCCTGCCATTCTGCGGCGCACCCTGGACCGGCTTCCGCTTTTGGGCGCTGTCAGATCCTATCTTTGCGAGAGCTGAACCCGCTGTCGTTCGAATTCCGCCAATTGGACCATTTCGGCAACTCCAGTGCCAAGCCACGATGGTCGCAGGGGATGACATTGGTTGCCGGGAAATCACTCACCATGGCCAGCGCCACGCCGCGCGGGCGGGAATAGCCCGCAAGCACAATCTCCAGGCCGCCGCGGTCTGTGATGCGGCGAATTCTCCCCCATTCTCCGGCCAGAGCCGTTGGGTCAGGGCCGGCTTCGTCGCGGGTCAGCCGCACAAGGTCGCCAACCTCGAGGATTGGGATGGGTCGTCCATCGGCGTTGAAATCAAGCTTCATGGCTGCCATTTTGCTCAATCATTGGGCGATTGAGTCCCCTGATGATCACTCTATGGGATGAGAGCGGAGGTTTTTAAGCAAATTTACCAGGATTTCTACAGCAAAATTCATAAACTTCTTGACTCTCTCCCAGATTTTTTGGGATAAAAGTGTCGAGAACGCTGTCATGATCAACCAACTCTCCTTCCCCCAGAGCCAGCCTAAGGATGGTTTGCGCCCATCTTCCGGCTCAGTGGGCGCTGAGCGCCCTACCGGGGCCGTGCCACCGTCTGCCTCGCCGGAGGCTGGGCCCGCTAATCCCCGCATGCGGATTGATCGTGATCTGGGCATGGTGGTGATTGAGTTTCGTGATGCTGCCGGGCGCGTGAGTGTGAGCCTTCCGACCGAGCGCGAGATTGACGCTTATCGCGCCTCTATCTTGTTTGGCGCGGAAGTTCCGGCTGATGTAAGGGGTATGAATATCACCCCCGGCGGACCGACTGCGGCGCGCCCCGGTATTCCCCTGCCGCCAGAGCCGAAGCCCTCGCCTGCTGCCATCTCTGAAGGGCAATCTTCTTCTAAGCCCGCTTTAAACAAGGTCGCCTGAATTCTGTGACTGGTCGTCGGTAGGCGTTGACCGAGGCTTGGGCAATTGGCTTGCCCGAATGGCACTGCAAGGACCCGAAAAACATGCCGCATCCGGCACGGGAATCATCGCCGGGCGTATTGATCTGTTGATTGACAATGTGCCGAATTCCATCGGCCAGTTCTGCGTGCTTGCTGTCACCGATAATGCGCGTGACCCAGCGCTTCCCGATATGCCGAGGTGCGGCTCAAAGACCCCGCCAGTATGCGCGCGGCGATGGAAGCCGAGATGGCGAAATGGGGCCCGTTGATGCGCACCGTAGGGCTGAAGCCAGAATAAATCCGTGTTTGGTCGCATTTTCCGAGCCGCCAAGTGTTCCACTTGGCTTGAAAATGCTCCGGCCCACTTGCAATCGGGGCTGGCTGACTGATGATGTTCCCGCGTCCCTCACCGGGGCACGTAACGCAAAGGGGTGGAAATGTTCTCTCATATCTTTGTCGGCGCGGATGACGTTGCCGTTTCCAAGAAATTCTATGACGCGGCGCTGGGCGTCCTTGGTGTCGCGGAAGGCAAGATGGACCCGAAGGGGCGCTGCTTTTACCGCACGCCAACCGGCACGCTTGGCATCAGCAAGCCCATTGATGGCAAAGCCGCCTGCGGCGCCAATGGCGGCACGATTGGTTTTGCCTGCGACACCCCAGAAAAGGTGAAGGCCTTCCATGATGCGGCGGTGGCCAATGGTGGCACCAGCATTGAAGACCCGCCCGGCTGGCGCGAAGGCGGCGCGGTGCGGCTGTATCTGTCTTATGTGCGCGACCCTTACGGCAATAAGCTCTGCGCGCTGCATCGTGGGTGATGATGCGCAGGTGTGATCCGTCTCCGCGGATCACACCATCAAGACCGCCGCGGTCAGAGAAAATGCCGCGGCGCCAGCCCATGGTCGCGTGCCTCGCGCGAAAGCTCCTCACGATAATCAGGATGGGCCAAGCCGATAATGGCGCGCGCGCGTTCAGCGACCGAAAGCCCCTTCAGATTGGCAATGCCGTATTCGGTGACGACATACATTTGATCAGACCGCGCGGTGGTAACAACATTGCCTGCTGTTAGGTTCAAGACAATGCGGCTTTTCCGCACGCCCTTGCGTTCATAGGTTGATGCCAAGCAGATGAAGCTCTTGCCGCCTTTGGACGCATAGGCGCCGCGCACGAATTGGGCCTGGCCGCCCGTGGTGCTACTGACGGCATTATCGGTTTCGCCTGCGACAGCCCAGAAAAGGTGAAAGCTTTCCATGATGCGGCACGCCATCACGGGGCGCATGCCACCGGGGTGACATTATCGTCTGAGCAGGCCGAATTGGCGCGCGCAAAAATTAAGCGGCTGGGGCTGGAAGGGCGCGTGGAAATCCAGTTGCAGGATGACACCAAAATGCAGGGGCAGTTTGATAAGATCTCGTCCTTCGGCATGTTTGAACAGGTGGGCATCGCCAATTATCCCACCTATTTTTCCTCGGTGAACCGATTGCTGCGCCTGGGTGGTCTTTATCTGCACCATACCATCGCACGGCCGGCGAAACGCGATGACAAGGCTTTCGCCAAACACGCCAAGGAATACGCCGCACTTACCCGATATATCTTTCCGGGCGGCGAATTGGATCACCTTGGCATGTCAATCGCCAATCTGCAGCGGCACGGTTTTGAAGTGCATGATGCCGAGGGCTGGCGCGAGCAGTACGCGCGCACCTGCCGCCTGTGGCATGATAAATTGCTTGAAAATCAAGCCGCAGCCGAAGCGGCCATTGGAAGCGACAAGACCAGACTATGGCTTGCCTATCTCGCCGGCTGCTCATTGGCGTTTCAACGCAATACCGTTGGAATTTTCCAGACTCTGGCGTCAACCGGCCCGCGCTCAGACCGCTTGGCGCATCTCCATATCGGTGAAGCAGTCATGCCGACCAGTGATCTTGCCGGCAACCTCAAGGCGTCGCCCGTCCCAGGTCGTGCAGCTCGCGCTCATCCACTCACGCTCTTGCGCTTCGGGGATGTGATAGCAGTCCTTGGAATAGGCGCTCAGCTCGCCGGCGATCTGTCCATCTCTCAGCTTCAGGTCTGCCAGCGATATCGTGGGCAATCCAAACGACCCGCGCATCTTGTTCAGGTCAAGACCGCCATCCAAGCGGGAATAATCGAACGGAAACGCCTGCCCCTCGTTCCACGCCCCGCCATAGGTATTGGCCGCCACATGACAGATATTGCGCCCGGCCCGCGACACCAGACTGTAGCATTTGAACACCGCGATCTCGCGGGCAAAGGCGCGCACATCGGGGTTAAACTTGGTATCCGTGCCGGAATGGGTTTCGGCATAGAACGCCACCACCCCAGTGATCCGGATCGACCCGTTCCACGCCGTCACGCCCACCTTCCCTTCCAGCAGCTCCTCACCGAACAGGAGCCCGGTTCCGCGTTCGAGGCGGCATTTCTCCGACAGCGTGTGATCACCCCAGTATTTCAGCGTCGCCCCCAACGATGCCACCTTTTCACTAAAGACCAGCAGGTTGCGTTCCTGCTTTTCACCTATCTTTTTCCAAAGAGCCAGCGCCTGATCATGCGCCTGGTTCAGGTCGCCCGTGATTACAAATGCCATGCTGTCCCTCCCTAAATCTGCCAGACAAAAAACGCTGGGTAACCCATCATGCCCCTAGCGTCCTGCCCCCTGTTAACACAGCAACATAGGTTTGCGAGTTGCACAAGCGCTTTTCGCTCTGAGCGGTGTTTGTGGTCGCGCAAACGCCTGGAACTGGGCGGATCGGCCGGCGAACCCGCCTTCTCCTGGCCTTGTGGCGACGTTTTTCAGCGCGGCGGACGACACGCGCCCCGATCTTGATCAGCTTCATTTGCAGGCTGGTCAACGACCAGTCGGCCATCGCCTCGGGCAGCTTGATGCAGCGCAGGAAGGTGGCCAGGTTGTAGGCCAGCGCGTGCAACTGTAGCCGCACCTCGTTGTTGCGGAACCGACGGCATGACAGCCGGGTCCAGTGGAAGGCGTATTTGCCCTCCTTG